>NZ_FPIX01000082.1:0-4277 GCF_900119205.1 Pseudomonas sp. NFACC16-2 | reverse complement strand
GAGCGGGATTGATGCGACCGAACAGGCCGACATCATGAGGGGACTGTAAATTGAGCATCTGAATGGTTTCGCCGTAGTTAAGCTCGAGATTTTCCGCAATAAATCCCGACACAACGCGGCCCGTAGGGAACTGCTCTTTGATTGCACCCGCGATTATCTCCGACGCATCCGTCGACAACAAATTAAGTAAAATCTCAGCAAGCTGTATCATTATCAGCCCTATTAAAATGAACAGCCTGCCTATTAAATCCGTTATTGGATCTACTGAATTTGCCAAACTCAACTTACGCTTAACGGCATCGCCAAACTTAAAAATATCAACACCCGACTCAGGATCTACAGCGCTTTCAACATCATACCTTATTCTTTTCAACGTGCCACCGGCGCCATCATCAATTAATTGGTAATACGCCGTGACGGTTAAATGGTAATACAAGCTCCTGTTCGGATATATATCTATGAGCTCTTGAAGCGCCTCAAAATTAGTTGCTACGACATTCATGCTAGCGCTAACATGCCCGGCACATAGCCACCGAACGCTGATCTGTTGCCCATGCAGCTCAACCTTCAGACGTCCACTGGCCGCTAGAAGAAATTCAGGATGACTAATCTCAAGATCCGCCCATATTGGACCCAACACGGAGGTCATTTCCAAACGATGATTAAATGCCCCACGAGGAATCTTAATCCCCCCCCTTTTAGCTGTCGCAACAATATCTCCGTTACCGTCATCAAAAACATAATCAAAATCATTGCTCTCAATCATCTCCCCCAGCGATCGAACCAACTCAGCAATAACTACTCGGCCTCGCCCTACCAATACAGTGGCAGAGTAATCCCTTCCGGCGTCATTCGGGATCAAGTAACGAAAACCGCTGTTCGCGCCAGGCGTGTCTCCCTCATGTCTACCCTCCATGCGCACGAAGGCAAGCATCGCTCCCTCGCCCTCCTGGCTACCCTGCTGCGTGCGCAAGGCGAAAGAATGCGGTTGCATCATGGGGTTGGTGCCCCGCTTAATCGTGCCCAGGGTCCAGACACGCTGTTCATCATCCAATCGATTAAACAAGGCCTTGAAAACTCTGCCGGCCAGTTCTTGTTCTGTCTGGGTTTCGGCAAACGTCAAGCGAAAGTTATCGCTTTTGCTCAGGTCCAGGCGGATATTCCCATTGTCGGCAATTTCTCCCGACACCTCGGGCAATAACAGGTCCAGGAATAAGCTCGGCCCGTCCAGCGGGTCATAATCCAAGATGCGCGTGACATGCCACACCGTCACGTCTTTTTCGATGGAGACTTGACGACCGGCCACAACGGCCATCCGCAGATTGGCCTTCGAATTATCAAGACCGGTATCCTCGAAATACAAACGAGGTACATCCATTTCAAAATCTTGAATATATTCCCGAAATTTGCCACCGCTACCACCTGTTGCAATGGTTCCGGTGATGGCCGGGATATAGCTGCCCAAATTGAACTTATCAATGTAGTTTTGAATCAGCAGGAGATTGGTTTTGTTGCGTTCCATGGCCACAATCGCATCCCATTTGCTCATGCGATCCTGATCCTTCATCCAGCTCAGAAGCTCTGCCAACGTATAGGTAGTTGCCATTGCCATACCCTCAAATGTCAAAATCAATGGTGAGCCGAGCCGTCTCGCACACTCACGACTGAGCGCTTCCTATCGAGATAAACGTCACAAAACCATCTGATCGCCGGAACAGCAAAAAGCGATTACCGAACCGTGCCCTTCAACGACAATCAGTCTTTCCATCCAAAAAAATAGTGCGTTCAGGGCGCCAGAAGAAACAGCCGTTCATCCACCTTCTTATAAGTGCTGCCCTGGTCGTAACTCAACTGAACCAAGATAGAAAGGTTTTCAGCCATTACCAGCGAATTTAAAAAGCCCTTATCAAGCGCTGGCAATATATATCCAACGTAGTATTCATCGTCGGTAAGGGGCTGCGTTTCGTCACGCATCGTATGAGTCACTACCTGGCCTGTCGCTGACGATACGCCGCTTGCCTGAATTTTTAGAAGTTGCCCTTCCGCCATGAAATACCAGCTTTCCAATTTAAAGAGCATGACCGGGTCGGTGATCTCGCTCAACTTGATAGAGCCACCGCTAAGTCTCGGCCTTTCCGCCTGGATCCGCGGCCAACCACTGTCGAAGTTTCTTATTTCCAGATCATAAAACGGTGAAGCGTGAGGAACGGCTTCATCTGGCGGCAGAACCTCGTAATGAATCAAAACATGTTTCCCCACATTCATCGGTACGGCGGTACGGGGAATGTTGAATCGCCTGTCGTTGCCGATCGAGGGTGTCGTCACCACCAGCGGATCGCCAAAGCCGTCCCAGATCATGCTGACCTTGTCATCGTTGCCAATCACGGAGTCCTGCGGGATATCGATGACGGCCCCGGTCAGCACATCAGCGGCATTCACCCACCCCTTGACCACTCCCGACCCGTCGTCATCGTAAAGATTGGCCTTATCCACATTCGGTGCATACAGCTCAAGGGGGCGCCGAACCATCAGCGTCAACGGGCGCGAGCTGAACGAAGCCCCTGCCCGCGCATAGTGATAAAGCAGCTCGACAACCTTGCCGTTGTTCTCCTGTAACCAGCGGTGTTCGAGGACCAGCGTGATGATCCCGCTCTCGACCGCCGACACATCCAGCAGCGCGGTAGCGAGCAGGTTGGTGTCGCCTTGCGCATATACCGTCACCACGTCACCTGACTGCCGGCTGCCATACAGTGGCACCTGCACGGGCAAGCCATCGGGGTGTCGTGCCGGGTCAATCGAGCCACTGTCGGCACCCGCGACAATCAGTTCAGGCAACAACGGTTCAAGGGTGTCCACTGCCGTAATGGTCTGTTCGGCGGAAGTTGATTCGGGCGTGAGCGGATCCTGTGGATCGGCGTACCGCACCTGGTACCGCATAACCCCATGACCACCGTTCTGGATCAATGTGAGTTGTGCCTTGGGCAAAGACCACTCCAGGGTTTTGCCCACGTCATCGGCGCTCAATGTCCGGCGTATCGTATGGGTCGTAGGGGTCCCTCCGGTAGCGCGATGGGCCACCCAGGTGAAAGTAAGCTCATCACCTTCGGCCATCGCCTGATAAGGCGCGGTGGAGATGAGCGCGGGGCCGGCGATGGCGCTTGGGTCCACGCACAATGCGTGAGATTCCTTCATCTGCGCCACAGGCAAGCTCAGGATACCGACGCGCTTGCCCACATAAAAAAACAGACGCCGGGACTCTTCCCCCAGCGGTCCGCCATCCGATTGCCGATAGGAGTAAAACACTTCGCCCTGATCCAGGCCGATGAGTTTGGCGTTCTCAATCACTATCGGCATTCTTGGTTGACCATTCTCGTCATGTTCCAAACGGTCATCGACATCCTGGTAGTTGGTTTCATCGATCGCTTCGCCCAACGGGCTACGCCCTCGCCAGTTGGGTTCGATCCCATGACCTATTGCAAGCCCTGGGTACTGCACATAGGTCAACAAGTCGTCTGTTCCCAACACCTCCAGATCGATCACGTTATCGCGACCGAGCAGCGGAATGTGGGGAGCCGGCGGGGCATCTTTTGTATTCATGGGTTTGACACCCTCGTTGAGTTTTCATGCAGCGATAAAGACGTTTTACCCCTGACCGATCGCGCCGACCACTATCAGAACTGTTAGGTTACCGGTGCTCTGCAGTCTGTTACCGTATCGACAACTCGCCGTAGCCCTCCCGTTAAAAAAGCGCCGTTCATTATGGCCATCGCGGCAATGTCATGACCGACGACTATGTCGACTACAACGCTATTGCGTTGCACCAAGGCGTCGAGCCCATGGGGAGCTTTAATAGCAAGTCGTTATACAGATCAATAAGCCAGGCCTGTCCCGCCCTCAATCGCGGCAACACTCAGCGGCACATCGGGAATATCGAGCAAGGGCAGCGCCAGCAGTAGATGACCTTCAAGAACACCTATAACCACCGAGTCCCAGGACGCTCTGATGAACACGAAAGCCTGCGGGGCCATTTCGTCAACCTTATAGACGCCTGGGGTTTCGCTGTGCCATGAGCCGGGGCCGTTGAATTCAATACTCCATTCAACGTGTTCGGTAATATCCCTGTTATTGGCTATGGCTCTTAAAGCGACTTCTGTCAAACCTTTCAAGCTGCCAGGGGCTTGAATGGTTATCGCGGGAGTTGTCTGTGTAACCACCATGTAAACCGACGCCGTATACCCTTTATAAGTCGCCACGAGTTCATCCATCACATAGGTTTT
>NZ_FPIX01000015.1:0-126105 GCF_900119205.1 Pseudomonas sp. NFACC16-2 | reverse complement strand
CCAGGGACGCTCCGCGTTCCGCTTCTGGCAGGTGACGCAGAGCGTCACGGGATGCATCCCCACGCAGAGCGTGGGGACGATCAGCTTCAAGCCAAACCACGGGTTGTCTGGGCTGACACCTTCGCGAGCAAGCCGCTCCCACAGGGGGGGCTGTGAACACAAAGCATGCCTCTGTGGGCGAGCCTGCTCGAGATGAAGGCGACGCGGTTTGAGGTAGAGCCCAGCCGCTACCGATAAACCCCATCCTTCCCATGCCCGACCATCGCCCGATTGCTGCGCAGGCTGATCATCGACTTGATGTCGATCCACTCGATGCCCTGGGCCTTGAGCTTGGGTAGTTCGCGTTCGAGCACTGCCAGGGTCTGTGGGTAGGGGTGGCCGATCATCACGGCCGAGCCTTGTCGACGGGCCAGATCGATGGCGGTTTGCAGCTGGTGGGCGATGGCCGCTTCGGTGCGCTCGTCGTCCAGGAACACGTCCCGCGAGACACTGGCGAGGCCGATCTTCTGTGCCTCGGCGGCGGCGACTGTCTGGGCGCTGGTGCGGCTGTCGACGAAAAACTTGTGTCGCTGCTGCAAGTTCGCCATCAGCCACGCCATGGCCTGGGGCTGGGCAGTCATGCGGCTGCCCATGTGATTGTTGATCCCGCTGGTATAAGGCACGGCAGCGAACGCGGCGTCGAGGCGCTTGCCCAGTTCTTCGATGGGCAGCTCCGGATGCCAGGCGAACGGCCCGGTGGCCGGGTCCATGGGCATGTGCAGCATGACCAGTTTGCCGGCGCGATGGGCTTCGCGGGCGAATTCGGCGGCGTGGGGCGTGTCAGGCATGATCGCGGTGGTGACCGGGCCGGGGAGGGCCAGTACCCGGCGATCCCGGGGCAGGTTTTGCCCCAGGTCGTCGATGATCAGGCTCAGGTAGGCTTTGTGCGGCGAGGAGGGCGTGGCGGGCGCCGCGTTAACGGCTCCCGCTAGCAGGCACAGCAGGACGAAGATGAAGCGCAGGCCCATCTCAGCGGCCGGACGTGATGTTCAACCCTTTGAGCAGGCTCAAGGCCTGGGCCAGCTGATAGTCGTCATCCTGCGGCATTGGCTTGGCCTTGCCACCGGAACCGGTCGGTTTGTCGGCACCGCCGTTGCCATTGCCCAGGTGACCTTGCAGGTCGGCTTCCTTGAAGTATTCGCTGTCCTGCTCGTTGGTGATCTTGGCCTTGCGCACCTCGATGTCCGGGACGATGCCCTGGGCCTGGATCGAGCGGCCGTTGGGCGTGAAGTACAGCGCGGTGGTGATCTTCAGGGCGCGGTCGTTGTTCAGCGGCAATACGGTCTGCACCGAGCCCTTGCCGAAACTGGTGGTGCCCATGACCACAGCGCGCTTCTGGTCCTGCAGGGCGCCGGCGACGATTTCCGAGGCCGAGGCGCTGCCGCCGTTGATCAGCACCACCAGCGGCACGGCTTCGCTCAGGTCGTTGCCGGTGGCCGAGAAGCGCAGCTCGGAATTGGCGATGCGGCCCTTGGTGTAGACGATAAGGCCCTTGGTGATGAAGTGATCCACCACTTCCACCGCCGATTGCAGCACGCCGCCGGGGTTGTTGCGCAGGTCCAGGACCAGGCCGTTGAGCTTCTTGCCGTTATCCTTGCGCATCTTGGCCAGGGCCTTGGCGACTTCTTCGCCGGTCTTGACCTGGAACTGGGTGATGCGGATGTAGCCGTAGCCCGACTCCAGCAGCTGGCTCTTCACGCTTTTGACCTGGATGACCGCACGGGTCAGGGTCACGTCGAATGGCGTACCGCCGTCGCGCACCAGGGTCAGGGTGATCTTCTGGCCGATCTTGCCGCGCATCTTGTCCACGGCTTCGGTCATGCTCTGGCCGCGCGTCGGCTGGCCATTGATCTTGACGATGAAGTCGCCGGCCTGGATGCCGGCCTTGGAAGCGGGCGTGTCGTCGATCGGCGAAACCACTTTGACGAAACCGTCTTCGCTGCCGACCTCGATGCCCAGGCCGCCGAATTCGCCGCTGGTGCTTTCCTGCAGTTCGGCAAAGTCGTCCGGCCCCAGGTAGGCCGAGTGCGGGTCAAGGTTGCTGAGCATGCCTTTGATGGCGTTCTCCAGCAGCATCTTGTCATCCACAGGTTCCACGTAGGCGGCCTTGATCCGGTCCATGACCTCGGCAAAGGTGCGCAGTTCGTCCAGCGGCAGCGGGGCCTTGGTGGTCGCGGCTGTGGCGGCGGGTGCCGACGGGACCGGTTCGGCGGCGAAAGCCAGGGGCGCACCGATCACCAGGGCGATCGTCAGGGCCAGCGAGGTAAGGCGGGACAAATGCAGCATGTCGAACGAACTCCTTAATAGGATGGGCGCGCTTATCCTTGCGCACGACACCATTGGGCCGGGTCACTGGGGCGACCCTGCTGACGAATAGCGAAATACAGTGCTGGCGTATCCTGCCCGCCACTGTTGCCGACCGTGGAGATGGACTCACCGGCCTTGACCACATCCCCCGCCGATTTGAGCAGCGTCTGGTTGTGGCCGTACAGGCTCAAATAACCGTTGCCGTGATCCAGGATCACCAGCAGGCCGGCGCCGCGCAACCAATCGGCGAATACCACGCGCCCGCCATGAACGGCATGCACCTGGCTGCCGGCGGAGGCGCTGATCATCACGCCGTCCCACTTGGTGCGGGTGTCGTCGCCACGGGTTTCACCGAAGCGCGCAAGTAATCGACCATTGACCGGCCATGGAAGTTTGCCCCGGGCCGACGCAAAAGCACCGCCGAAGGTTTCGCCATCACTGGAAACCAAGGCGCCGGGGCTGGATTTCACCGGCTTGCGCGGCGCATCGCCGGCGTCTGCGTCGGCCTGGGCTTCACGCAAACGCTTTTTTTCGGCTTCCTGCTGGGCGATCAGCGCTTTCTGGCGCGCTTCTTCCGCCTCTCGAGCCTGACGGGCCAGGGTCTCTTCGATGGTTTTCAACACATTGGCCAGTTCGGCCTGGTCTTGCTCGCGGGCCTTGAGCTTGCTGTCGCGGGCCTTCACGTCGTCATTGAGCTTGGCCAGGGCCACCTGGCGTTCCTTGCGAACCTTCTCGAGTTCTTCGCGCTGGGTGTCGAGGCTGCTTTTCTGTACCAACAGCTGGGCTTGCTGCAATTCGATGTCTTTTTCGACATTGGCCAGTTGGCGCAGGGTTTCGTTGAAGCTCTTGAGTTGTTCCAGGCGGGCCTGGCTCAGGTAATCGTAATAGGTGAGGGTGCGGGCGAACTTCTCGGGATTCTGCTGGTTGAGCAGCAGCTTGAGGTATTCCTGGCGACCGTTCTGGTAGGCGGCCCGGGCCTGGATGGCGATCAGCTTTTGCTGTTCAGTGCGCGCGCTCTGGAGTTTTTTTTTCTCTCCATCGAGCCGCTGCAGCTCGGATTCGCTTTTCTTCAGTTCCTTTTGCAGGGCGTCGACCTGCTTCTCCAGCTTGCCCATCTCGGTTTCAGTGCCGCGCAGGTCTTTCTGCACACTGGATTTCTCTTCCTGCAACTTGCCCAGCAGTTTTTTCAGCTCGGCAATGTCCTGGCGCGTGGCTTCCAACTGTTGTTGGGTTTGCGCGCGCTCGTCGGCAAAGGCCGGTTGGAGCAGGCAAGTCAGAGCGAGGGCTATCAGGACGCGAAGCATAGAGGCGGGCGACACCAGGGAAAGGGACGGCCTAGTATGCCCGCCCCACGCTGCAAAAAAAACGCCCATTTGGGGCTGTGTGATAACTGGCCGGAAAAACACTGCAAACCCCTTTGTGGGGGCGCAATGCTTACTTAAGGATTGCCCGATTCATTGTGGCGAGGGGATTTATCCCCGTTGGACTGCGAAGCAGTCCCTCCCAACCCATCTGACACACCGCATGCTCGGGTTTTGGGGGCGCTTCGCGCCCCAGCGGGGATAAATCCCCTCGCCACAGGTTCATCTACTTCCTTAAGTGAGGAGCACCAAGCCCCACAAGGGGGTTGTGTTGAATCAAACCAGGATCGAAGTCCCGGTCATCTCCGCCGGCTTTTCCATGCCCAGCAACATCAGCATGGTTGGTGCCACATCAGCCAGTACGCCGCCCTCACGGACCTTGAAGTTACGCTTGCCGACATAAATGAACGGCACCGGCTCGGTGGTATGAGCGGTGTGGGCCTGGCCGGTGGATTCGTCGGACATCTGCTCGACGTTGCCGTGGTCGGCCGTGATCAATGCTTCGCCACCGACCTTTTCCAGGGCTTCGACGATGCGGCCAACGCAGGTGTCCAGGCATTCCACGGCCTTGACCGCCGCCTCGAACACACCGCTGTGGCCGACCATGTCGCCGTTGGCGTAGTTGACCACGATCACGTCGTAACGCTGGTTTTCAATGGCCTCGACGATGCGGTCGGTCACTTCCGGTGCGCTCATCTCCGGTTGCAGGTCGTAGGTGGCGACTTTCGGCGAGGGAATCAGGATGCGTTCTTCGCCCGGGAAGGGTTCTTCGCGGCCGCCGGAGAAAAAGAACGTCACGTGGGCGTATTTCTCGGTTTCGGCGATGCGCAGTTGGGTCTTGCCGTTTTTCGCCAGGTAGTCGCCCAGCACGTTTTCCAGGCTGCCGGCGGCGAAGGCCGATGGTGCGGGGATGCTGGCGGCGTATTGGGTCAGCATGACGAAACCGGCCAGTTTCGGCTGGCGGGCGCGTTCGAATTCCTTGAAGTCGTCTTCGACAAACACGCGGGTCAGTTCGCGAGCGCGGTCGGCGCGGAAGTTCATGAACACCACGGCATCGCCGTCCTCGACCTTGACCGGCTCGCCAATGGTGGTGGCCTTGACGAACTCATCGCTTTCGCCGCGCTCGTAGGCGGCTTGCAGGCCTTGCTGGGCGGTGGCGGCGTTGAATTCGGCGCTGCCGTCGACGATCAGGTTGTAGGCTTGGGACACGCGGTCCCAACGGTTGTCACGGTCCATGGCGTAATAGCGGCCAATGAGGCTGGCGATGCGCCCCTTGCCGAGGGCCTGGAAGGTGGCGTCCAGCAGTTCGATCGACGAGGTGGCGCTTTTCGGCGGGGTGTCGCGGCCATCGAGGAACGCGTGCAGGTAGATCTTCTCGGCGCCGCGCTTGAAGGCCAGTTCGGCCATGGCAATCAGGTGATCCTGGTGGCTGTGCACGCCACCGTCGGACAGCAGGCCCATGAAATGCACGGCCTTGCCGGCTGCCACGGCTTTATCCACGGCGGCGCAGATGGTCGGGTTTTCGAAGAACTCACCGTCGCGGATCGATTTGGTCACACGGGTGAAGTCCTGATACACCACGCGGCCTGCGCCGAGGTTCATGTGGCCGACTTCGGAGTTGCCCATCTGCCCGTCCGGGAGGCCGACGTCCATGCCGCTGCCGGAAATCAGGCCGTTCGGCACGGTGGCCCACAGGCGGTCCAGCACGGGCTTGTTGGCCGAATACACGGCATTGGATTCGTGGCTGTCACTGTGACCGAAGCCGTCGAGAATCATCAGGACCAAAGGTTTAGGCGTGGTAGTCATGGAATCCACTCGTGGCGGGTTAAAAGAAGACGATGGAAAAGGGACGGGCAGTTTAAAGGTAAGTTCCGACGGCGTCACCGCCGGGCGGGGTTTGGCCGGCCTTGCGTGCTGTGTATACTGGCCGACATTTTAACGCCCTGGAACCTCCTTCGATGGTTGCTCACCTGATTGAATTTGCCACTAACCACTACATTCTCGTCGGTATCTTCGTCGTACTGCTGGCGTTGCTGGTCGCCCATACGATGCAGGGTGGCGGTCGTAGCCTGAGCACCGGCGAGCTGACGGCGCTGGTCAACAAGGATGCCGGTGTGGTGGTGGACATCCGCCCGAGCAAGGATTACGCCGCCGGTCACATTGTCGGGGCATTGAACATTCCCCAGGACAAACTGATCGCGCGCATCGGCGAACTGGAAAAGCACAAGGCCAAGACGCTGATCCTGGTGGATGGCCAAGGCCAGCACGCCGGTACCCTTGCCCGCGAGTTGATGAAATCCGGTTTCACCGCCGCCAAGCTCTCCGGTGGCGTTACGAGCTGGAAAGCCGACAACCTGCCCCTGGTGAAGTGAGATGGCCCACGTTGTTGTCTATTCCAGCGATTACTGCCCCTATTGCTCTCGAGCCAAGTACCTGCTCCAGAACAAAGGCGTGGCTTTCGAAGAGATCAAGGTCGACGGCAAGCCGCAACTGCGCGCCGAAATGACCCAAAAGGCCGGACGCACGTCCGTGCCGCAGATCTGGATCGGCAGCACCCACGTGGGCGGCTGCGATGATCTGTTCGCCCTGGAGCGCGCCGGCAAGCTCGACGCGATGCTCAAGGCCTGAATTTCCCACTCAAGAACCTGAAAGTAAGAAGGATCTGCGATGACTGACCAACAGAACACAGCTGCCAGCGAAGAAGAAGCCGCACCGCAATTCTCCTTGCAGCGCATTTATGTCCGTGACCTGTCCTTCGAGGCCCCGAAAAGCCCGGCGATCTTTCGCCAGCAGTGGGAGCCGAGCGTCGGCCTGGACCTGAACACCCGCCAGAAGGCCCTGGAAGACGACTTCCATGAAGTGGTGCTGACCCTGTCGGTGACTGTGAAGAACGGTGAAGAAGTGGCGTTCATCGCCGAAGTGCAGCAGGCCGGGATCTTCCTGATCAAGAACCTGGATGCCGCTTCGATGAGCCACACCCTGGGTGCGTTCTGCCCGAACATCCTGTTCCCCTACGCCCGCGAAACCCTGGACAGCCTGGTGACCCGCGGTTCGTTCCCGGCCCTGATGCTGGCTCCGGTGAACTTCGATGCCCTGTACGCGCAAGAACTGCAGCGCATGCAGCAAGAAGGCGGCGCGACCGTTCAATAAGCGTCGACCGTCGGGCATAGCGCCCTACAGCCAGGCACAAAACCTGTGGGAGCGAGGTTGCTCGCGATAGCGGTGCACCAGTCAACATTAAAGTCGGCTGATCCACCGCAATCGCGAGCAAGCTCGCTCCCACAGGTGTTTCTGGCAGGCTGAGCCTCAAGCGAAGTCGTTCTGCCGCCACGCCTCATAAACCGCCACTGCCACGGTATTGGACAGGTTCAGGCTGCGACAGCCTTCGCGCATTGGCAGGCGCAGGCGCTGGTCGGCGGGCAGGGCGTCCAGCACCTCGGCCGGCAGGCCACGGCTTTCCGGGCCGAACAGGAACGCATCACCGGCGACGAAGCGGGCGTCATGGAACGGCCGCGAACCCTTGGTGGTAAAGGCGAACAGGCGCGGATGCCCGAGGCTTTCCAGACAACTGGCGAGGTCTGCATGGCGCTGCAAGGTGGCATACTCGTGGTAGTCGAGGCCGGCACGGCGCAGGCGCTTGTCGTCCATCTCGAAGCCCAGCGGTTCGATCAAATGCAGGTGGCAGCCGCTGTTGGCGCACAGCCTGATGACATTGCCGGTATTCGGCGGAATTTCCGGTTGAAAAAGGATGACGTGAAACATGCACGGCTCCGCAGATGAAGATGAGCGGCATTCTACGCTGCAAACCGACCGACGTTCGAAGCTAATGCCTCGGGTGATGGGCTCGTTGGCGATCTTCGGCATGATGGTCGGATTGATGATCGGACGCCTGACCACGCCTGAACCGAGCGTGCTGCAGCAGGTCGAGGTGATAGACGGTGGGGTGGTGGCCTGGTTCAACACCGAACCCAAGCTGCACGGGGAAGTCATCGACGGCTCGGTGGCGCTGTTGTTCGAAGCGCAAGGGCGATCGCAGAGCGGCCAGTTAAAGCTCAATGGCAAGGACGTGAACTGGCGGGTGCGATTGAGTGACAAGGGGTTGTTGCTGACGTTGGTGGCGGCGCGTCCATTGTGCGGGGCATGGACCGGCAGCGAGGTCGATGACCGCTGGCGGCTGGAGGTCCGTCTCCAGGAGCAATAAAAGAGGGAATCCCCGGCCTGCCTGTACCAAGGTCCCCAAAACGGGAGGGCTTACCGCGAAGGTCCGGCCCTGGTGTAAAGAAGGGAAACCTTGACCTGCCTGTATCAAGGCCCCCAAAACAGTGGGCTCGATGAGCCCGGTATAAAATGGGGAATCCCCGGCCTGCCTGTACCAAGGTCCCCGAAACTGGGTAGTGATTGAGCTATTGCAGGGGGCGTGCCAGTTTTAAATGGCTTGTCACAAAAAACTGCTGGTGATGCGAAAAGCCCCGTATTCCGGGGCTTTTGTTTTTATTTGTGTGATTTTTTCGACCTGGAGCGATTGGTTTTGGCTCTTCGTGCATGCGCAATTGCGGTTCGCAGTGCATTGATGCGGTGCATGGCGCTTTTAAAAGCTTCGCGAGCAAGCTCGCTCCCACAGGCGTTACGTTTCCATTGTGGGAGCGAGCTTGCTCGCGATTGGCCTTCAAATTCAGCGAAGGGCTAAAGGCGATTCAGCCCTCGTCCCCGTCATCATCATCCCCGCCATCGACCTTCATCCCCAATTCCTTGATCTTGCGGGTCAAGGTATTGCGGCCCCAGCCCAGCAGCACTGCGGCGTCGCGGCGGCGGCCAGCGGTGTGCTTGAGGGCGGTCTCGATCATGATCCGCTCGAAACTTGGCACCGCGCTGTCCAGCAGGCTCGACTGGCCACGGGACAGGGCCTGGTCGGCCCACTGGCGCAGGGCTTGCTCCCAGTTGGTCACCGGAGCCGAATCCTGCGGCAGGCTCAACAGCTCTGGCGGCAGGTCGCTGATGTGCACTTCGCGACCCGAAGCCATCACCGTGATCCAGCGGCAGGTGTTCTCCAACTGACGCACGTTGCCCGGCCACGGCAAGTTCTTGAGGTATTCCTCGGTTTCGCTCTTGAGCAGCTTTGGCTCGACCGCCAATTCCTGGGCCGCGCGGCTGAGAAAGTGCCTGGCCAGGGTCGGGATGTCTTCGCGACGATCCGCCAGGCGCGGGATATGAATGCGGATCACGTTCAGGCGATGGAACAAGTCCTCACGGAATTTGCCGGCGTGAACCAGGGTTTCCAGGTTCTGGTGGGTCGCGGCGATGATGCGCACGTCCACCTTGACCGGCGTATGCCCGCCCACCCGATAGAACTCGCCATCGGCCAGTACGCGCAGCAAGCGGGTCTGGGTGTCTGCCGGCATGTCGCCGATTTCATCGAGGAACAACGTGCCGCCGTCGGCTTGCTCGAAGCGTCCGCGTCGCAGGTTGGCCGCGCCGGTGAACGCACCTTTTTCGTGGCCGAACAGCTCGGACTCCATCAGGTCCTTGGGAATCGCCGCCATGTTCAGCGCGATGAACGGCGATGCCGCGCGTGGACTGTGGCGGTGCAAGGCGTGGGCCACCAGTTCCTTACCGGTGCCCGACTCGCCGTTGATCAGCACGGTGATGTTGGAGTGGCTCAGGCGCCCGATGGCGCGAAACACTTCCTGCATCGCTGGCGCTTCACCGATGATTTCCGGCGTGCGGGCCAGGGCCGGCACCTCTTCCATGCCCTGTTGTTCCTGGGCGTGTTGGTTGGCGCGCTTAACCAGCGACACGGCTTCATCGACGTCGAATGGCTTGGGCAGGTATTCGAAAGCGCCGCCCTGGTAGGACGCCACGGCGCTGTCCAGGTCGGAATGGGCGGTCATGATGATCACCGGCAGCCGCGGATGCTGTTCGCGAATCCGCGCCAGCAGGTCCAGGCCGCTGGCGCCAGGCATGCGGATGTCGGAGATGATGACGTCCGGTTGCTGACGCGCCAGGCGGCTCATCACCCCATCGGCGCTGTCGAAGCTCTGGGTGGTCATGCCTTCCTGTTGCAAGGCTTTTTCCAGGACCCAACGGATAGAACGGTCGTCATCGACGATCCACACGGTTTCACTACGGCTCATGTCGATGTGGCTCCTTGTTCCAGTGGCAGGAAGATCGAGAAGGTGGTGTGGCCGGGGTGGCTTTCACACTCGATCAAGCCCTGATGCTGACTGATGATGTTCTGGGTAATGGCCAGGCCCAGCCCGGTACCGTCCGGACGGCCGCTGACCATGGGAAAAAAGATGGTTTCCTGCAGCTCGGCAGGGATGCCCGGGCCGTTGTCGATGATCTCGATCTTGGTCACCAGGCGATGGCGCACATGGCCGATGGTGAACTGGCGCATGGCCCGGGTGCGCAGGCTGATGCGGCCCAGGCGCAGCTCGTTCTGGCTGCTGATGGCCTGCATCGCATTGCGCACGATGTTCAGCACTGCCTGGATCATTTGCTCGCGGTCGATCAAGACATCGGGAATGCTCGGGTCATAGTCGCGCACCAAGGTGATGCAGCCCTGGCTTTCGGCTTCCACCAGGCTGCTGACCCGCTCCAGCACTTCATGGACGTTGCACATCGCCAGCGATGGCAGCTTGTTCGAGCCGAGCATGCGGTCCACCAGGTTCCGCAGGCGGTCGGCTTCTTCGATGATGACGTTGGTGTAGTCCTTGAGGCTTTCTTCCGGCAGTTCGCGGGCGAGCAACTGTGCCGCGCCACGAATCCCGCCGAGGGGGTTCTTGATCTCGTGGGCCAGGCCGCGCACCAGCATCTTGCTGGTTTCCTGCTTGGACAACTGCGCCTCCTCCTTGGTGATGCGCAGCAAGCGATCACGCGGGTGGACTTCCAGCAGCAGCAAGGTGGCGCCGTTGTTCAGGATCGGCGTGACCGCATAATCCACGGTCAGGGTCTGGCCGGTCAACGCGGTGAGCATCGCTTCGCGCTTGGTGAACGGATGGGCCTGTTCCACCGCCTGGCGCAAGGAGTTGAGCGCTTCGGCGGACTCGGTGAACAACTCGCTGATGAACTGCCCGTGGCTGCGCTGGCCACTGACGGCCAGGAGCATCTCGGCCGCCGGGTTCATGTACTCGAGGCGCAGTTCGGCATCGAGCAGGATGGTCGCGGTGGTGAGGTTGTCGAGCAGCAAGCGGTGTAGTGCGTCGCTAATGGTCATCAGGACCTCTTTTGGAGCGTAGCAACTCGGGGCTGGTCCCAAATTGCGCGCGCGATTAATGCGCTGTTACAAAGGAAAATGCAAAAACCAAACCAAGGCTCCGAAAAGAAGCGTTTAGAGCCTCAAAAGGGTGTTTTTCGCCCAGTTGCGTGGCGTTCTGCCAGCTTTTTCGGGTACTTTCGAACCAAAATGGGTTTGGAAACTGAGTAGCGTGCAAGTGTTTGCACCAATATAGTGCGTCATCCTGAACGGCATCAGAAGAACGGCAAGATGCTGCTTTTTTCTTCTTCAGGCTTTTCGGCGAGGGGGCACTCGGGGCGTTGACCGTAATCGGCCGTGGCGCAGGGTTTGATGCGGCGCTTTTGCGCCAGGGACATGCGTTGCATATGGAAGGGCTGGTTGGCGGTGCGCTCGACGATGCGGTCTTGCTCATCGAGGATTTCCACCGCCAGTTGATGGGTGCCTCGATCGATGTTGTTCAAGGCAAACACCGGGCTTGGCCCCGGCGCGCCTGTTGGCTGGCCGTCGAGCAGCAAGCGATAGCGGTGGCCTTTTTTCAGGCCGGGTTCGCTGGTGACGCTGACGATCAGTTCGCCTGCGGTGCTGCGTATCGTCGCGTCCGGCTCGGGGATCAGCAGCCGGAGCATTTCGTAATGGAACAGTGGCTTGGGCGGGGCTTCTGCCGCGGGCGGAGGGTTTGTGCTGGCGGGCGGCGTTGGCAGGCGGTTGGCGGGGGGCAGCTGTACCTTCTTCGCATTGCCGGGACGCGGTTGATCGGTGAAGACGCGATTGCCCTGGGCGTCGATGTAGGTATAGACCTGTGCCATGCCCGGCAGCGCGGCCAGCGAAAGGCCTAGGGCGATCAGCCAGCGGATCACGGCTGGTGCACCCGCTGCACGGTGAACGTCACGGTTTCACTCTGTTGCACGAGATTGTCCCCGTCGATGACTTGAACCGCCAGGCTGTGCTCGCCCCGATCGATATTCACCAATTGCAGGCGCGGCACGTTGGACGCCTGGCCGTAGGGTTGGCCGTCCAGCAACAGCCGGAACAGATGCGGGCTCTGCAGGCGTGGTTGCGCCCGGACGCCAACGGTGAAGGTGCCATTGTTGGCGCGCAGGGCCTCGTCGGTGGGGATGTCCGTCAGTTCCAATATCTCGTAGGCATTGCGCGGCTCGTCGCTGTTGGCGGGGGCTGGCGGTGTTTTCGGGCTGGCCGGGGGTTGGCGTTCGATGTTGTTGAGCGGCGGCAACTCCACCGCCTGGGCCGGCACGCCTAGAGGCGGCTGGTTGCTGTAGGCGGTGTTGCCGTCGGCGTCGGTGTACTTGTAGATCTGCGCGGCGGCGGGCAGCGTCAGCAGCAAGAACAGGATGATTGAAAAACCACGACCCATGGAAAATCGACCGAAAACGAAAAGTGATGGGTTGCAGCATAGGTCAGGGAGGGTGATTGACCCAAGTTGTTGCACATAACCCCTGTGGGAAGCTTGCTCGCGATGAGGCCGGCACATCCAGCATCCCTGTGCCTGACACTCCGCCATCGCGAGCAAGCTCGCTCCCACAGGGGGAGGGGGGTTGTCTTAGGATTTTGGGGAGATGCACAGCTCACCGGTCGCTCGGATCAGGGCGAGGCGGTGCACCGGGTGCTGCTTGTTGTGGTGGGTGGCCCGGGCCAGCCATTGCGGGCACTGCGGGTCTGTGCGGTAGGGGGTGAAGTCGGCCAGTTGTTGCAGCAGGCGTTTTTGCAGGCGATCGAGTTGCGGGCGGATCTCTCCCACCAGGTCCGGGCGTGGGAGGTCGGGGGCCTTGCCTTCCAGGGCCCAGTCGGACAGGTTGATGTACTGCACCATTTTGTTGGCTTCTATCTGGGCGGCGAAAAACGCTTCCACGGTTTCGCCACTCAGCTTGTAGGCCGGTGCCTGGGCAACGGCGGCGGCAATGACTTCACGCTCGCGCTGACGGTCTTCTACCGGTTTATGGCTGTCCCATTTGCTCAACGCCACTTGATCGCCAAGGGCCAGGCGTTCGCCAATGGCGTTAAGCAACGGGCTAAGGGCCTCGGGGGCGCGAGCCGAGGCGGCTTCGGCGGTGGAGGCCAGCAGTGCGGCAGACAGGGCAAGGCAGAGCTTGAAGCGCAAAGTCATGGGCGGTCTCGTCTTCTATGGGGGAGCGACGAGGCATCATGCACGTAACCTGCGCCCATAAAAAAGGCCTCCCGAAGGAGGCCTCTCTTTATTCACGCCGTGCGTGGCGGCGTTTACTGGATCAGCAGCTGTAGTACAGCTCGTATTCCAGTGGGTGTACGAAGGTGCGAACCTTGATTTCTTCTTCGCTTTTCAGCGCGATGTAAGCGTCGATGAAGTCATCGCTGAATACGCCGCCCTTGGTCAGGAACGCACGGCCCTTGTCCAGCTCTTCCAGGGCTTCTTTCAGGCTGCCGCAAACCTGTGGGATTTCCTTGGCCTCTTCAGGCGGCAGGTCATACAGGTTTTTGTCAGCGGCATCGCCAGGGTGGATCTTGTTCTGGATACCGTCCAGGCCGGCCATCATCAGTGCGGCGAAGGCCAGGTACGGGTTGGCAGCCGGATCCGGGAAGCGCGCTTCGATACGGCGGGCTTTAGGGCTGTTCACGTAAGGAATACGGATCGAGGCGGAACGGTTGCGAGCCGAGTAGGCCAGCATGACCGGAGCTTCGAAGCCTGGTACCAGACGCTTGTAGGAGTTGGTCGACGGGTTGGTGAAGCCGTTCAACGCCTTACCGTGCTTGATGATACCGCCGATGAAGTACAGGGCGGTGTCCGACAGGCCGGCATAGCCTTCGCCTGCGAAGGTGTTCTTGCCGTCTTTGGAGATCGACATGTGAACGTGCATGCCCGAACCGTTGTCGCCGTACAGTGGCTTAGGCATGAAGGTCGCGGTGCGACCGTAGGCGTCGGCAACGTTGTGTACGCAGTACTTCAGGGTCTGGACTTCGTCAGCCTTCTTGACCAGCGTGTTGAACTTCACGCCGATTTCGTTCTGGCCGGCAGTTGCCACTTCGTGGTGGTGAACTTCGACGGTCTGGCCCATCTCTTCCAGTGCGTTGCACATGGAGGTACGGATTTCGTGGTCGTGGTCGAACGGTGGAACCGGGAAGTAGCCGCCCTTGATGCCTGGGCGGTGGCCTTTGTTGCCGCCTTCCACGTCCTGGTCGGACATCCACGAACCTTGTTCGGAGAAGATCTTGAACATGGAGCCGGAGATATCAGACTTGAACTTGACCGAGTCGAAGATGAAGAACTCAGGCTCAGGACCGAAGAAAGCGGTGTCGCCGATACCGGTGGACTTCAGGTATTCCTCGGCGCGGTGGGCGATGGCGCGTGGGTCGCGGTCATAGCCTTGCATGGTCGAAGGTTCGATGATGTCGCAGACCAGAATCAGGGTCGGCTCTTCGGTGAACGGGTCCAGGACGGCAGTTTCGTCGTCCGGCATCAGGATCATGTCGGAGGCTTCGATGCCTTTCCAGCCAGAGATGGAGGAGCCGTCGAACATTTTCCCGATTTCAAAGAATTCGTCGTCCAGCGCATCACGGGCCGGCATGGTCACGTGATGTTGAGTACCTTTGGTGTCAGTGAAGCGCAGATCAATCCACTTGACGTCATGATCTTTGATGAGTTGAACCGACTTCGACATATGTCCTCCGGGTGGCTTCGGGCGGGTAGTGGAGTGCCCTTAGATATGGGTGATGCCGGCGCGAATACTCTGCCAAGGCAACCTGCCTCACAAGGGAGCAAATTGCATGCCAGTGCCCCAGCATGGGTTTTTTGCACCAAATCCACGCTTTTAAGGGCGTTAATCAAAGATTGTCAGACAATAACGCACTGCAATGTGGCGTCGTCAATCGATAATGACCTGTTTTGGTGCATGCAAAACCATCTGCACATAAACTGGTTAAACCTTGAGCAATTTCCGCTATAATCCGCGCCCCCCTTTTTCGGCTGGCCGTTCGCGCGCTGTTTTCATGAAACTAATCGTAAAAGTCTTCCCCGAGATCACCATCAAGAGCCGCCCGGTACGGATGCGTTTCATCCGCCAGTTGGCCAAGAACATCCGTGCCGTGCTCCGAGACCTGGACCCGGCCGTGGTGGTGAATGGCGTGTGGGACAACCTCGAGCTGGAAACCCGTGTCAGTGAGCCCAAGGTCCTGAAGGAAATGACCGAGCGCCTGAGCTGCATGCCGGGCATCGCGCATTTCCTGCAAGTCGATGAATACCCGCTGGGGGATTTCGACGACATCCTTGCCAAGTGCATGCTCCATTATGGTGATGCCCTGGCCGGCAAGATTTTTTCGGTGCGCTGCAAGCGTGCCGGCAAGCACCCGTTCAGTTCGATGGATGTGGAGAAGTACGTCGGCAGCCAGTTGCGCCGACAGTGCGGCGCGGCCGGTATTTCGCTGAAAGATCCGCAGATCGAAGTGCGCATCGAAATTCGCGACCAGCGGCTGTTCGTGATCCACAGCCAGCACAACAGCATCGGCGGTTATCCGCTGGGTTCGCTGGAGCAGACCCTGGTGCTGATGTCCGGCGGTTTCGACTCCACGGTGGCCGCCTACCAGATCATGCGTCGCGGGTTGATGAGCCATTTCTGCTTCTTCAACCTCGGCGGGCGCGCCCATGAACTGGGCGTGATGGAAGTGGCGCACTTCATCTGGAAGAAGTACGGCAGTTCCCAACGCGTGTTATTTGTGAGTGTGCCGTTCGAGGAAGTCCTGGGCGAGATTCTCGGCAAAGTCGATAACAGTCATATGGGCGTCATTTTGAAGCGTATGATGTTGCGTGCCGCGTCGAGCATTGCCGACCGCCTGCACATCGATGCGCTGGTGACCGGCGAGGCGATCTCCCAGGTGTCGAGCCAGACGTTGCCGAACTTGTCGGTGATCGACTGCGTGACCGAGAAGCTGGTCTTGCGGCCGCTGATTGCCAGCCACAAGCAGGACATCATCGACCAGGCCAACGAAATCGGCACCGCCGAGTTTGCCCGGCACATGCCGGAGTACTGCGGCGTCATCTCGGTCAATCCGAAGACGGCGGCCAAGCGCGGGCGGGTGGAGCACGAAGAGAAAGAATTCGACATGGCGGTGCTTGAGCGTGCGCTCGAAAACGCCAGGCTGGTGCCGATCGATCGAGTCATCGATGAGTTGGGCCAGGACATTCAGATTGAAGAAGTCGGCGAAGCGCTGGCCGGTCAGATCATCATCGACATCCGTCACCCGGACGACGCTGAAGACGACCCGCTGGAGATTGCCGGCATCGAGGTAAAAACGATGCCGTTCTATGCCGTGAACGCGCGTTTCAAGGAACTGGACCCTACTCGCCAGTACCTGCTGTATTGCGACAAAGGCGTGATGAGTCGCCTGCATGCCCACCATTTGCTCAGTGAGGGGCATGCCAATGTGCGCGTTTATCGACCGAGCTAAGTGCCCGGGGCTGTTTGCCTGTGGCCTGCGTCACCGGCCCCCCGACGCCGCCGCCAGGCTGTAACGGCCTTGTCGGACTCAACGTAAATCGCTGCCACGACCTGTCAGCACACCGAATCCTCTGATCGAGATACACAAGTGATCGAAAATCTACGCAACATCGCCATCATTGCCCACGTTGACCATGGTAAGACCACCCTGGTAGACAAACTCTTGCGTCAATCCGGCACCCTGGAGCGCAACGAGCTCAACGACGAGCGCGTGATGGACTCCAACGACCAGGAAAAAGAGCGCGGTATTACCATTCTGGCGAAAAACACCGCCATCAACTGGAACGGCTACCACATCAACATCGTGGACACCCCGGGCCACGCCGACTTCGGTGGTGAAGTAGAGCGCGTGATGTCGATGGTCGACTCCGTGCTGCTGCTGGTTGACGCCCAGGACGGCCCTATGCCGCAAACCCGTTTCGTGACCAAGAAGGCTTTCGAAGCCGGCCTGCGTCCGATCGTGTGCATCAACAAGGTTGACCGTCCAGGCGCGCGTCCGGACTGGGTCCTGGACCAGATCTTCGATCTGTTCGACAACCTGGGTGCCACCGAAGAACAGCTGGACTTCAAAGTCGTCTACGCCTCGGCCCTGAACGGCATTGCCGGTCTGGACCACAACGACATGGCTGAAGACATGACCCCGCTGTACCAGTCGATCGTCGACAACGTACCGGCGCCGGCGGTTGACCGTGACGGTCCGTTCCAGATGCAAATCTCCGCACTGGACTACAACAGCTTCCTGGGTGTGATCGGCGTTGGCCGTATCGCCCGCGGTCGCGTCAAGCCGAACACCCCGGTTGTGGCTATCGGCGCCGACGGCAAGAAGCGTAACGGTCGTATCCTGAAGCTGATGGGTCACCACGGTCTGCATCGTGTAGACGTTGAAGAAGCAGCGGCTGGCGACATCGTTTGCATCAGCGGTATGGACGAGCTGTTCATCTCCGACACCCTGTGCCACCCGGACACCGTCGAAGCGATGAAGCCGTTGACCGTCGACGAGCCAACCGTTTCCATGACCTTCCAGGTAAACGACTCGCCGTTCTGCGGTAAAGAAGGCAAGTTCGTGACCTCCCGTAACATCAAGGAGCGTCTGGACAAAGAGCTGCTGTACAACGTTGCACTGCGCGTTGAAGAAGGCGACTCGGCTGACAAGTTCAAGGTCTCCGGCCGTGGCGAACTGCACCTCTCGGTACTGATCGAAACCATGCGTCGCGAAGGCTTCGAAATGGCTGTAGGCCGTCCGGAAGTGATCATCCGCCTGGTTGATGGCGTGAAGCACGAACCGTTCGAAAACGTCACCATCGACCTGCCAGAAGAATCCCAGGGCAAGGTGATGGAAGAGATGGGCCTGCGTAAGGGCGACCTGACCAACATGGTGCCGGATGGCAAGGGCCGTGTTCGTCTGGAATACAACATCCCTGCTCGTGGCCTGATCGGTTTCCGTAACCAGTTCCTGACCCTGACCAACGGCGCTGGCATCCTGACCTCGATCTTCGACCGTTACGACGTGATGAAGTCCGGCGACATGTCCGGCCGTCAGAACGGCGTCCTGGTTTCCGTCGAAACCGGCAAGGCGCTGACTTACTCCCTGGAAACCCTCCAGGCGCGTGGCAAGCTGTTCGTCGAGCACGGCCAGGAAATCTACGGCGGCCAGATCGTTGGTCTGAACAGCCGTGACAACGACCTGGGCGTGAACCCTACCAAGGGCAAGAAGCTCGACAACATGCGTGCTTCGGGTAAAGACGAAACCATCGCCTTGGTTCCACCTGTTCGCTTCACCCTGGAACAGGCCCTGGAATTCATCCAGGACGACGAGTTGTGCGAAGTGACGCCTAAGTCCATCCGTCTTCGCAAGAAAATCCTGGACGAAAGCGAGCGTACCCGCGCCGCCAAGAAAGCCAAGGCTTGATCGTTTAGCCCAGGCTGAATAAAAAACGCCCCCGATCGTGAGATAGGGGGCGTTTTTTTGTGCCTGAAATGATGTGGTGATGGGTAGGCCGTCTTTGCGAGCAAGCCCGCTCCCACAAGGACGGCGCTGGACCTGTGGGAGCCGGCTTGCTCGCAAAGGCGTCAGATCAGGCACCGCCGAACATCAGTTGATCAAAAGCGATCCAGCGTCCGCGGATTGCGCTCGCGTTCCGCTTCCTTGGGCTTGTAGGCACAATACCCCGGCCGTGGCCCAATCCGCGGATGGTTGCGGCAAGTGTCCGGGCGTTTCTCATAAATGGTGCACAACCGGCTCTTGCGGTCCAGATAAAGGCAATCGTTGTTGCTCATGCGCTGGAGCGTGAAGATTTCCGACTTCTGGTTGTAGCGCTCGACGATCCCTTCCTTTTGCAGGCGCTTGGCGATGTTCTTCGGCGGGTCGCCCAGTTCGAACTCATCGACGATGCCGATGCGGATAAGGTCCTTGATCTTGACCTCCACCGGTAGCGTGCAGCAGCTCGACACGCAGGAACCGCACATCGGGGCGGAGTACTTGGCCCAGGTATCGAGTCGGTCGATCTCCGCGGCGGCGATCAGGTTGGGCTTCATCATCACGGTTTACCAGCATGCATCAGGGCGCGCGATCATACCGGGACTGGTGAAATTTTGAACGACCATCCGCCAGTTTTTTTTCATCCCGGCCAAACCCGCCCGGATCGGCACGGCCCCTGCATTCATTCGAGCATCCGGCAATTCCATGGCGGCGATTCTCCGACACTCGGGGAAATCCACCGAACCAAGAGCCTGTACCGTCTGTCAGACCGTCTAGGCTCAGACAATTCCATGCTCGTTCGAGGTCTTATCAATGACTCAAGAACCACTTGTTCGCGAAGCTGAAGTTGCCGCATTTCGCGACGCCGTGTTGACCAAACTCACTTATGCCGTCGGCAAGGACCCGGATCATGCGTTTGATCACGATTGGTTCGAAGCCATTGCCCTTGCCGCCCGCGACCACATGGTCGAACACTGGATGGACCACACGCGACAGATCTACCGCAAGGGCCAGAAGCGCGTCTATTACCTCTCCCTGGAATTCCTCATCGGCCGCTTGCTCTACGACAGCCTGAGCAACCTCGGCCTGCTGGACACGGCGCGCGAAGCCCTGACCGAACTGGGTGTGGACCTGGAGCGCATTCGTCTGCTCGAGCCAGATGCAGCATTGGGCAACGGCGGTCTTGGCCGTTTGGCCGCGTGTTTCATGGAAAGCATGTCCACCCTGGGCATCGCCGGCCATGGCTACGGCATCCGTTATGAGCACGGCTTGTTTCGCCAGGCCATCGTTGACGGCTGGCAGCAGGAGCAGACCGAGCATTGGCTGGATTTCGGCAACCCTTGGGAGTTCGAGCGCCCGGAGGTGGTCTACCCGATCGGCTTTGGCGGTAGCGTCGAAACCGTGACCGATGAGGCCGGCAAGACCCGGCAAGTCTGGTCCCCGGCCGAAACCGTGCGGGCCATTGCCTACGACACGCCGGTGGTGGGCTGGCGCGGAGCCAGCGTCAATACCCTGCGCCTGTGGCGCGCCCGCGCTGTGGAAGATTTGCACCTGGAGCGCTTCAACGCCGGCGACCACTTGGGCGCGGTAGCCGAAGTGGCCCGGGCCGAAAGTATTTCCCGCGTGCTGTACCCGGCCGACAGCACCGAGGCTGGCCAGGAACTGCGTCTGCGCCAGGAATACTTCTTCGTGGCCGCCTCGCTGCAGGACCTGCTGCGTCGCCATCGCAACATGCACACCTCGGTGCTGACCCTGGGCGATCACGCGGCAATCCAGCTCAACGACACTCACCCATCCATTGCCGTGGCCGAACTGATGCGGCAACTGGTGGACGTCTACGACGTGGCCTGGGATGCGGCCTGGCAGATCACCCAGGACACGTTGTCCTACACCAACCACACGTTGCTGCCCGAAGCCCTGGAAACCTGGCCGGTGGGGCTGATGGAGCGCATGTTGCCCCGGCACATGCAGATCATCTACCTGATCAACGCCCAGCACATCGATTCACTGCGGGCCAAGGGCGTGCACGATTTCGATGTGCTGCGTTCGGTTTCGCTGATTGAAGAGGACAATGGTCGCCGGGTGCGCATGGGCAACCTGGCGTTCCTGGGTTCCCACAGCGTCAACGGGGTGTCCGGGCTGCATACCCAGTTAATGCGCAGCACGGTGTTTTCCGAGCTGCACAAACTCTATCCGGAGCGGATCAACAACAAGACCAACGGCATCACCTTCCGCCGATGGCTGTTCCAGGCCAACTCCGAATTGACCTCGATGATGGTCGATGCCCTCGGCCCGAGCGTGCTCGACAACCCCGAGGAGCGCTTGATCGAACTGGAGCCGTTTGCCGACAAGCCAGCGTTTCGCAAGCTGTTCGCCGAGCAGCGCCTGCACAGCAAGAAGGCCCTGGCCTATCTGATCCACGAGCGCCTGGGCATCGCTGTGAATCCGGCGGCGATGTTCGACGTGCAGGTCAAGCGGATCCACGAGTACAAGCGCCAGTTGCTCAACTTGATGCACACTGTGGCGTTGTACCAGGCGATTCGCGCCGAGCCGGAGGTGGACTGGGTGCCGCGGGTGAAGATCTTCGCCGGCAAGGCCGCTGCCAGTTACCACCAGGCCAAGCTGATCATCAAGCTGACCAACGACATCGCCCGGGTGGTGAACAACGACCCGACCGTGCGCGGCTTGCTCAAAGTGGTGTTCCTGCCCAACTACAACGTCAGCCTGGCCGAAAGCATCATTCCGGCGGCGGACCTGTCGGAGCAGATCTCCACGGCCGGTTTCGAAGCGTCGGGCACCAGCAACATGAAGTTCGGCCTCAACGGCGCACTGACCATCGGTACCATGGACGGCGCCAACGTGGAGATGCATGAGCGCGTCGGCGGTGAACACATGTTCATCTTCGGCCTGACCGCCGAGCAGGTGGAAGCCCGCAAGCAAAACGGCGAATTCAGCGCCGCGCCGGACATCGCCGCGTCCCACCGCCTGAACGATGTGTTGCAGGCGATTCGCGGCGGAGTGTTTTCGCCGGATGATCCGATGCGCTACGCCGGGCTCGTGGACTCGTTGGTCGATTACGACCGCTTCCTGGTCTGCGCCGACTTCGACTCGTACTGGAACGCCCAGGCCAAGGTCGAAGAGCGTTGGCACGACTCCAAGCAATGGTGGCGTTCGGCGGTGCTCAACACCGCGCGCATGGGCTGGTTCTCCTCGGACCGGACCATTCGTGAGTACGCCACCGATATCTGGAAAGCCCTGGAGTAGCATTTGCTGTAAGAAATGTGAGCGAAGCCCAACGGCGGTTGGGCTTCGTCGATATACTAGGCGCCAGTTTCGCCGGGCTGTGTGGCCGGACTCAGCAATTGGCAGCGCCAACATTCCAATGTGGGAGCGAGCTTGCTCGCGAAAGCAGTGTATCAGTCAGCCTTAAGGTGTCTGTCATGCCGCTATCGCGAGCAAGCTCGCTCCCATAGGGTTTGGGGGGTTCCACTAGACTGATCCAGGCACCGCATCACCCCGGTCATGCCCGCAACGGGCCGCTTAGGGATATCGACCATGCAATGGATCTTGACGCTGTTGGGCCTGGCACTCGGCTGGGTGGTGGACGAGTCGTTCGCCGATGCGCTGATAGGCGCCTTGGTGGGGCTTGGCATCGCCCAGTCGTTTCGATTGGGGCGCCTGGGTGTCCAGGCGGCCAAGCAACAGATCTTGTTGCAAGAGGCCCAGCAGAGCTTGCTCACGTTGGAGGCACGCCTGGCAGTGTTCGAGCGCGGGGCCGTTGCCGCATCGAGTGAGCCTGCGCCAGCGCCCGAGGTTGTCGTGCCCCAGGCCGCGAAGCCCGAAGCGCACACCGAGCCAGAGCTCGTCTGGGAGTTGCCGCCAGATCTCGAGCCCGTTTCCACGATGGCCACCCAGGCCAGCCAGCCGTTGCCCGATGACATTTGGAAGCCCGCACCAGAGACGTCCAGTCGACGTGCCGAGCGTGATTTTGCCCCTTTGCCTCTGGAACCAGTGATTGCGGAGCCGGCGGCCCCGCGTGGCCCGAATCTGTTCGACCGCGCCGTGATTGGCGCGCGCAACTGGCTGTTCGGCGGCAACACGGTACTGCGGGTCGGCGTGGTGCTGTTGTTCCTCGGCCTGGCGTTTTTGCTGCGCTATGCCACCGAAGGCATGGTGGTGCCGATCGAGTTGCGTTACGCCGGCGTCGCGGCCAGTGCGTTGGGCCTGTTGGGCCTGGGCTGGTGGTTGCGCCAACGCAACAGTAACTATGCGCTTATGCTCCAGGGGACTGGCATCGCGGTGCTGTACCTGACGGTGTTCGCGGCCATGCGCCTGCATCCGTTGCTCGACTCCAAGGCGGCTCTGGGCTTGCTGGTGGCGGTGACGGTGTTCTCGGCAATCCTGGCGATTACCCAGAACGCCCTGGGCCTGGCCGCGGCTGCGGCGCTGGGCGGGTTTGCCGCGCCGATCCTGACCTCTACCGGCAGTGGCAACCACGTCGCCCTGTTCAGCTATTTCATCCTGCTCAATGCCGGCATCCTCGCGATTGCCTGGTTCAAGGCCTGGCGTCTGCTCAACCTGATCGGCTTTGTCGGCACCTTCGGTATCGGTTTCGCCTGGGGCATGCGTTCCTACACACCGGAACTGCTCTGGAGTACCGAGCCGTTCCTGATTCTGTTCTTCCTTATCTACCTGGTGATTGGCTTGCTGTTCACCCGGCGCAAGTTGCTGGAAATGAGCGATGCTCCCGAAGACGCCAGCCGCGACGCGCTGTTGCACTGGTCGGCGCGCAAGGGCGATTACGTGGACGGCACCATGCTGTTCGGCCCGCCGCTGGTGGGCTTCGGCTTGCAGTTCGCGTTGGTGCAGCATTTTGAATTCGCCGCTGCGTTCAGCGCCCTGGCCCTGGGTATGATCTACATGGGGCTGGCGCGGGTATTGATGGGCGGTCGCGCCCTGCTGCTGGCGGAAACCTGCCTGGCCCTGGGGGTGATTTTTGCCAGCCTGGCGATCCCTTTGGGGCTCGATGCTCGCTGGACCGCAGCGGCGTGGGCCGTGGAGGGCGCGGGGATCTTCTGGCTGGGCCTGCGCCAGCAGCGCCCATTCGCCCGGGCTTTTGCCTTGTTGCTGCAATTGGGCTCGGCACTGGCGTTCGTCAGCGAATTGCGTATCGGCGACGGCAGTCTGCTCGATGGGTCTGCGCTGGGCGCGTTGATGCTCGGCGGTGCCTTGCTGTTCACTTTCTACCTGTTGCATAAGGCTGAGCCTGAACACAGCGCCAATTGGGAGCGCCAAGGCCTGCCTTTGCTGGCTGTGCTGGGGTTGAGTTTTCTCTATCTGCTGGCACCGCTGTTCTTCTTCACCCACGGCACCGCCATTGCCTGGGCCCTGGCCGGATTGGCGACGTTGTTTGTTGGCCTGCGCCTGCAGTCGCGCAGCTTCCTGTTTACCGCATTTGGGGTGCAATTGCTCGGCGGCGCGCTGTTCCTGTTGCGCTTGCAAGGCGCCGAAGTGGATTCGACGGCGGTGTTCAGTGCTGGCTGGAGCGGTTTGCTCAGCGCCTCGCTGATCGGCCTGGCGTTGATTGGCGGCATGCTGCTGGCGGCACGTGACGACATGGTGCGCAACGATGTCCGGTTGCTGCGTGGCTTGTCGGTGGTGTTGTTGGCGGGGCTGGTGCTGATCAATCTTGCGGTGCTGTTCGTCCTGCCCTGGCAAACCGCGAGTGGCGTGTGGGCGGCCAGCGGCCTGTTGATCATCTGGCTGAGCCTGTACCTGAAGCAGCGCGTGAGCTTTGTCTTCGGTCTGCTGTTGCAACTGCTCGGCGGTGCGGCGTTCCTGATGGCGGGGCCAGCACTGTTGGGGCCGCTCAACGCCGAGGGGCTGCGACCGCTGGCCCACAGCGGCTTCTGGACGCCGCTGGTGCTGGGGCTGGCTGCGCTGGTGGGCGCATGGCGCCTGCAACGGGCGCACGCGGCGCAGGAGCTCAAGGCCTTGAGCTTGCAGCGCCTGTCCGAGCTGCTGCTGATCTGGGGCGCCGGTTGGTGGGCGCTGGCGTGGGTCAGCGAAGTATTGCGCTTTGCCCCGGCGAACCTGCAAGGCAGTTGGCTGCTGCTGGTCGCGGCGGTCAGCGTGGTGGTATGGACGGTCCTGGCGCGGCGGTTGAAATGGCCGGCGCTGGGGCTGCTGTGCACCTTGCTGATTCCGGCGGCGGGCTGCGTGCTGGTGGCGACGTGGCACAGCCACTATCATCCGGCCGCGAATTTCGGCTGGCTGGCCTGGCTGGCGGTATTTGCCGTGCACTTCCTCTCGCTCAAGCGCCTGGCGCCGATGCTGCCGGCCCCGGCGCGCAGTACGGCCCACGTGCTCGGTTGCTGGTTGCTGATGGCGGTGTTGATGCTGGAGTTGCGTTACGGCCTGCTGTTGCTGTCCGAGCAGTACAACGCCTGGCGCTGGCTGGCCTGGGCGATCCTGCCAGGCCTTTACCTGGTGCTGATGGCCACGCCGCGTGCATTGCCGTGGCCGGCATCGGCCCAACCGCGCGAGTACCGTGTCTACGCGGCGGCGCCGATGGCGCTGTTGATGCTCGGTTGGTTCTGGCTGACCAACACCTTCAGCGATGGCAACTCAGAGCCACTGCCTTATGTGCCGTTGCTCAACCCCTTGGAGCTGGGCCTGCTGTTCGCCTTGTTCGGTATCTATGTGTGGGCTCGCAACGCCGTGGAGCAATCGACGAATGGCTGGAATCGCGTCGGGCACATCGCCCAGTTGATCGCCGGTGTGTCGCTGTTCGCGTTCTTCACCGCCCTGGTGATGCGCACGGCCCACCAGTGGATGGGGGTGCCATACGAGCTGGACGCGCTGCTCGAGTCCATGTTCGTGCAGGCCGGGTTGTCTATTGTCTGGACCCTGATCGCCCTGGGGCTGATGATCGGTGGGCATTTGCGCCATCGCCGTGAAGTGTGGCTGATCGGTGCTGCGTTGATCGCCGTGGTCGTGGCCAAGCTGTTCTTTGTCGAATTGAGTAACCGTGGCGGTCTGGCGCGGATTGTTTCGTTTATCGGTGTAGGCGTGTTGCTGCTGGTAGTGGGCTATTTTGCGCCGCTGCCACCCAAGCGCCCGGAGACGGTCGCGCAGGATGAGCCGCCTATGCCTGTCAATGAGGGAGTGTCGTCTTGAGTCGCAAGTTGAGTCGGATCGGACTGGGCGTGGTGGGGTTATGGGCTGCATTGTCGGCCGTGGCCCAGGAGCAACCGGCGGATTTCGCCCATCAGGTGCCGTTGGCCTTGAGCGGCGAGGGGCCGTGGTATCGCTTCCCGTTGCCGCTGGACGTGCAGTTGCAGGCGCGGCAGACCGACCTGAGCGATCTGCGGGTCTTCAACGCGGCCGGCCAGGCCCAGGCCTACGCCCTGGTACGTGAGTCGGCCCAGAGCCGGGAAAACCGCACCCTCACCGACGTGAAGTGGTTCCCGCTGTACAACGCCGCCGATGACAATGAACGCGCGCCCAGTGTGCGGGTGCAATCGAACGCCAACGGCACCTTGGTGGAAGTCCAACCCTCCAGCCGGCTCGAAGCTGGGGAGGAGGAGCTGCGTGGCTGGTTGTTGGATGCCAGTGCGATCAAGGCGCCGTTGCAGCAGTTGGTCCTCGACTGGACCAGTGAGCGCGACGGCTTCCAGCGGTTCACCATCGAAGCCAGTGACGACTTGCAACACTGGCAGTCCTGGGGTGAAGGCCAGGTGGCGCGCTTGACCTTTGCCGATGAGCGAGTCGAGCAGCATGAAGTGAGCTTGCCGGGGCAATCGGCGCGTTACCTGCGATTGTTGTGGGATTCGCCATCTTCCGCGCCGATCCTGACCGCGGCCCAGTTGCAAAGCGCCAGCCGCGAAAGCCTGCCGTTGCCGCTGGCCTGGTCGCAGCCGTTGGCCGGCAGCACCACGAAGGCCGGTGAATACACCTGGCAGTTGCCCATGGGGCTGAACATCGAGCAGGTGCAGGTCGAGCTGAGCCAGGCCAACAGCCTGGCGCCGGTGACCCTGGCCGGTCGCCGTGAAAGCAGCCATCCGTGGCAACCGCTGGGCAGTGGCTTGCTGTATCGCCTGACCCAGAACGGCCAGGATGTGCTGCAAAACCAATTGCAACTGTCCGGCCAGACCGTGCAGCAATTGAAATTGACCGTGGACGAGCGTGGCGGTGGCCTGGGTAGCGAAGCCCCGGCCCTGCGCTTTGCCGTGCGTCCGACCCAGGTGGTGTTCCTGGCGCGCGGCGAAGGGCCTTACCGCCTGGCCCTGGGCAACGCGACAGTGAAAGCGGCCAGCTTGCCCTTGACCACGCTGGTGCCCGATTACAAACCGTCGCGCCTGGCGACGCTGGGTACGGCGACGGTGAACGGCGCGGCCACGTCGACCCCGGTTGCGGCCACGGCAACCACGCCTGCGACGGTCGAGACCAACTGGAAGAAAATCGGCTTGTGGGCGGTGCTGCTGCTCAGCGTGCTGTTCCTCGCGGCGATGGCGTTCAGCTTGCTGCGCAAGCCACCGGTCAAGGGTTGAGGTGAATTCATCGCGAGCAAGCTCGCTCCCACAGTAGGCCGCGTTCGTCGAAACAACTCGGTCAAACTGTGGGAGCTTGCTCGCGATTCGGTCTCCCAGCGACCCAAAATCCACAAGCGAGCCGCCACCCCGTGAACTCAATCCGCCATTCCCCGTCTCATAGGAGGAATTAAGTCCCGACTCGCGCTAAACTGCGCTGGTTTTTCCGTCCCCTATTCTTCGGAGCCGTCCATGTCCCGCGTTACCTTGAGTCGCTATTTGATTGAGCAGACCCGCAGCAACAACACCCCTGCCGATCTGCGCTTTTTGATCGAAGTGGTGGCGCGTGCGTGCAAGGAAATCAGCCACGCCGTCTCCAAAGGCGCGCTGGGTGGTGTCCTGGGCAGCATGGGCACCGAAAACGTGCAGGGCGAAGTGCAGAAGAAGCTCGACGTGCTGTCCAACGAAATCCTGCTCGAAGCCAACGAATGGGGCGGTCACCTGGCCGGCATGGCGTCCGAGGAAATGGACAATGCCTACCAGATCCCGGGCAAATACCCCAAGGGTGCCTACCTGCTGGTGTTCGACCCACTGGACGGTTCGTCGAACATCGACATCAACGCACCGGTTGGCACCATCTTCTCGGTACTGCGTTGCCCCAACGAATACCTGAGCCAGAACGAAGCCTTGAATGAAAAGGCCTTCCTGCAACCAGGCACCGAACAGGTCGCCGCCGGTTATGCCATCTACGGCCCTCAGACCATGCTGGTGCTGACCCTGGGCGACGGCGTCAAAGGCTTCACCCTGGACCGCGAGATGGGCAGCTTCGTGTTGACCCACGAAGACATCACCATTCCTGAAACCACCCAGGAATTCGCCATCAACATGTCCAACCAGCGTCACTGGGAAGCCCCGGTAAAACGCTACGTCGAAGAATTGCTGGCAGGCGAAGAAGGCCCGCTGAAGAAGAACTACAACATGCGCTGGGTCGCCGCGATGGTGGCCGATGTGCACCGTATCCTGACCCGTGGCGGTCTGTTCATGTACCCGCGCGACAGCCGCGAGCCGTCCAAGCCGGGCAAACTGCGCCTGATGTACGAAGCCAACCCGATGTCGTTCCTGGTGGAACAGGCGGGCGGCGCTTCCACCGACGGTCACCAGCGCATCCTTGATATCAAGCCCGAAGGCCTGCACCAGCGCGTGGCCGTGTTCCTCGGTTCGAAGGAAGAAGTGGCGCGCGTTACGGCCTACCACAAGGAATAAATCATGGCCGAGCCCTGGCAGCCGTTGCTCGATTGGTGGTTTGGTTCAGCCAAGACACCGGACGAAATATCGGCTGACAGAGGCAAGCTGTGGTTCGGCAAACGTCATGATCGCCAGGCCAACGAGCGCTTCGGCGATCTGGTCGAGCTGGCACTGGCTGGCGAATTGTCCGACTGGGCGCAACGCCCGGAAGGCTGGCTGGCCCTGGTGCTGCTCCTCGACCAACTCCCACGAATGATCTTTCGCGACACCCCCAAGGCCTTCTCCGGTGACCTGCGTGCCCAAGCGCTGGTGGCCCAGGGCATGGCAGCGGGTTTCGACCGGCAACTCAAACCGATCCAGCGCGTATTCATCTACCTCGTGCTCGAACACTGCGAAAACCTTGCGGTACAGAACGAGGCCGTGTCGCGCTTCATCGACCTGGTGCGAGAGCAACCGCAGGCGCAGCGGGCGGTGTTTGAAGACAACCTGGATTATGCCGAGCGGCACCAGAAGATCGTTGCGCGGTTTGGACGGTTTCCCCATCGCAATGCGGTGTTGGGACGCGAGTCCACGGCTGAGGAAATGGAGTTTTTGAACAGGCCTGGGTCCAGGTTCTGATTCTTTCGGTGTAGCTGACGCCGCTATCGCGAGCAAGCTCGCTCCCACATTTGACCCCGTTCGCAATCATTAATGTGGGAGCGAGCTTGCTCGCGACGGGGCCAGTCCAGGCACTAGATCCGGAAACTCCCCACCAACTGTTTCAACCGCGCCGCCTGCTGCTCAAGATCGGCACAGGCGCGCAAGGTGGCTTGCAGGTTTTCCACGCCTTCCTGGTTCAGGGTATTGATCTCGGTGATGTCGACGTTGATCGACTCCACCACGGCGGTCTGTTCTTCGGTGGCGGTGGCCACGGACTGGTTCATGCCGTCGATCTCACCAATACGCTGGGTCACGCTGCCCAGGCGTTCGCCGGCCTGGTTGGCGATGCCGACGCTGCTTTCGCTCTGGCGCTGGCTGTCGGTCATGGTCAGCACAGCTTCCCGGGCGCCCACTTGCAGTTCTTCGATCATCTTCTGCACCTGCTGCGCCGAATCCTGGGTGCGGTGGGCCAGGTTGCGCACTTCATCGGCGACCACCGCGAAGCCGCGCCCGGCTTCACCGGCCCGGGCCGCTTCGATGGCGGCGTTGAGGGCGAGCAGGTTGGTCTGCTGGGAAATGCTGGTGATCACCTCGAGGATCTGGCCGATGTTCACTGTGTTGCTGTTCAAGGTTTCGATGTTGCCGCACGAATCGCTGATCTTGGCCGACAGCTGCTGCATGGCCGCGATGGTTTTATCCACCACGTGCTGGCCATCTTCAGCCAGGTTGCGCGCATCGCTGGAATGTTGCGAGGCGAGGGCGGCGTTCTGGGCGATTTCCTGGGCGGCGGCACCGAGCTGGTTGATGGCCGCGGCCACGCTGCTGGTGCGTGAAGCCTGCTGGTCGGAGTTGAACATCGACGAGTTGGACGCGCTGACCACGCGCAGGGCGACTTCGTTGACCTGGCCGGTGGCCGAGGCCACTTCGCGGATAGAGGTATGAATGCGTTCGACAAAGCGGTTGAACGAAGTCCCCAGCGCGCCGAATTCGTCGTGGCCGTGGATGACCAGGCGCCGGGTCAGGTCGCCTTCGCCTTCGGCGATGTCGTGCATGGCGCGGCCCATGGTCAGCAGCGGTTGCATCAGCACGCGGATCAACATGCCAAGCAGGGCGATGATGAACACCACCGCGATGACCATGGCGATCAGCGCCGAAGTGCGGAACTCACTGAGCATCGCCAGCGCGGTGTCCTTGTCGAGCACCAGCGCCACGTACCAGTCGGCTCCCGGCACGCCGTTGACGTGAGTGAAGGAGATGAATTGGGTCTTGCCGTCGAGGTCGACTTCTTTCACGCCCGGGCTGATTTGAGGCGCGCCGTTAGGGTAGGCCTCGGCCAGGGTCTTGAGCACGCGCTTGCTGTCGGGGTGGATCAGGATCTTGCCGTCGGCACTGACGATGAACGCGTGGCCGTGGCCGCCGAAGTTCAGCGAATTGATGATGGCGCTGACGCTGGACAGGTCGATGTCCGCACCGGCCACGCCGATCATCTGGTTCTGGTGCTGCACCGGGGTGGCGACGGTGATCACCAGCTTGCCCGACGAGGCGGCGATGTAGGGTTCAGTGACGATGGTTTGCTGTGCGCTGTTGGCGGCCTTGTACCAGCCACGGGCGCGCGGGTCGTAATCGGCAGCGCGATTGCCGGCCGGTACCGAGAACATCACGCCGTCGGTGCCACCAAAATAACTGAGCTGGAAATTGCTGGTGTACGCCGGCAAGCCCACGGCGCGCTTGAGGCTGTCGGCACTGCTGCCGTCCACGGCTATCTGCTGGGCCAGCGATTGCAGCAACTGGATGCGGCCGTCGACCCACGTCTGGATGTTGCGGCTGGTCAGGTTGCCGAGTTCCTGCATGGAGGTTTCGGTGCTGGCGTTCAAGCTCTGGCGTTGACGATAGTCGTTGAACAGGATGAAACAGGCGAATGCAACGGCCACCACGAGGGCGGCAGCCAACAGGATTTTATGGCTGAATTTCATGTTTCTGGTCATTAATAACACTACCGCGGAGGGACGGGTCAGGAGGGGGCTGTCAATTTGCCATAACGCATTCGTTTGCGCCGTTTCTTTTTATCGGCGTGCCAGAGCGCCCCATCAGCCGGTAGCGGCTCAATTCCGACGAAATGCACGACGCTGTCACAAAGTGAGTGTTTCACCGATGAAACACCTGGCCAGACCTAATAAATACCGGGGGTGTCGGGGAACCAGATAGGGGTTTTCTCTTCTAAGCTTCTGGTTGGCACCTGCCACCCCCCTTCCGTTCCAGGAGTACACCATGTCGCTGCGATCTATCGCCTTGTTGTTTGTGTGCGTCGTATTGACTGCATGCAGCAAGGTCAACCAGGAAAACTACTCGAAGCTGTCGGCTGGCATGCCCAAGTCCGAAGTCGAAACGTTACTGGGGAAACCGACCGATTGCTCGGGCGCGCTCGGCATGTCCAGTTGCACCTGGGGCGACCAGAAAAGCTTTATCAGCGTGCAGTACGCCGGTGACAAAGTGTTGATGTTTTCCGGCCAAGGCCTGAAGTAAACCGGGGATGGTGGCCAGTATGGTTAGTTCTGTCAGTCAACTTCGGCGCCAGAAGGCCCTAGCCTGCGTTGCTGCTCCTCGCCATAGCGGGCTATGACTCGTCGCAGTGCCTTGGCTAGAGGCTTCTGGCATCCGAATTTGAACTGACGAACTAACCATGCTGGCCACAGTGCCCGCGGGAGAAAAATAATGATGCGGTTAGTTTTTGTGCTTTTGGCTGGCCTGATTTTGGCTGGCTGTGCCACTTCTGGCGAAGATCCGCTGGCACCCAAGACGGTCAACAGCGTCAATCTCAAGCGCTACCAAGGCACCTGGTATGAGTTGGCCCGCCTGCCCATGTATTTCCAGCGCAATTGCGCGCAATCGGAAGCTCACTACACCCTCAAGCCAGACGGCAACGTGGGCGTGCTCAATCGCTGCCTGACCTCGGACTGGCAGTGGGAAGAAGCCAGGGGCACCGCCACGCCGCAGGTGCCGGGCAAGACCGACAAGCTCTGGGTCGAGTTCGACAACTGGTTTTCGCGAATCGTGCCGGGCGTGGCGAAAGGGCAATACTGGGTGTTGTACGTCAGCGATGACTACAAGACCGCCATCGTCGGCGACCCAAGCCGCCGCTACATGTGGCTGCTGTCCCGTACACCGACCGTCAATAGCGTCGTGCGCGAGGAGCTGCTGAGCAAGGCCCGCCAGCAGGGCTATGACACGACCCGACTGATCTGGCGCGCGTCGGATCGGCAGATGGCCAAGACTTCGGATTAACTGCCAGCCGAAAGCCAATGTGGGAGCGAGCGTGCTCGCGATGACGGACTTTCAGCCAACCTCAGGGTTGAATGTGAAGGCCTCATCGCGAGCAAGCTCGCTCCCACATTTTTTATCCGCGTCAGCCTAAAAGTTCGCGCAATACCTGGGTAAACGCCCGGGCGCTTTGCTCTTCGCCGGCATGCCGCCCATCGCGCACCACCCACCGGCCGCCGACCATCACATCGCGTACCTGGCGATCGCCACCGGCAAACAGCCAGCGATTGAGGATTGCGTCGCCCTGGGCCGTGGCCAAATACGGGTCGCTGCCATCGAGCACCAGCCAGTCGGCGCGCTTGCCGATGTCTAGGGCACCGACCGGTTGCCCCAGGGCCTGGGCGCCGCCTTCCAGCGCCGCATCGAACAAGGTGCGACCGACCATCGGCTGATCCGCCCGATACAAGCGGTTGCGCCGCTGATCCCGCAGGCGCTGGCCATATTCCAGCCAGCGCAATTCTTCGACCACGCTCAGCGATACATGACTGTCAGAGCCGATTCCCAGGCGCCCGCCCTGGGCGAGGAAATCCACGGCGGGGAAAATCCCGTCCCCCAGGTTGGCTTCGGTGGTCAGGCACAGGCCGGCAATCGCCCGGCTCCTGGCCATGAGGCTGACTTCCTGGGCGTTGGCGTGGGTAGCGTGGACCAGGCACCAGCGCTGGTCGACTTCGGTGTTTTCGTACAGCCATTGCAGCGGACGGGCGCCGCTCCAGTTCAGACAGTCGTCGACTTCCTTCTGCTGCTCGGCAATATGAATGTGCACCGGGCACTCGCGGTCACTGGCGGCCAGCACATCCTGGATCTGCCCGGGCGTCACGGCACGCAGCGAGTGGAAGCACAGACCCAGCGCCTGGGACGGCTGCCCGGTCAGGATCGGCTGCAAGCGCGACTGAAGCTTCAAGTAGTTTTCGGTGCTGTTGATGAACCGGCGCTGCCCGTCATTGGGCGCCTGGCCACCAAACCCCGAGTGGCTGTAAAGCACCGGCAGCAGCGTCAGGCCGATGCCAGCAGCGCTGGCGGCGTGGCTGATGCGCAGGGCCAGCTCCGCCGGGTCGGCGTAGGGCGCGCCATCGGTGTCGTGGTGCACATAGTGGAATTCGGCGACTGAGGTGTAGCCGGCCTTGAGCATTTCGATGTACAGCTGGCGGGCAATGATGCCGAGTTGGTCGGGACTGATTTTTCCGACGAGGCGGTACATCAAGTCGCGCCATGTCCAGAAACTGTCGTTGGGATTGCCCGCCACTTCCGCCAGCCCGGCCATGGCCCGTTGGAAGGCATGGGAGTGCAGGTTCGGCATACCCGGCAACAGCGGGCCGCCCAGCCGTTCGGCGCCGTCTGCGTGGGAACCGGCCTGGATATGGGTCAGGACGCCTTCGGCATCGACCTCAAGACGTACATCATGGGCCCATCCACTAGGCAGCAGCGCGCGTTCGGCAAAGAAGGCGGACATGGTTCAACCTCATCGTGCGTAATTTGTATATACATATACAGACGTTTGCCTGGCCGGTAAACTCCGGCAAGCTAGCATTCTTATCCGCAGAACAAGGAACCGCCGTGTCGACTCCGCCTGCCAAACCGCCGCTGGCCGCAAACATGGGTGACAGTCCGGCACCCCTGTACGCCCGCGTCAAACAGATGATCACCCAGCAGATCGACAGTGGAAACTGGCCGCCGCATTACCGCGTGCCGTCGGAAAGCGAACTGGTCAGCCAACTGGGCTTCAGTCGCATGACCATCAACCGTGCGCTGCGGGAAATGACCGCCGACGGCCTGTTGGTGCGCATGCAGGGCGTCGGCACCTTCGTGGCCGAGCCCAAGAGCCAGTCCGCGTTGTTCGAAGTGCATAACATCGCCGACGAAATCGCCTCCCGCGGTCATCGCCACACCTGCAAGGTCATCACCCTGGAAGAGGAGGCGGCCGGTTCCGAGCGGGCACTGGCCCTGGATATGCGCGAAGGCCAGAAAGTGTTCCATTCGCTGATCGTGCATTTCGAGAACGACATCCCCGTGCAAATCGAGGACCGTTTCGTCAATGCGTTGGTGGCGCCGGACTACCTCAAGCAGGACTTCACCGTGCAAACGCCCTACGCCTATCTGAACCAGGTCGCGCCGCTGACCGAGGGCGAGCATGTGGTCGAGGCGATCCTGGCCGAGCCGAGTGAATGCAAGCTGTTGCAGATCGAAAGGGGCGAGCCGTGTCTATTGATCCGCCGCCGTACCTGGTCCGGGCGCCAGCCGGTGACCGCTGCGCGCCTGATCCATCCGGGTTCCCGTCACAGTCTGGAAGGGCGCTTTCATAAATGAGCCATTTGAAGGTTTTACGCGCGACAGACTACCCACGCATGCCGTGGAAAAACGGTGGCGGCAGCACCGAAGAAATCACTCGCGATGCCGGCACCGGCCTGGAAGGTTTCGGCTGGCGGCTGTCGATTGCCGACATCGGTGAGTCGGGCGGTTTCTCCACCTTCGCCGGTTACGAGCGGGTCATCAGTGTCTTGCAGGGGAGCGGCATGACGCTGAACGTCGATGGCCAGGCCACGCGACCTCTGCATCCGCTGGACCCTTTTGCATTCAGCGGCGAGAGCCATGTGTTTTGTACGCTGCTGGGCGGACCGATTCGTGACTTCAACCTGATCTACGCGCCGCAACGTTACCGGGCGCGGTTGCAGTGGTTGGGCGGCCAGCAGCGGTTTTTCAGTGACGCGGAAACGCTGCTGGTGTTCAGTGCCGCCCCGGGACTGGCTATCAAGATTGGTGAGTCCGCTGTGGACTTGGGCCTCTACGACTGTTTGCAACTGAGCGGTAACACCGGGTTGGTGGATGTCTCCACTCGCGGTCAATGCTGCGTGATTGAGCTGACGCCCCACTGAAATCGGCTTCACTCACTGTGTGGCGAGGGGATTTATCCCCGCTGGGTCGCGGAGCGACCCCTTGCGTTTTTTCCTGATGTGCCGAGTTGTCTGGGTATAGGGCTGCTGCGCAGCCCAGCGGGGATAAATCCCCTCGCCACAAAAGCTCTTACGCATTGTTTCTTCTTTGCGCACCAATTTGTTACCGAATGCCCCAGCGTGGCGCAACACCATGCTTCTGTGAACCTCCGATTTTCCCCTCGAAAACCCTCTTAAAAATTTCATGCCGCTCAGCAGCCCTGAAATCACAAGGCTTTCAGCCAATTCCCAAGCGTTTCTGAACACCACCTCCAACAAGTTGGCCGCTTGATTGCATATGCTTGTACATACAAGTAAAGACGTATGCGTATGAGTCACTGATATTCAACGCAACGTTCGCTAAATCGCTGCCCACTGCCCGGGCTGGTCTGGATTGATCGCTGAGGAGTTTTTGCTGTGACCGACGCTACCCGCAAACCTGAAAAATACCGTGACGTTGAAATCCGTGCCCCTCGCGGTAACACGCTGACCGCCAAGAGCTGGCTGACTGAAGCGCCGCTGCGCATGCTGATGAACAACCTCGACCCGGAGGTGGCCGAGAACCCCAAGGAACTGGTGGTCTACGGTGGCATCGGCCGTGCGGCGCGTAACTGGGAGTGTTACGACAAGATCGTCGAAAGCCTGACCCACCTGAACGACGACGAAACCCTGCTGGTGCAATCCGGCAAGCCGGTGGGCGTGTTCAAGACCCATAGCAACGCCCCCCGCGTATTGATCGCCAACTCCAACCTGGTGCCGCATTGGGCCAGTTGGGAGCACTTCAACGAACTCGACGCCAAGGGCCTGGCCATGTACGGCCAGATGACCGCCGGCAGCTGGATCTACATCGGCAGCCAGGGCATCGTGCAGGGTACCTACGAAACTTTCGTCGAGGCTGGTCGCCAGCACTACGACTCCAACCTCAAGGGTCGCTGGGTCCTGACCGCCGGCCTGGGCGGCATGGGCGGTGCGCAACCCTTGGCCGCGACCCTGGCCGGTGCGTGCTCGCTGAACATCGAGTGCCAGCAGGTGAGCATCGATTTCCGCCTGAAAACCCGCTATGTCGACGAGCAAGCCACCGACCTCGACGACGCCCTGGCGCGCATCGAGAAATACACCGCCGAAGGCAAGGCGATTTCCATCGCCCTGTGCGGGAACGCTGCCGAGATCCTGCCGGAAATGGTCCGTCGTGGTGTGCGTCCGGACATGGTCACCGACCAGACCAGCGCCCACGACCCGCTCAACGGCTACCTGCCGGCCGGCTGGACCTGGGACGAGTACCGTGCCCGCGCCAAGACCGAGCCCGCCGCCGTGGTGAAGGCCGCCAAGCAATCGATGGCCGTCCACGTCAAAGCCATGCTGGCCTTTCAGAAAATGGGCGTGCCGACCTTCGACTACGGCAACAACATCCGCCAGATGGCCCAGGAAGAGGGCGTCGAAAATGCCTTCGACTTCCCTGGTTTCGTACCGGCCTATATCCGTCCGCTGTTCTGCCGCGGTATCGGTCCGTTCCGCTGGGCTGCGCTGTCGGGTGATCCGCAGGACATCTACAAGACCGACGCCAAGGTCAAGGAACTGATCCCCGACGACGCCCACCTGCACAACTGGCTGGACATGGCCCGCGAGCGCATCAGCTTCCAGGGTTTGCCGGCGCGGATCTGCTGGGTCGGCCTGGGCCAGCGCGCCAAGCTGGGCCTGGCGTTCAACGAGATGGTGCGCAGCGGCGAATTGTCGGCACCGATTGTCATCGGTCGCGACCATCTGGACTCCGGTTCCGTGGCCAGCCCCAACCGTGAAACCGAATCCATGCAGGACGGCTCCGACGCCGTTTCCGACTGGCCACTGCTCAACGCCTTGCTCAACACCGCCAGCGGCGCGACCTGGGTGTCGCTGCATCACGGTGGCGGCGTCGGCATGGGCTTCTCCCAGCACTCGGGCATGGTGATTGTCTGTGACGGTACCGACGAAGCGGCCGAGCGCATTGCCCGCGTGCTGCACAACGACCCGGCTACGGGTGTGATGCGTCATGCCGATGCCGGTTACCAGATCGCGATCGATTGCGCGAAAGAGCAGGGGCTGAACTTGCCGATGATCACTGGCAAGTAACCCCCGGCCCCTGTTGGAGCGAGCAAGCTCGCTCCAACAGGGAAGCAGCGGCGCAAATGAATTCCAGAACAATCCACAGAGGTTGAACCATGGCTGTCAGTAGCACACGCGCAAGCCGCAAGCCGTTGATCGAAAAACGTTCGATCGACTACATCCCGGAAACGGAGCGACACGGCCGATTGTTGAGCCAGTTCACCCTCTGGATGGGGGCCAACCTGCAAATCACTGCCATTGTCACCGGTGCCTTGGCGGTGGTGCTTGGCGGTGATGTGTTCTGGTCGTTGATCGGTTTGCTGATCGGCCAAGTGCTCGGCGGTGGCGTCATGGCCTTGCATGCCGCGCAAGGGCCCAAGCTTGGCCTGCCGCAGATGATCTCCAGCCGTGTGCAGTTCGGTGTGTATGGCGCGGCCATCCCGATCGTGCTGGTGTGCCTGATGTACCTGGGTTTCACCGCAACGGGAACCGTGCTTTCCGGCCAGGCGCTGGGGCAGTTGTTCAGCGTCAGCGACAGTGCCGGTATCCTCATTTTTGCCAGCGTCATCGTGCTGGTCACGGTGCTCGGTTATCGGGTGATTCACTTCATTGGCCGGGTCGCCAGCGTCATTGGTGTGATTGCCTTTGTCTACCTGTTCGCTCGTCTGATCAGCCAGACGGACGTTGGCGCGCTGCTGCAAATCCGCCATTTCAGCTGGAGCAGCTTCCTGCTGGCGGTGTCGCTCGCGGCCTCCTGGCAGATCGCTTTCGGCCCCTATGTGGCGGACTACTCGCGTTACCTGCCGAGCCAAACTTCCTCGGTGAAAACCTTTTTTGCCGCAGGCGCAGGTTCAGTCATCGGCGCGCAGGTGGCGATGATCCTCGGCGTGTTTGCCGCGGCCTCGGCCAATGGGCAGTTCGCCGGTCACGAAGTGGCCTACATCGTGGGCCTCGGGGGGACCGGCGCCACGGCTGCGCTGCTGTACTTCAGCATCGCGTTCGGCAAGGTCACCATTTCCACGCTGAACTCCTACGGCAGCTTCATGTGCATCGCGACCATCATCAGCGGTTTTCGTGGTCACCTGAACGTCACGCGCCTGCAGCGTCTGGTCTTCGTGCTGGTCATCGTCGGCGCTGCGACGCTGATCGCGCTACTGGGCCAGCACTCGTTCCTCGGTGCGTTCAAGTCTTTCATCCTGTTCCTGCTGGCGTTCTTCACGCCCTGGAGCGCGATCAACCTGGTGGACTACTACTGCATCACTCGCGAGCGCTATGACGTGCCGGCACTGGCCGATCCGAATGGCCGCTACGGTCGTTGGAACGCCTTGGGCATCAGCGTCTATGTCTTCGGCGTACTGGTTCAACTGCCGTTTATCGCCACCAAGTTCTATACCGGTCCGCTGGTGGAAGCCATGGGCGGTGTGGATATTTCCTGGATCATCGGTCTGGTGGTTCCGGCGGCGCAGTATTACGTCGCCGCCAAGAAGTGGCACAGCGCAGTACCCGATCAATTGATCCTGCCGCTCGAGCAGGACGCGGTTGACGCACAACCGAGCAGGGCGGGCCGCATCCAAGCGGTCTGATGGGACGTTGACAGGGCTGGATGCCTCTTGACTGCCGTAAGCCAAACCAACTGATTAGGAGCGTCACACAATGAAATCGAACAAGACCCTGCTGACCACACTGCTTTCCATGGGCCTGCTGGCCAGCGCCGGCGCCACACAAGCGGCGAGTTGGTGCGAGTCGGGCAAACCGGTGAAGTTCGCCGGCCTGAACTGGGAAAGCGCCATGCTGCTGACCGACGTCCTGCAAGTGGTGCTGGAAAAAGGCTACGACTGCAAGACCGACAGCCTGCCAGGCAACTCCATCACCATGGAGAACGCCCTGAGCAGCAACGACATCCAGGTATTCGCCGAAGAGTGGGTCGGCCGTAGCGAGGTGTGGAACAAGGCCGAGAAGGCCGGGAAGGTGGTCGGCGTCGGTGCCCCGGTGGTGGGCGCCATCGAAGGCTGGTATGTGCCGCGCTACGTGGTTGAAGGCGACGCCAAGCGCAAGCTCGAAGCCAAGGCCCCTGGCCTGAAGAACATTGCCGACCTGGGCCAGTACGCCGCCGTGTTCAAGGACCCGGAAGAACCGTCCAAAGGCCGTTTCTACAACTGCCCGGCCGGCTGGACCTGCGAGTTGGACAACAGCGAAATGCTGAAAAGCTACGGCTTGGAAAAAACCTACACCAACTTCCGTCCAGGCACCGGCCCGGCCCTGGATGCCGCAGTGTTGTCGAGCTACAAGCGTGGCGAGCCGATCCTGTTCTACTACTGGTCGCCAACGCCACTGATGGGCCAGGTAGACCTGGTGAAACTGGAAGAAAAACCGGGCGTGGATAAAAGCGTGAGCATCAAGGTCGGCCTGTCCAAGACGTTCCACGACGAAGCCCCGGAACTGGTGGCGGTGCTGGAAAAGGTCAACCTGCCGATCGATATCCTGAACCAGAACCTTGGACGCATGGCCAAAGAGCGGATCGAGTCGCCGAAACTGGCGAAGATCTTCCTGAAGGAACATCCTGAAGTCTGGCACGCCTGGGTCAGTGCAGACGCGGCCAAGAAAATCGACGCGGCTCTGTAGGTCGAATACCCCCGGCCAACCTTAGGGCTGGCCGGGACGTTCACTGCATCCACCTGATCGAGAGTCTCTTATGTTTCCCGAAAGCTTTACCTTCTCCATCGCCGACTGGGTCAACGGTTGGGTCGACGCCCTGGTGACCAATTACGGCGATGTGTTCCGGCACATCTCCGACACCTTGCTGTGGGCCATCGTCAACCTCGAAGGCCTGCTGCGCATGGCGCCCTGGTGGCTGATGCTGGCCATCGTCGGTGGCATCGCCTGGCACGCCACCCGCAAGGTCGTCGCCACGGCGGTGATCGTCGGCCTGCTGTTCCTGGTGGGTGCGGTGGGCCTGTGGGACAAACTGATGCAGACCCTCGCCCTGATGCTGGTGGCGACGCTGATCTCGGTGTTGATCGGCATTCCACTGGGCATTCTCTCGGCGCGCAGCAATCGCCTGCGTTCGGTGCTGATGCCGCTGCTGGACATCATGCAGACCATGCCGAGCTTCGTGTACCTGATTCCGGTGTTGATGCTGTTCGGCCTGGGCAAGGTCCCGGCGATTTTCGCCACGGTGATCTACGCCGCGCCGCCATTGATCCGCCTGACCGACCTGGGCATCCGCCAGGTGGACGGCGAAGTGATGGAAGCCATCAACGCCTTCGGCGCCAACCGCTGGCAGCAGCTGTTCGGCGTGCAATTGCCCCTGGCCCTGCCGAGCATCATGGCCGGGATCAACCAGACCACCATGATGGCCCTGTCGATGGTGGTCATCGCCTCGATGATCGGCGCCCGTGGCCTGGGCGAAGACGTGCTGGTGGGCATCCAGACCCTCAACGTCGGGCGCGGCCTGGAAGCGGGGCTGGCCATCGTGATTCTCGCCGTGGTCATCGACCGCATTACCCAGGCCTATGGTCGCCCTCGGCATGAGGTGAGCAAATGAGCAACGCAGCCGTCAGCAAGATCGAAGTCAAGAACGTCTTCAAGATTTTCGGCAATCGCTCCAAGGAAGCCCTGGAGCTGATCCGCCAGAACAAGACCAAGGACCAGGTGCTGGCCGAAACCGGCTGCGTGGTCGGCGTCAACGACCTGTCGCTGAGCATCGGCACTGGTGAGATCTTCGTGATCATGGGCCTGTCCGGCTCCGGCAAGTCCACCCTGGTGCGCCACTTCAACCGGCTGATCGATCCTACGAGTGGCGCGATCCTGGTGGACGGCGAAGACATCCTGCAACTGGACATGGACGCCCTGCGCGAATTTCGTCGGCACAAGATCAGCATGGTGTTCCAGAGCTTCGGCCTGCTGCCCCACAAGAGCGTGCTGGACAACGTCGCCTATGGCTTGAAAGTGCGCGGCGAGAGCAAGCAGGTGTGCGCCGAACGGGCGCTGCACTGGATCAACACCGTGGGGCTGAAGGGCTACGAGAACAAATACCCGCACCAGCTCTCCGGTGGCATGCGCCAGCGCGTGGGCCTGGCCCGGGCCTTGGCGGCGGACACCGACATTATCCTGATGGACGAAGCCTTCAGCGCCCTCGACCCACTGATCCGCGCGGAAATGCAGGACCAGTTGCTGGAGCTGCAAAAGACCCTGCACAAGACCATCGTGTTCATCACCCACGACCTCGACGAAGCCGTGCGCATCGGCAACCGCATCGCGATTCTCAAGGACGGCAAGCTGATCCAGGTCGGCACGCCCCGGGAGATCCTGCATTCGCCGGCGGATGAGTATGTCGATCGGTTCGTGCAGCGCAGGGCTGCGGTGGTGTAACGCCGGACTCAGTTGTGTAAGGCCGGACGCGGTTGTGGCGAGGGGATTTATCCCCGTTGGGCTGCGAAGCAGCCCCATTACTTTCCATCTAGGTGTGTCAGGTTGATTCCATTGTCTGGTTTGGGGCCGCTTCGCGACCCAACGGGGATAAATCCCCTCGCCACAAATGTTATTGGCAACTTATGTGTATGAGGCTTTAGATGTCCCAGGCTGAAAAAATCATAATCGCCGACGCCCAGTTGCGTTGGCAGGACGTGGTCGCCGTCGCCCGCTTCGGCGCTGTGCTTGAGCTGTCGGCCCAGGCCTGGGCGCGGATCGACAATGCCCAGGCCATCGTCCAGCGCATCGTCGAAAGCGGCGAGCGCGCCTATGGCGTCAACACCGGCCTGGGGGCCTTGTGCAATGTTTCGCTCAAGGACGAACAGCTCAGCCAACTGTCGCGCAACACCCTGCTCAGCCATGCCTGTGGCGTCGGTGCGCCGCTTTCCGATGAACAGACCCGGGCGATTCTCTGCGCCGCCATCCTCAACTACAGCCAGGGCAAATCCGGCATCCATCGCCGGGTGGTCGAGGCGTTGCTGGCATTGCTCAACCGGGGTATCACACCGCAAGTGCCGTCCCAGGGTTCGGTGGGTTACCTGACCCACATGGCCCACATCAGCATCGCGCTTTTGGGCGTCGGCCAGGTCAGTTATCGCGGGCAAATCGTTTCGGCGCAACAGGCCTTGGCCGCCGAAGGCTTGCAACCGGTGCAGTTGGGCGCCAAGGACGGTCTGTGCCTGGTCAACGGCACCCCGTGCATGACCGGCCTCAGCTGCCTGGCCCTGGCCGATGCGACGCGGTTGGTGCAATGGGCCGACGTGATCGGCGCCATGAGCTTCGAGGCCCAGCGCGGGCAGATTGCCGCGTTCGATGCCGAGATCATCGCCCTCAAGCCGCACCCGGGCATGCAGCAGGTCGGGGTCAACTTGCGGGCCTTGCTCGACGGCAGCGAAGTCATCGCCTCGAGCCTGGGCATTCGTACCCAGGACGCCTTGAGTATCCGCTCGATTCCGCAGGTGCACGGTGCCGCTCGCGATCAGCTGGCGCATGCGCGGCAACAGATCGAAACCGAACTCAACGCCGCCACCGACAACCCGCTGTTGCTCGGCACGCCTGAGCATTTCCGGGTGATGTCCCAGGCCAACCCCCACGGTCAGTCGGTGGCGATGGCGGCGGACCTGCTGGCGATTGCCATGGCTGAGATCGGCTCCATCGCCGAGCGTCGTCTCGACCGCTTGATCAACCCCCACGTCAGCGGCCTGCCGGCCTTCCTGGTAGCCAACCCCGGGGTGAACTCGGGGATGATGATCGTGCAATACGTCGCCGCGTCGCTGTGCGCGGAAAACAAGCAACTGGCGCAACCGGCGGTGCTCGACAACTTCGTCACCTCGGGCCTGCAAGAAGATCATTTGAGCATGGGCACCAACGCGGCCTTGAAGCTGCACAGGGCGCTGGAAAACTGCACGCAGATCCTCGCCATCGAATACCTGCTGGCGGCCCAGGCCTTTGAATTTCTCAAGGCCCAGCGCTTCGGCACCGGCACAGGCATCGCTTGGAGACTGCTGCGCGAGCGCGTGCCGGCCTACGATCAGGATCGCTGGCTGGCGCCGGACATCGCCAGTGCCGCCGGGCTGCTAAAAGACCCGAGCGTGCTGCACAGCGTATTACCGAATTTGAATTGATCAAAAAAGCGCCAGCGTGCCAAGGCACCTATTGCCCATAAAGCATCGCCCAAAAGGCGAAGGTGACGGATAACGGAACATTCCGGAGCGACTGGCGGGTAAAAACAAAACTCTCAAAAGGAGCAATACATGACTGCCTTAAACCTGATTCCCGGCCAATTGACCCTGGCTCAATTGCGCGATATCTACCAGCAACCGGTGACCTTGAGCCTGGACGCCAGCGCCTCGGCGCAGATCGAGGCCAGCGTCGCCTGCGTCGAGCAGATCCTCGCCGAGAACCGCACTGCCTACGGCATCAACACCGGTTTCGGCCTGCTGGCCTCGACCCGCATCGCCAGCGAAGACCTGGAAAACCTGCAGCGTTCCCTGGTGCTGTCCCATGCCGCCGGCGTGGGCGAGCCGATCAGCGATGCGCTGGTGCGGCTGGTCATGGTGCTCAAGGTCAACAGCCTGAGTCGGGGTTTTTCCGGCATCCGTCGGCAGGTGATCGATGCGCTGATTGCGCTGATCAATGCCGAGGTCTACCCGCACATTCCGCTCAAGGGTTCGGTCGGTGCTTCCGGCGACTTGGCCCCGCTGGCCCACATGTCCCTGGTGCTCCTGGGCGAAGGCAAGGCGCGCTATAAAGGCGAATGGTTGCCGGCTGTCGAGGCGCTGAAAGTGGCCGGCCTCGCGCCGCTGACCCTGGCCGCGAAAGAAGGCTTGGCGTTGCTCAATGGCACCCAGGTGTCCACCGCGTTTGCCCTGCGTGGCCTGTTCGAAGGCGAAGACCTGTTTGCTGGTGCCCTGGCCCTGGGTGGCCTGACGGTGGAAGCGGTGCTTGGCTCGCGTTCGCCATTCGATGCACGCATCCATGCCGCCCGTGGCCAGAAAGGCCAGATCGACGCCGCCGCTGCCTACCGCGATCTGCTGGGCGAGCGCAGCGAAGTTTCCGATTCGCACCAGAACTGCGACAAGGTCCAGGACCCGTACTCCCTGCGCTGCCAACCGCAAGTGATGGGCGCCTGCCTGACCCAGTTCCGCCAGGCCGCCGAGGTGTTGGTGATCGAGGCCAACGCGGTGTCGGATAACCCGCTGGTGTTCGCCGCCGAGGGTGACGTGATTTCCGGGGGCAACTTCCATGCCGAACCGGTGGCGATGGCCGCCGACAACATGGCCTTGGCGATTGCCGAAATCGGCTCCCTGAGCGAGCGCCGGATTTCGTTGATGATGGACAAGCACATGTCGCAGTTGCCGCCGTTCCTGGTGGCCAATGGCGGGGTGAACTCCGGCTTCATGATCGCCCAGGTCACCGCGGCGGCCCTGGCCAGCGAAAACAAGGCGTTGTCCCATCCGCATTCGGTGGACAGCCTGCCGACCTCGGCCAACCAGGAAGACCACGTTTCCATGGCCCCGGCTGCCGGCAAGCGTCTGTGGGAAATGGCCGAAAATACCCGTGGGATCCTCGCGGTGGAATGGCTTGCGGCTTGCCAGGGGCTGGACCTGCGTGGCGGCTTGAAGACCTCCACGAAGCTGGAGCGGGCCCGGGGGCTGTTGCGTGCGCAAGTGCCGTTTTACGAGAAGGACCGCTTCTTTGCGCCGGACATCAATGCGGCCAGTGAGTTGCTGGCGAGTCGATGCCTGAACGAGCTGGTCACGGCGCAGTTGTTGCCGAGCCTGTAAGACTGATTCGATCGTTCCCACGCTCTGCGTGGGAACGCCTCATGGGACGCTCTGCGTGCCGATCTACGAAGGACGCGGAGCGTCCCGGACTGCATTCTCACGCGGAGCGTGGGAATGATCCTGACGGAGGACATCAATGAAAACCCTCTGGCAAAACTGCCACGCCGCCACCATGGCCCAGGGCGTCTACTCTATCATCGAAGACGCCGCCATCGTCACCCAGGGCGAGCACATCCAATGGATCGGCCCGCGTGCCGAATTGCCAACGGGTGACTACCCGGCGGTCAACGACCTCAAGGGCGCCTGGGTCACGCCGGGGCTGATCGACTGTCACACCCACACGGTATTTGGCGGCAACCGCAGCGGTGAGTTCGAGCAGCGCCTGCAAGGCGTCAGCTACGCCGAGATTGCCGCAGCCGGCGGCGGCATCGCCAGCACCGTGCGCGCCACCCGCGCCGCCAGTGAAGACGAGTTGTTCGCCAGCGCCGCCAAGCGCCTGGGAAGCCTGATGCGCGACGGCGTGACTACGGTGGAAATCAAATCCGGTTACGGCCTGGACCTGGCCAGCGAGCGCAAGATCCTGCGCGTCATCCGCCGCCTCGGCGCAGAGCTGCCAGTCAGCGTACGCAGCACTTGTCTGGCGGCCCACGCTTTGCCGCCGGAATACAAGGATCGCGCCGACGACTACATCGAACACATCTGCAGCGAGATGCTTCCGGCCCTGGCAGCCGAAGGACTGGTGGACGCGGTGGATGCCTTTTGCGAATACCTGGCGTTTTCCCCGGCGCAGGTCGAGCGGGTGTTTATCACAGCGCAACAACTTGGGCTGCCAGTGAAGCTGCACGCCGAGCAATTGTCGTCGCTGCACGGTTCCAGCCTGGCGGCGCGTTACCAGGCGCTGTCGGCCGATCACCTGGAGTTCATGACCGAGGACGATGCCAAGGCCATGGCCGAATCCGGCACCGTGGCGGTGTTGCTGCCGGGGGCGTTTTATTTCCTGCGCGAAACCCAATTGCCGCCCATGGAAGCCCTGCGCAAGCACGGTGTGAAAATCGCCGTGGCCAGCGACCTCAACCCGGGTACCTCGCCGGCGTTGTCGTTGCGCTTGATGTTGAACATGGCCTGCACCTGTTTTCGCATGACCCCGGAAGAAGCCTTGGCGGGGGCGACGATTCATGCGGCCCAGGCCTTGGGCATGGCTCAAACCCACGGTTCGCTGGAAGTCGGCAAGGTGGCGGATTTTGTTGCCTGGCACATCGACCGCCCGGCCGACCTGGCGTACTGGCTCGGTGGCGATCTGGAAAAACGCGTCGTGCGTCACGGCGTGGAAATCGATTGAGGAGAATGGTTGTGGAGAAGGTCCTGAATTTCAAGCAAGGGCGCGTGCCGCTGTTGATCAGCATGCCTCACGCCGGCCTGCGCCTGACTCCGGCGGTACAGGCCGGGTTGATCCCCGAGGCCCAAAGCCTGCCAGATACCGACTGGCACATCCCAAGGCTCTACGAATTTGCCGCCGAGCTGGGTGCCAGCACCCTGGCCGCCGAGTACTCGCGGTTCGTCGTCGACCTGAACCGCCCCTCCGATGACAAGCCGATGTACGTCGGCGCCACCACCGGTTTGTACCCGGCGACGCTGTTCGATGGCGTGCCGTTGTTTCGCCAAGGGCTGGAGCCGTCGGCCGAGGAGCGGGCGACGTACCTGCAACAAGTCTGGATGCCTTACCACCAGGCGCTGCAGCAGGAACTGGCGCGGCTCAAGGCCGAGTTCGGCTATGCCTTGCTGTTCGATGCCCACTCGATCCGTTCGGTGATCCCGCACCTGTTCGACGGCAAGCTGCCGGACTTCAACCTCGGCACGTTCAACGGTGCCAGTTGCGACCCGACGCTGGCCAGCCAGCTCGAAGCCGTCTGCGCTCGCCATGGTCAGTTCACCCACGTGCTCAACGGGCGGTTCAAGGGCGGACACATCACCCGGCACTACGGCAACCCGGCCGAAGACATCCACGCGGTGCAACTGGAACTGTGCCAGAGCACCTACATGGAAGAGTTCGAACCGTTCAACTATCGCGCCGACCTGGCGGAGCCGACGCAAGTGGTACTCAGGCAATTGCTCGAAGGCTTGTTGGCGTGGGGGCGGCAGGTTTACAAAAAATAAACAGTGCGCGTACCTCTGTGGCGAGGGGATTTATCCCCGCTGGACTGCGCAGCAGTCCCAAAAATCTGAAGACACCTTGTAGAGCCGGTGTAGATCATCCATTTTTTGAGGCCGCTTCGCGGCCCACGGGGATAAATCCCCTCACCACAGAACTGTGTCTGTCCTTGAACCTCCTAGATGAACTGTCGCCACCGTGCAAAACCGAGTCGCCACAGTTCATCTTCAGCCCCTCGGCGCTGCGTAATGTTTTGGGCACGGTGCAGCAAGACACCGACCTACAATAATCCGCTGCCGCACGAGACCTTCCCGATGAAAAGACTGTTCAAACGCTGTCTGTCGATCCTCTGCGGTACCACCCTCTTGAGCGCCGGGGCGATGGCCGCCGAGCCTGCGTCGTGCCAGACCGTGCGCATGGGCGTGGTCAACTGGACCGATGTGATCGCCACCAGCGGCATGGCCGATGTGTTGCTCACCGGGCTGGGCTACGACAGCAAGCAGACCAGCGCCGTGCAGCAGATCATCTTTGCCGGCATCCGCGACAAGCGCCTCGACATCTTCCTGGGGTATTGGAAGCCGGCGATGGACAAGAACATCGCGCCATTCCTGGCCGCCAACCAAGTGAAGGTATTGGACAAGCCAAGCCTGGCCGACGCCCAGGCCACCCTGGCGGTACCCGACTACGTGGCGGCGGCCGGGCTCAAGACCTTTGCCGACATCGCCCGGTTCAAGGACCAGCTCGGTGGCAAGATCTACGGCATCGAGCCGGGCAGCGGCGCCAACACCACCATCAAGACCATGATCGAGACCAACCACTTCGGCCTCAAGGACTTCAAGCTGATCGAATCCGGCGAAGCAGGCATGCTGGCGGCGGTGCAGCGCGCGGCGAATCGCAAGGAGTTCGTGGTCTTCGTCGGCTGGACCCCGCACCCGATGAACATCAACATGAACATCACCTACCTGACCGGCAGTGAAGATGTCTATGGCCCGAACGAAGGCGCCGCAACGGTCTCCACCGTGACCGCGCCGGACTATGCCCAGCGCTGCCCGAACGTGAACCGCTTGCTGGAGAACCTCACCTTCACCGCCGCCCAGGAGAGCCAGTTGATGGTGCCGATCATGGAACGCAAGACGCCCCAGGACGTCGCCCGGCAATGGCTGCGCGAGCATCCCGAGGATCTTCAGCGCTGGTTGGCGGGTGTCACGAGCTTCGATGGCAAGGATGGCGTGGCGGCGGTGCAGGCCAGTCTCAAGAACTGAGGCCATTTTCCGGGCACTGATAACCCTGTGTGGCGAGGGAGCTTGCTCCCGCTCGAGTGCGCAGTGCTCGCAAAATTTTGGGGCCGCTGCGCAGCCCAGCGGGAGCAAGCTCCCTCGCCACAAAAGCCTTTGAGCCACACCACGATGACCTACCCACTCTCCCAGGCAATGTCAGCCTTCATCGACAAAACCCTGAGCTTCACCAGCCTGGACGACAGCCTTGCCGGTTCGCGCCAGGCCTACAGCCAGATGTGCCGGGCGTTCACTGCGCCTTGCCCGCCGACGCTGGCCGTCGAGGATTTCGCACTGGCCGGCGTGGCGGTGCGGGCCTATTACCCGCAACGTGCGGCACCGCTTGCCGGCTGGCCGTGCATGCTTTACCTGCACGGTGGCGGTTGGGTCGTGGGGGACCTGGATTCCCATGACTTCATCTGCATGGAGCTGGCCGCTGAGTTGGGCGCGTTGGTGGTGGCGGTGGATTACCGGCTGGCCCCGGAGCATCCGTTTCCGGCCGGTTTCGAAGATTGCCTGGCAGTGTGGCGGCACTTGACGGACGCCCCGTTTGCCATCGACCCCCGTCGCCGGCTGGTGATCGGTGACAGCGCCGGCGGCAATCTCGCCGCCGCGTTATGCCTGGCCTTGCGTGATGCCGGGCAACCGTTGCCCCGGGCCCAGGTCTTGATTTATCCGGCGCTCGGTGGCCCCGCGGATTTGCCGTCGCGTCATGAGTGCTTCGATGCCCCGCTCCTGAGCCGTCGCGAGCTGGAGCGTTATGAGGCGCTGTACTTGGATGGCGCTCGTCCCTCGCTTTATGCCATGCCGTTACTCGCCGACAGCCTGGACGGCTTGCCGCCAGCGCTGGTTGTTGTCGCGCAATGGGATCCGCTGCGCGACGACGGCGTCCTTTATCGCGAGCGGCTGAACGCCGCAGGGGGAGACGCCGTGCTGTATGTCGGCAATGGGCTGGTCCACGGTTGCCTGCGTGGCCGCGGCCAGGTGCCAGAGGTCGATCAGATGTATCGCACGCTGCTGGCGTACCTGGCTGACATGCTTTGACTGCGCAGGGGACATGCTCATTAAGGTAATTCGGGTTTATGATGCCGGACGGCAGACTAAATAGACGTCCCCACAGGGATGACTCGACCCCTTACGGAGCGCGCAATGCAGACTTTGTACCCGCAGATCAAACCCCATGCCCGGCACGATCTGGCTGTCGATGACACCCACACGCTCTATGTCGATGAAAGCGGTTCCCCGGAGGGCCTGCCGGTGGTGTTCATCCATGGCGGCCCGGGTGCCGGCTGCGATGCGCAGAGCCGTCGTTACTTCGATCCGAACCTGTACCGCATCGTCACCTTCGACCAGCGCGGCTGCGGTCGGTCCACGCCCCATGCCAGCCTTGAGAACAACACCACCTGGGATCTGGTCGAAGACCTGGAGCGCATCCGCAAACACCTGGGCATCGAGAAGTGGGTGCTGTTTGGCGGTTCCTGGGGCTCGACCCTGGCCCTGGCCTACGCCCAGACTCATCCCGAGCGGGTACACGGCCTGATCCTGCGTGGGATCTTTCTCTGTCGGCCGCAGGAAATCGAGTGGTTCTACCAGGCCGGCGCCAGTCGCCTGTTCCCCGACTACTGGCAGGACTACATCGCACCCATCCCGTTGGACGAGCGCGACGACCTGCTCAGCGCTTTCCACAAGCGCCTGACCGGTAACGACCAGATCGCCCAGATGCACGCGGCCAAGGCCTGGTCCACCTGGGAAGGTCGCACTGCGACCCTGCGTCCGAACCCGCTGGTGGTCGATCGCTTCTCCGAGCCGCAGCGGGCGCTGTCGATCGCCCGAATCGAATGCCACTACTTCACCAACAACGCTTTCCTCGAACCTAACCAGTTGATTCGCGACATGGGCAAGATCGCCCATTTGCCGGGCGTCATCGTGCATGGCCGCTACGACGTCATCTGCCCGCTGGACAATGCCTGGGAGCTGCATCAGAACTGGCCCAACAGCGAACTGCAGGTGATTCGCGACGCCGGTCACGCAGCTTCGGAGCCGGGGATCACCGACGCACTGGTGCGCGCCGCTGCGCAAATGGCCCGGCGCCTGCTCGACCTGCCGCCTGAAGAAGCATGAAGGGGCTGTTGCAACGAGTTCGCTGCGCACGGGTCGAAGTATCAGGTGAAATCGTCGGCGCAGTGGATCAGGGCTTGCTGGTGTTGGTGGCCGTCGAGCCCGGGGATACCCGGGCCAGCGCCGACAAACTGCTGCATAAGCTGCTTAACTATCGAGTATTCAGCGACGCCGACGGCAAGATGAACCTGTCCCTGGCGGATGTCGGTGGTGGGTTGTTGCTGGTGTCGCAGTTCACCTTGGCAGCTGACACCAAAAGTGGTTTGCGCCCGAGTTTTTCGACCGCCGCACCTCCGGCCCTGGGAGAAGAGTTGTTCAACTATTTGCTCACCCAGGCAAAACAGGTGCATGGCACTGTGGCATCAGGTAGATTCGGCGCCGACATGCAGGTGCATTTGGTCAATGATGGCCCGGTAACGTTCCTGTTACAGGTCTGAAAGCGTTTGAAACATCTTTTCGGACCTGTTTCGAGGAAAAACTGGGAGTTTTCTCGATAAATACTTTGCTACCCCTGATGCGTTGTCACGCGGGCTACTAGATAATCGCGCGCTACGGGGGATCAGCGTTCGCTGGTCCATTTGACTTAGGTAGAGACTTGTCCTGGACCGTTTGGGGAATCATTTTGTCCCATCGGAGTCGGAACAATGCTCGCCAACTTGGCAAGAGTGGTCCGCAGGAACGGTTTTTCAGTGCCGTTACCGTGCAGATACTTTATCTGGCCGTTGGTTTTTTGATCAGTTTTCGGCGAGGGTTGCTCGTGATTGTTAGTCCCTGTAATGCACCAAAAATGACTGCCAAACGGTTTAGAAACGCCCTGGTAGCGGGCTCGGCCCTGCTGTGCCTGTTCGGCGCGGGCCAACTGTGGGCATTCAGCCTGGATGATGTATCGGCGAAGGCGCAAGAATTGGCCGGGCAAAAATTCGAAGCCCCGCGCAGTAATCTGCCGAACGAATTCCGCGAAATGAAATTCGCTGACTATCAAAAAATCCGTTTCCGCACCGAAAAAGCCGAATGGGCCGACCAGAAGACACCGTTCAGGCTGTCCTTCTATCACCAGGGTATGCACTTCGACACACCGGTGAAGATCAACGAAATCACCGCGACCACTGTCGAAGAGATCAAGTACGACCCGTCGCGCTTTGATTTCGACGATGTGAAATTCGATCCCAAGGCTACCGAACAGCTGGGTTACGCGGGGTTTCGCGTGCTGTACCCGATCAACAAGGCTGACAAGCAGGACGAGATCATGACCATGCTGGGCGCGAGTTATTTCCGCGTCATCGGCAAGGGCCAGACCTACGGTTTGTCTGCCCGCGGCATGGCCATCGACACCGCGTTGCCATCGGGTGAGGAATTCCCGCGCTTTCGCGAGTTCTGGATCCAACGTCCGAAGCCGACCGACAAGCACCTGGTGATCTTCGCCCTGCTGGATTCGCCACGCGCCACTGGCGCTTATCGCCTGACCGTGCGTCCGGGCACCGACACCGTGGTCGACGTGAAGTCGCGCATGTTCCTGCGTGACCGCGTGACCAAGCTGGGTGTGGCCCCATTGACCAGCATGTACCTGTTCGGCGCCAACCAACCGTCCAAAGTGCTGAACTATCGTCGCGAACTGCACGATTCCAGCGGCCTGTCGATCCATGCCGGTAACGGCGAGTGGATCTGGCGCCCGCTGAACAACCCGAAACACCTGGCCGTGAGCAACTTCTCGGTAGAAAACCCGCGTGGTTTCGGCCTGTTGCAACGGGGGCGCGACTTCAGCCATTACGAAGACCTGGACGACCGCTACGACAAGCGTCCAAGTGCCTGGATCGAACCGAAAGGCGATTGGGGCAAGGGCTCCGTCGACCTGGTAGAAATTCCGACCGCCGACGAAACCAACGACAATATCGTTGCCTTCTGGAGCCCGGAAAAACTGCCTGAGCCAGGCCAGCCGCTGGACTTCAGCTACCGCCTGCACTGGACTCTCGACGAAGCCAGCCTGCACTCGCCGGACAGCGCCTGGGTCCAGCAGACCTTGCGCTCCACCGGTGACGTGAAACAGTCCAACCTGATCCGTCAGCCGGACGGCAGCGTGGCCTACCTGGTGGACTTCGAAGGTCCGTCCCTGCAAGCCCTGCCGGAAGACGCCGATGTGCGTAGCCAGGTGAGCGTCGGCGAAAACGGCGAGATCGTCGAGAATAGCGTGCGCTACAACCCTGAAACCAAGGGCTGGCGCTTGACCCTGCGGTTGAAGATCAAGGATTCGAAACAGGCCACCGAAATGCGTGCGGCGCTGGTCCGTCCATTGACGCCTGTCGAAGCCCCGGCCACCGCGCACTCCGTGACCACGACCCTGGCCAAGGCCGACAAAGTCGCTCGCCAGCAGACCGAAAAAGAACTCGCGAACGAAAAAGCGAAAGACGAAGCCAAGGCCGTCAAGGCGGCAGACGCCGCTGTTGAACCGACCCCAACCCAGCAGGAACCGGAGCCGACTGAACAAGTCTTGACCGAGACCTGGAGCTATCAGTTGCCAGCCGATGAGTAATACTTCAGTACAGCCAGAGACGCTCAGCGAGTACCTGGCCCATTTGCCCATGACCGACGAGCAGCGCGCCGAACTGGCGGGCTGCAAGTCCTTCAGCGAATTGCACGAACGCCTGTCCTCATCGACCTTCGACGAGCCCGCCGAGGCGGCGCAAGCCTCGGTGGGCCGGCGCCTGACCCTGAGCACCGCTGAGGAGCTTGAGGACGCCGAAATGCTGGGGCTCGACGCCAGCGGCCGGGTGTGCCTGAAGGCGACACCGCCGATTCGTCGGACCAAAGTCGTGCCGGAGCCGTGGCGCACCAATATCCTGGTGCGCGGTTGGCGGCGCCTGACCGGGCGTACCAACCCGCCGAAGCCGCCCAAGGATGAGCGCGTGCTGCCGCATGCGCGCTGGCGTACCGTGGGTTCGATCCGCCGCTACATCCTGTTGATCCTGATGCTCGGCCAGACCATCGTTGCCGGTTGGTACATGAAAGGCATCATGCCGTACCAGGGCTGGTCGCTGGTGGACCTGGACGAAGTCCTGCACCAACCGCTGTTGCAGACGGCCACGCAAGTGCTGCCGTATGCGTTGCAAACCAGCATCCTGATCCTGTTCGGGATCCTGTTCTGCTGGGTGTCGGCGGGTTTCTGGACGGCGCTGATGGGCTTTCTCGAATTGCTCACCGGCCACGACAAGTACCGCATCTCCGGTGCCAGCGCCGGCAACGAGCCGATTCCCAAGGACGCCCGCACCGCATTGGTGATGCCGATCTGCAACGAAGACGTGCCGCGGGTATTCGCCGGTTTGCGCGCAACCTTCGAGTCGGTGGCTGCCACTGGCGACCTGGATCGTTTCGACTTCTTCGTGCTCAGCGACAGTAACGAGACCGATATTTGCGTAGCCGAGCAGCAGGCCTGGCTGGATGTCTGCCGTGAAGCCGGGGGCTTCGGCAAGATCTTCTATCGCCGTCGTCGCCGTCGCGTGAAGCGCAAGAGCGGCAACCTCGACGACTTCTGCCGCCGTTGGGGCAGTGACTACAAGTACATGGTCGTGCTCGACGCTGACAGCGTCATGAGCGGTACGTGCCTGACCAGCCTGGTGCGCCTGATGGAAGCCACGCCGGACGCCGGCATCATCCAGACCGCACCACGTGCCTCGGGCATGGATACGCTGTATGCGCGCATGCAGCAGTTCGCCACTCGGGTGTACGGCCCGCTGTTCACCGCCGGCCTGCACTTCTGGCAGTTGGGTGAATCCCACTACTGGGGCCACAACGCGATCATTCGCATGAAGCCGTTCATCGAGCACTGCGCCCTGGCGCCGCTGCCTGGGAAAGGCGCGTTCGCCGGTGCCATCCTGTCCCACGACTTCGTCGAAGCGGCGCTGATGCGCCGTGCCGGCTGGGGCGTGTGGATTGCCTATGACCTGCCGGGCAGCTATGAAGAACTGCCGCCGAACCTGCTGGACGAACTCAAGCGTGACCGTCGCTGGTGCCACGGCAACCTGATGAACTTCCGGCTGTTCCTGGTCAAGGGCATGCACCCGGTGCACCGTGCGGTGTTCCTGACTGGCGTGATGTCCTACCTGTCGGCGCCGCTGTGGTTCTTCTTCCTGGTGCTGTCCACTGCGTTGTTGGCGGTGAACACGTTGATGGAGCCGCAGTACTTCCTCGAGCCGCGTCAGCTCTATCCGTTGTGGCCACAATGGCACCCGGAAAAAGCCATCGCCCTGTTCTCCACCACCATCGTGCTGCTGTTCCTGCCCAAGTTGCTGAGTATCGTGCTGATCTGGGCCAAGGGTGCGAAGGAGTTCGGTGGCAAGTTCAAGGTGACGCTGTCGATGCTCCTGGAGATGCTGTTCTCCATGCTGCTGGCGCCAGTGCGGATGATTTTCCACACCCGTTTCGTGCTCGCCGCATTCCTGGGCTGGGCTGCAACCTGGAACTCGCCACAACGTGACGACGACTCCACGCCATGGAGCGAAGCGGTCAAGCGCCACGGTCCGCAAACCTTGCTGGGCTTCTTCTGGGCCTTGTTGGTGATCTGGCTGAACCCGAGCTTCCTGTGGTGGCTGGTGCCGATTGTCGGTTCGCTGATGCTGTCGATTCCGGTATCGGTGATTTCCAGCCGCGTGGGCCTGGGCTTGAAGTCCCGTGATGAAAGCCTGTTCCTGATCCCTGAGGAATACGCACCACCACAGGAACTGCTGTCGACGGACCAGTACACCCATGAAAACCGTTGGCATGCGCTCAAAGACGGTTTCATCCGGGCGGTGGTCGATCCGCAACAGAACGCCTTGGCGTATGCGTTGGCGACCTCGCGTCATGGCAAGGCCGAGCCGATCGAATGGCTGCGGGTCGAACGTGTTCGTCACGCCTTGAAGGCCGGCCCGGCCGGTCTCAGCAACGCCGAGCGACTGGCTCTGCTGAGCGACCCGGTGGCCTTGTCCCGCCTGCATGAGCAGGTCTGGAGCGAGGGGCATCCCGAGTGGCTGGCGGCGTGGCGCGAATCGATCAACGCTGATCCTCATGCACCGTTGTTACCGCTTCAGCCGTTGAGCGCACAGCCTCAAGTGGCCTGATACGCAAAAAGCCCCGCTTCTGAAAGGAAGCGGGGCTTTTTGTTGGGCACTGTTTTGGTCCGGGGACATGGTTGACACCTGTGGCGAGGGAGCTTGCTCCCGCTGGGTGGCGCAGCCGCCCCCGCTTTTTGGCGTCCGCTGCGCGGCCGAGCGGGAGCAAGCTCCCTCGCCACATTTCGTGGTGCGGTCAGGGCTGTGTGTTGACGTTGTCCAGCGCCCGATTCGCCAACAAACCACTCAACTCGATCAGTTGCTGAATACCAAGGGCGATGTGGCGTCGCGAGCCTTTCAGGTCGAACGCAAGGTCACTGACCATGGCATCGGCTGAGGCCAGGTTTTCGCTGAGGTTGGCCAACAGGCTTTCAGTGTCGATACCGTCCACGACGGTGAAGAGCTGGCCCGGCGGCTGTTTTTCTTCGGGGTTGGGCTGTTTGGGCTTCAGGTAGTAATCGAGCGCGCGGTCGGTGGCTTCCTGGAGTTTCTTGGGGTCGGTTTCGGGTTCTGGTGGGTTGGGTGTGACCTTGTGCATGGTTGACGCTCCTTGATTGATGGAGCCACCAGACATCGCTGCTAAACGAAAAGGGTGGCGACTGTGCGCGGGTTAGCAGACCAGGAATCAAGGAACCCGGCGCACCGAAGTGCCCCACGCACAGCCGCCATAAAGCGGACCTGCGTGCCTTGATATTGTGCCGAGCTGCTAAACCCGATCGCTGAACTGACAGCGACCTGCAAACGTTAGAGCCCAGGGCCAAGGCGCACAAGCCGGCGGATTCTGGCGTAGTTGAAGGCAATGGCGCAAGGTTGTGTAGCCCTGTGCTGAAGGGCGAGTTTTAGCGCCCCTAGTGTTGGTGCAAACGGGTGAGTGAAAGTCTCGCCGTAAGCTGACCACAGCGAACGAAGTGAAGCGCAACTGCATGAGGACGACCGAATGGGGGGCGTACCCGCATGCCGGGTGGCGTGGCAGGGGAACGGATGAACACGCCGATGGACTGAGTGACTTGTTTTCCATCGTCATACATCGGTGTTATTAGATCGGATGCCTGTTCGTACCTCAGAAGCAGTTGGCATTACCCTCATTTGCCCTGCCCGCCAGCTTGAAGGCAACCGGGCTTGAGACGGGACTACTGCCGAAGCGCTATGCATACGAGGTCGAACTGCCGTGAGCTGCACTGGTACTCTCCCCTCTGTAGCTATTTTGTGCAGAACCCGCACAGTACCGCTGGCAACGGAAAGGGCCGTAACCCCCAAATGGACGCCTAAAGCTATGCCATAGCGAGTTGGAGTAAAAGCCAAATTGTCAATCAAGCTCACGGGTATGTAGCTAAGCCCCGAAAAAAAATTGCTCACCTTGTTAATATGTTTAGCCCACTTCCCTAACGTGGGATTTGCTATTCCCGGGATCCACCTTGCGACTCGTTGGGGGATTAAAGGAGGCAGGTAATCAGCAGCCATTTGGACAAGATTACTGGTAAACCAAGCCCACCCAAACCATCTTCCCGTGGGATCGCTACGGTTGACTGGGTCACCCCCGCAATACGCATAGCTATTTAAGCCACCTTTCCCAAAGGGGCTCAAGCTGTCGGGACTGTTGAAGCGCATGAGCCGCGGATTGAAAGCACGGTGTCCGTTCCCCAGCAGGTAGTGACCGGTGATTGAATCAGCCCGTTCGCCGTTGAAGCCCATAATACTGGTCAACCCTCCCGCCTTTGGACGATGACCGTATGGTGTATAAGCTGATCTCGTGCCGAAGGCTGTCAGCACAGAGCCATGTTGGTCGGTCATCAACAACGAAGTGACCTGGCTGTTTCCATTGTGGCTTTCCGCCAGTAGTCTTTCCATGCTTTGAAACATCTGAAGTTGAAGGGATCCTTGGATTTCCGTAGTCAGCCGGTCTCGTTGATAAAAACGACTGCCTTTGGACTGATCGCCGGGCACGTAGCCGACCAAGCGATCAAGAGCATCGTATCGATATTCAATGAGAAGCCTGACAGGAGTGGTATCCATGATCATTTTCCAGAAGCCAGACGACTGATTCAGTCTCTGTCTATATGAACAGGTTGTCTACTATCAGAACTGTTAGGTTTCTGGATGTAACGTATAACTTGCAAAGTTCAAGCGCCTTTGTCGAAGAATAATGGGTTGGAAGCCTGTAATGGCGGGCTAAAAAAGTTAAAAATATACAAAGTGTTGCTTTGATATATTTGGAAACTCTAATAGGGGGGGGTAAAGCTACTGCTACTGACTATATGAGTGCTGACAAATGCAATTGACGATAGTGTTTTTGACTTTCAAGGTTCGCAACTGTGCTAGCAAGTAATGTTACAAAATACATTTCTTGAAGTATTGCTCAGCCCAGGGGTGGTAAGAGTAAGACATATTTAGATAACTAGTTATTGGTAGTTAAACTTTACATGTAGGCGTCTGGTTATTAAGGTTCGGCACGTCATGGAAGGCAAATCAGGAAGCTAAGGTCACGTTAATATTTGAAATTGCCCGGTGGAAGTCTGATGAATTATTTGCCTGATTACAAAAACCAGAGCCTCACTGAACATGAGGTTTTTGGACTGTCGGTAAAGTATAACCTTGCGGACGGTCATAGTTATATTTCCGCGAAGAAGCATTTTAGAGGCGTGTTATTCAATTTGCCGGATTTATGGGATGCCGCCGTCGAGACGTCTATCCCACAAATGGAAATGGCCTTTAAAAATACTTTTGCAGATTATTTCTCGCTGGCAGGTTTAAAACGACACAAATATTTTTCGGTTTGTCCCACTGCGTCAAATAGCATAGATATAGTGGGTGCATGGGCACGTTCAAAAAAGTTTAAAATCGGTTTGATCGAGCCGACATTTGACAACCTCGCTCAGTTACTTCGACGAAGGGAAGTCGAACTTGAAGCCATTCCGGAAAAAATGTTCTACGACATAGAGTTACTAGAGAAAGTCATTCGAGACAAAGATCTGAATGCTCTGTTCATCGTCAATCCGAACAATCCCACAGGTTTCGTCTGCGGCGCGGTCATGATGGAAGATATCACTGATCTATGTTGCAGGCTCAATATAGTGTTAATACTCGACACCTCCTTTCGATTTTGCCATAAAACTCTGCTCGACGAGTATGCGCTTCTGCTTGAAAAGAATGCGTCGTTTATCGTTCTAGAGGATACCGGTAAACAGTGGCCGACATTGGATGCCAAAGCCAGCCTGCTCTCATACAGCGAAGATTTAGCTCAGGATATTAGAGCTATTTACGAAGAGATCTATCTTTGCTGCTCAAGTTTTACACTGAGAGTAATCATCGAGTTTATCGAAGCGACATTGAGAAAAGGCGGCCTCGCTTACATGCATTCTATTATTACCAAAAACTCGGAAATAGTACGATCGCAACTCGTAGGGACAGGGGTTTATGTGGATGCAGAACATCCGCAGTCGATCATGACGGTCATGTGGCTTAACATAAAGCAAACTGGCCTCTCGGATCTTGAGTTAACTGACTACCTTGCAACTTATGACGTGGCCGTACTGCCAGGAAGGTATTTCTATTGGAGCAACCATAAAGTTTCAGGGGGCGACCGTATAAGAATTGCTTTATTGAAGCCTGATGATCAGTTCGACCATTCTATTTCACGCTTGAGGCAAGCTTTGCTCGAACTGGAACCGGCCAATAGAATTAATACCGCAGAGAAGGTTTCAGAATGAGAAAGGTCCTGATTACAGGGGATTTTGACATCGATAGAGCGGTATTTCCAAATAGCATCGAGCCCATCCATATTAGACGTCCAGTTGACGAGCAACAGCTTTTAGAACTACTACCGGACGTGCACACTTATATTTTGGGCGGACCGGAGTATTTATCGGCTCGATTGATTGATAAGGCCACTCAACTGAGGCACGTGGTGGTCATGGGGACGGGTACAGCGAGTTTTGTGGATATCGACTACGCTACAAAAAAATCCATACGCCTGACCAATACCCCTTATATGAATGTCAAGGCAGTGGCAGAGTTTACATTGGCCATGCTCACCATGTGCCTGGCAAAAGTTCCTGAAAGTATTGAGGGTGTGAAAGAGGGGGGGCGCTGGATTCAAACACCCAGACCTTCCCTGTCAGCCTTGAGCATCGGGTTTGTGGGGATGGGGGCTATTGGCACCGAGATGGCGCATCAGCTACATCTACGTGGTTGTTCGAGAATGACCTATTGGTCTCGAACTAGAAAGCCCGCAATTGAAAAAAATCTGAGCATGACGTATGCATCTGTGAAGGACATTGTGGGCACTATGGACGTTGTATGCATTCATCTTGCAGGATGTCCTGAAACGCGACATTTGATTAATGAGGATGTATTAAAAAATGCGAGTCCAACCATTAAAATCTTTAATATGTCCAGTCCTTGGATCATTTGTCCAGTGGCACTTAAAGACTTTCTTTGTACTCGCCCGGAAGCGTTTTGCTATATTGATGGTTACTACAATGAGTGGGTAGAAAATAGAGGTCAATTTAAAGATCCGTATGGCCTACTTTCTTTGTCCACTAAAAGTCTAGTGGTAACGTCTCACTTGGCCGCGCAAGAGCAAGGAACAATCAGTGCTATCTTTGCCAAGGCGGTGAAGCAAGTTGTTGATTTTTCCTGAGGCAGCTACCCGGCTTCGCAAGCAGGTGTTCTGATAAAAATTGCTCTAGCTGTGGCTTAAACTATATAGAGGTAAAAACCAGGGGCGTCGTTGATGCCCCCGATTTGTTATCTAGACATTCCTTTAACCCGCCCATGAGGTAACGCGTTCATGGGCTTGATTAAAACCTCCGTTGGCTAATCGCTATCTGTCATCCACCGATGCTGTCGAATCGTCTAAATAGATTGTAAACCTGCTTGATGGTAACAAAAAACGTGAGGGTTACCACCATAATAAAGGCTGATACGAACAGCGTTAGTCCATTAAACAATGCATCTAATGCAACAGACGCAAATACGATCATTGGTAAGGCTGCGATCAAAAAATATAGCAATATCTTGGAGTAGAATGTCGCGGGCAACAGCGCAAACGTAAAAATGGATGAATGAATGTAGTCGACAGGTAGGTCGCGCTGGGTAACAAACGAAAATGAGTTTAGCGCCATAATAAAGGTAACGCTTGCGACCACTCCCGTCAGCATGACAAGCAAATACAAGCCAGAGTTTAATGGGCTCGCTAAGAACGGTGAAAAATCTATTTTATTCGAAAACCCGCAAATGACCGCCATGAGTAATGTGCTCCATAGATAATGAACCTGGCACCAGCGGAATAAAATCAGTGTCAGCAGGTTAACTGGTCGCACCAGCAACATGTCAATCCGGCCCTGTGTGAGCTGCCGAAAAAAACCGGCAATAGCGGAACTAAAGAAGCTGGTTAGCAAACCTCCCAGCGTGTATGACATGAAGAAAATGAGTAACCAGTTGGTGTTTATTTCGTCAGTAACAACGAAAGTACTGATGACATCAAAAAAAACAAACTGTAAAGTATAAAGTGTCACTAACGCAAGCGTGCTGCCGAAAAGATTGGTTTTGTATTTGCCCGCTTCTTTTGCCGCGTTTCTGATCAATATGAGTGCGTGCATTTAACCTCCTACTCCCGAGTACCTGTTGCTAGCGAACTTAAAAGCGATCTTGCAGGCCGCCAACATAATCAGAAACCAGGCCGCATAAAGACTTAGAAGTTCTATAAGTAATCCGCTGCTTGGGCGCAGCAAGAATTCTGCTGGACCGCTGATGAGTAATCTAAACGGATTATATCGCATCAAAGGCTGAAGAAACTCCGGCCAATACGACAATGGAAGCAACGTTCCACCAATTACGTTCGCCAAAATAGCTTGGAAACTGAGTGTCATGTCGGGACGAGTTAGCCAAAACGTAGACAGTGACATTAAGAATCCGAGTAGAAAGCAGAACAACAGATTGATCAGGCTCAATACTATGAAGCCTATGGCTCCAGGGCCTATAGAACCTGAAATCATGACGAAAGCAGCGATAATCAATATCGGAACATAATAAAGAATGCTTTCACCCAGAAAAATAAACAGGTTGTACTTAAAGTAGCTTATAGGCTTAATGAAAATACCTTCCAGTTGCCCCTCATGTACATTTGTGGAGACTCTAAAAATCAGATCGTAGGTGTTGTTCAATCGATTGAGCGCTAGCACCGAAACATAATAAAGATATGTTTCCTTTAATGTATATTGCGGAAGCGTTTCTGCGGTGCCTCCGTGGTAAACAAAGCTCCATATGGCGAATTGTATAAAAAATGGTACGCCCGTGGCGATGAGTAGGTCGGTTATCAACATGGACCTGTCTCGATACGCCGAGAGCAATCCTGTTTGAATGAGCTTGTAATAGGCGGTAATGTTCATGATTACTCATCAGACCAGGTTTTGAAAAGATTGACTACGCTATTCTCAAAATCCAATGAAGAGACTTCCAAGTCATAGATGCCCTCCCTGAATAAGCTGAAGATGGCGCTGATTGATGATCGTGGCACTATGTAGGAGGTCTGGTTTGATCCATCATTAAGAATGCTGAACTCTGGAAAGCTTTCAATGGCTTTTTTGAATGCTAGAAGCCCTTTCTCGCTATTAGTTATGTCTTGAGTGCTGACGGTTAGTTTTACATTAGTCCTAAAAGTCCTGCTTAATTCACGCATGGAGCCGTCAAAGCGAATGCGCCCTTTGTCTATGATAATGGCGTCGTCACAACAGGCCTCTATATCGCCGAGGTCATGGCTTGTTAGAAATACCGAAAGGTTATTTGTTTTTCTTTCATGGTTCAGGTATCTACGTATTTCATATTTGGACGTTACGTCCAGACCGACTGTTGGCTCATCGAGGAAAATCAATTTTGGAGAGTGCAAGAGATTAAGGGTTAGCTCGCATTTTACGCGTTCGCCCAAGCTTAAGTTGCGAACGGGTTTGTGAAGGACCTTAACCAGATTCAAGGCATCAGATAGTTCTGAAAGCCGACGCAGATAGTTATTGTCTGGAATACCATAAATTTCTTTATAGGTGTCAAAACTTGTTTTTACTGGTAGATCCCACCAGAGTGATGTTTTATGGCCGAAGACAACTCCTATTTGTTTAAGGAATTTTTTTTCACGAAGACTTGGGTCGCAGCCGAGGACCCTTACCTGTCCGGATGAAGGTTTTTGTATTCCACACAATATCTTGATCAAACTGGATTTTCCCGCTCCGTTTGGTCCAATAAATCCAACGGCGGCGCCATTTTTAATAGCGAGTTCTATCGAGTCCAGTGCCTGAAATAGGTCATATTTTGGTTTTATTAATTGCTTGCTCCATGCCATTAGACCTTTAGTTTCTCTGGCTAGAGAATAATTTTTGCAGACTGACTTCAAGCTAATTAAATCGTTCATAGATAATATAGGTCTGTGCAAGTGTCTGGAGTGTTTAGCAGGTGTGAAGTGTGAGCTACGAATCCATGTGCTCGTGCTCTAGTAATATTCCTTAAGTACGCTGTTGGTTATTTCAAAGTGGCGATTTCCAATATTTTCAATAAATCTTGCATCGTGGGAAACGATTATCGCAGCGGGATTCAGTCGCTGGATTTCGCTTTCCAGTGCCTCTTGGGACTTTATATCCAAGTGGTTTGTAGGTTCGTCCAGAATTAAAAAGTTTGGATTGTTCAAACTCAATGCCAATAGAGCGAGTCGACAGCGCTCGCCGTAGCTGAGTTGCCCAATTTTTTTTTGGGTAGTCAAATAGGAGAATCCCGCAGAGGCGAGTTTATTGATTGCTTGCTGCTGATCAATTTCAAAATTGCTTGAGAAGAACTCCAATGCGCTGGATGCTTTCGGTAATGCAGAGAAGTCTTGATCAAGAATGCCTATTCTTATGGATGGATTGCGCTTTATCTCCGCGACCGTGCCGTCAATAATGGCCTTCAGCAAGGTGCTTTTGCCGGAACCGTTTTTGCCAGAAATAACGATTCGATCGCCTCGATTGATGACAAGCGTTTTTATAAAAAAAAGGAAATGTCCTTGGGTTGAATGTAACTTGAGGTTTTCTATATGGAGGATTTTTTTTACATTTAATTCATCAGTGGTCAATGTAATGTCTTGTTTGCGCAAAATTTTCGCGGTGGGCATGTTGGCTTCAAGACTCTTGACCCTGCGCTCTATTTTTTTTGCCTTTTGAGCAGCATTGTCACTGTGATTGTTTACACCCAGTTGACGTTGAAAATGTGCACTTTTTTTTAATCTTTGAATTTCATTGAATTTGACTGATCTGTATTCGGATAACGCCTGCTCCTGCTCTGAAAGCAGTTTTCTTGCGTGAGTGAAACCGGTTTTGAAGTGAGAAAAACGCTGGTCATGAAGAAAAAGCGTACTCTTCGTAGCTAAATCCAGGAAGTCACGGTTGTGGCTGACTACAGCAAATGTATCTGCAATTTGTTTTTGCCTGAGCAAACGAATCAGGTTGTCTATGTGGGAACGGTCTAAGTGATTTGTTGGTTCATCCAGTAGTAATACATGTGGTTGCAAGATAGCTGCTTCGGCAATCATTACTATTTTTTTCCAACCGCCACTTAGTTGATTGAATGGTAGTGCGCGGTAGCCTTCTGGAAAGTTAAACATTTCAAGAGTGTAGCTGACTTTCCATTGGTCTTTCGTTGCGTCAGATAAACAATTTTCCAATATTTCAACCGCAGTTGACTCGCCCCATTGAGCAGGGTATCCCTGCTCTACGTAGAGACAGCGTAACCCTCGAGCATGTATTATGTCGCCATCATGTTCATCTTGTTGTTTTGCGATGCTACGAAGCAGTGAACTTTTTCCAGCGCCGTTATCTCCAACGATTCCTAGTTGGTCGCCTCTGTTAATGGTCAGGTTCAGATCCGAGAAAAATGTTTTTCCGTGAATGGATAAGGAAGCGTTTATCACCTTGATCAATGACATGTTTAATTAAGTTTCCATTCTCGAACAATGCTTCTGCGTTTGTAGGATTTCTGCATGGGCCACTCATGTACCTCTCGGTGTAGCAGCGTAATTGAATAGCCAAACAAAAGGGAAATTCGATCTCTTAGCTCCTGTAATATTTTCGGCATGCTTTTATGCGGGGCGCCTGAATATTGGGTAATCAACTCTACGGTCTCTGAGTTTTTTTGTAACAGGCGGAAATGCTTCAAGGTCTTGTCAGGTGTAATCAATATGTCATCTATAGCGGCCAACAGAGAAGCGCTTGGTACGACCTCCAGTCCCCGAGTGCGAAAAGTGTCGTCACGTCTGCCATTTATTTCTTCCAAAGAGGTGCATGCACTGCCGCATTCGCAAAGGCTGTTAGAGGTATTTTTCTTGGCCACATCGCCATGATCGAATCGAATCAATGGCATAAGCTCATTATTAAGATCCGTACAGACGACATTACCGAAGCCCCGGTTGTCGGCGTTCACAATTTCCAAATACACACCGTCTTCAATGACGTGATAATTGCCGTGAGTGCATTGGGTCGCGATCATTCCTATTTCTTCGGAGCTGTACTCGTCATACACAGGGAGACCCAGCGCTTTAGAATAATAGTCACGCTCTTGCTGAGTACTGGACTCAGAATTAGTCAAGATAGCTTCCACCCCACTGCTTTTCACATGTTCTTTGTGTTGAAGTATCAAAGGAAGGTAGCTTGGCAGTGTTACAAGTAACCTGGGACGCAGATAGGACAGGTGTTCGCCTAACGGTGTGTCAGATAACAGGTCTGGTAGTTGGAATGTTCTATATTTGCCATGAAGGGATGAGAACGCCAAGCCTACGTGGTGGAGCAGATAGATCCAATCGCTTTCTTGTAACGGAGTTTTCAAGCACGAATTGTAGAAACGGAGCACTTGTAAGTGGTCGAGGATGATGTCGTTATCGTCGCTATATACGGTGAACGGATTTCCACTGGAGCCTGATGTGCGAGAGGTGTTGGCACGCTCAAGGTGTTCAGCGTCGTTGACTATCTTGCTTGGTTCAAAGCTATTGAGGAGGGTCTTGTTTATGATGGGAAGTCGTTCGAAGTCTGCGAAGCTGGAGATGCTTCCAAGTTCGTAGCCGCAGGCGGTATAAAGCTCACGATAGAAAGGGACGCTTGTGTAAGCATTATCAACCAGTTTTTTTATTTTCAGTAACTGGGATTTTCTTATGTCCTCCACGGATTGACGCAAAAAAATGTTCATTTGTTCTGCGTTTTTGGACCAGAGCGCCAAGGCTTTACCTTGAAGCATTTGATTGTCGGTATCTCGGACGGGCACTTGGTTTGCCATTTGTTTTATCGTCGTTAAAATGCCGTGTTCTCGCTTCCAGTCGTAATTTTCTTCCGTCGTGACGATGTTGACCATTTTCCTAGTCTGCCTGTGTTGAGTAGTATTTTAGATTTGGGGGTTTGAAGAAGGCTATTCATATCGAAGCTCTTTTAGAGCCGGGCGCGGAGGTGCATCGGCGATCAGTAAGACATGCCAATGATTAAAGGAGATGTAGCTTTACGCTCAACTCAAACCAGCCTCGACGGGTTGGTCGGAGCCAATAATAATTTTGACCATGTTCTACTCCGTTTTGGGCGGAGGCGAATCTACGGAAAACTAAAAGTATTCGCAAATCGAAAAATATAAAATTTATTTCAGACGCGGTTTGTAACTTTTTTTGATTTGTTGCATGAGATGTCAAGTCTTGCCGAGATTACAAATTTTGTCGGTCTTAATTAGAAACAAAACAAAGGATTTCCTTTTATTTGATAGTCGTCTAGATTTTCTATCTGGGAAAAGTCTGAGTTTTCAAGGAATGATTTCGGAAAAGGGCTTTTTCTGGGGCGGCCAGTAATGGTTTTTGGCTGATTTAATTAATTCAAGGATGAAGGGGTTTTATGGTTAACTTCAATACGCTTCTGCCAGAGATGATAGTCTCTGATATTAAACATAGCTTGAAATTTTACTGCAAGGTGATTGGTTTTAACATTGAGTACGAAAGGCCGGAAAACGGTTTTGCTTTCATTTCATATCATGGAAGTCAATTGATGCTGGAGCAGGGCCGTTCCGATGTATCACCCTGGCGAGTTGAACCGCTTGAAAAACCCTATGGACGCGGGATAAACCTTTCAATCGAATGCCCTGATGTCAACGCTTTGGCGAGAACGCTCGTGCTATCCGGGCATACGTTACGAAAGCCCGTAGAGGAATTTTGGTATAGGGAGAATAAACAGCTTCAAGGAGAGAGCAATTTCCTTGTACAGGATCCAGACGGTTATTTGCTTCGCTTTGCTCAGGATTTAGGCAGCAGGCCTTTGCTACGAGACGAACTTTGAGGTCTGGGTTGCACACCGTTTGCGAATGAGGTCAGCACGCTGCGATTGATTGCCTCAGCCACAGCGGTCTGCTGCTCGACCGCGGCGAGGCTACGGCCCTCGTTGGCCGCCACGGCAAAGCCACGCCCGGCCTCCCCGGCCCGGGCCGCCTCGATGGTCGCGTTGAGGGCCGGCAGGTTGATTGAGCAACGCCTGGTCTGCGGGGCCGTACAAACCTTTTTGGGGGCCGCTTGTACGCTCTCTTGGAGCTTGCCCAGGCGTTCGCTGATGGCTGCCGTCTTTGTTCGCCCCCTAGACCCTGAATCGTCCCACCAACGTCTGCAAGTGCACGCCCAGCCGGGCCAGTTCGGCGCTGGAGGCAGCGGTTTTTTCGCTGGACGATGCAGTTTGCTCTGACACGTCGCGTACGTTCAGCACGCTGCGGTTGATCTCTTCGGCCACGGCGCTCTGCTGTTCGGCCGCGGCCGCGATCTGCTGGTTCATCGATTGGATCGCCGAAACCGTGCGAGTAATGTTCTCCAACGAGCCTCCCGCGCGGCGGGTCAGTTCGACGCTGCTGTCGGTCAGGCTGCGGCTGTTGTCCATGATGGTCGCGACCTGTTCAGTACCGGTTTGCAGGCCCACAATCAGTTCTGCGATTTCTTCAGTGGACTTCTGGGTGCGCTGGGCTAGGCTGCGGACTTCATCGGCGACCACCGCAAACCCACGCCCGGCTTCACCGGCCCGGGCAGCTTCGATGGCGGCGTTGAGGGCCAGCAGGTTGGTTTGCTGGGCGACGGACTTGATCACATCCAGCACACTGCCGATCTTGTCGCTTTCTCGCTTCAGCTCGCCCATGGCGGTGGTGGAATTACCCACTTCGAGTGCCAGGCGTTCGATCTGGGCAATCGCTTCGCCGACGACTTTATCGCCTTCGCGCGCCTGGGCATCGGCGGCGACGGCCGCTTCGGAAGCCTCTTCGGCATTGCTGGCCACTTCCTGCACCGTGGCGGTCATTTCGTGCATGGCGGTGGCGACCTGGTCGGTTTCCGCTTTCTGGCTGTTGACCCCGGCGCTGGTCTGTACGGTAACGGCCGATAGTTGTTCGGCGGCGCTGGCGATTTGCGTGACGCCTTCGCTGATGCCACCGATCAATTGCCGCAGGCCCACGGTCATGTTCTGCATGGCGCGCTGTAGCTGGCCCAGTTCGTCACGGCGCTCGGAAGTGAGGTTGTGGTTCAGGTCGCCGGCAGCCACGCGTTCGGCGATTTTGAGCGTCTGGCCCAGAGGACCGACGATCTGCCGGGTGATGACCAGGGCGGCGATGACACCGAACAACAGGGCCAGTACGGCAGCCGAGACCAGGAAGGTCTTGGCCTCGGCGGCATCACGGTCGCGCACAGCGGTCTGGGAGACCGTCAGTTTTTGGCTGGCGTCGATCAATACGTCGCCTTGCTCTGCCATGCGCTTGAGTGCCGCGGCGTTGTCGATCTGGGAGTCGCGGAACTGGCTGACCGCTGCGCGATAGACATTGATCGAGTCGTTGGCCTGTTGCAGGTTGGCGCCATGTTCCTCGGGCATCTGCTCTGGCAAGCGTGCGAGCAGCTTGAGGACATTGTCGACAGCCTCGAGGGCTGGTTGCTGGGCCTCGCTCTTGCCGCTGTAGGTGTAGCCGCGAACTTGATAGCGTGCTTGCTGGATCGCCTTGCTCAGGGTCACAGCGTTGTTGAACTGGGCGACGCTGTCGCCTTGCAGCAACGACTTCTCTACTTCAGCGACGCGAGCCACGGCATTGTCTGCACTGGCACCGAGTTTGCTGCGGGCATCTTCTCGGCTGGCGGTAGCGCGGGTCATCTCGGCGAAGGCTTTTTTGTACTCGGCCACGGCGGCCAATTGTTTATCGATCAGTGCGGCATCGGCCGGTTGTTCGATCAGTTGGCGGGCGGTTTTCAGCCCGGCGTCGAGTTTGCCAATCAGGTCGTTGACTTGCTGGGGGCCGTTCTCGCCCCGCGAGGTGTCGTAGTTCATGCGTGCCAGGCGCAAGTCCTTGGTCAAATCGTTCAGGCTGGCGATGAACCCCAGCTTGTCGCCACGGCTGATGACGTTACCCAGGCCGGTCCAGCCCGTGAAGGCGATTATCACGGTCAGGAACAGCACCAGGCCGAAGCCGAAACCGAGTTTGCGATTAACGCCTACATTACCTAGCCATCGGAACATGCTGTTACTCCCTGCAGCGCTGAGTTTATGTGCTGGGAGCTATATCGACCGGTTGGAAGGGATCTGTAGAGAATAGATGTCACAGTAGTGGCCGCTTTGCGCCCAAGCGCGAGCAATCTCCGGCCACGGGTTTTAATACCTGCCTTCTGGTTAGACCTTGAAGCGACCTACCAGCGTCTGCAAATGAACCCCCAACCGCGCCAGTTCGGCGCTGGAGGCGGCGGTTTCCTCACTGGAGGAGGCGGTTTGTTCGGAGACATCGCGAACGTTCACGACGCTGCGGTTGATCTCTTCGGCCACGGCGCTCTGCTGCTCGGCGGCGGCGGCGATCTGTTGGTTCATCGACTGGATCGCCGAGACCGTGCGGGTGATGTTTTCCAGTGAGCCACCGGCACGGCGGGTCAGTTCGACGCTGCTGTCGGTCAGGTTGCGGCTGTTGTCCAGGGTGGTCGCGACCTGTTCGGTGCCCGATTGCAGGCCGAGGATCAGTTCTTCGATTTCTTCGGTGGACTTCTGGGTGCGCTGGGCCAGGCTGCGCACCTCGTCGGCCACCACCGCAAAACCACGTCCGGCTTCACCGGCCCGGGCTGCTTCGATGGCGGCGTTGAGGGCCAGCAGGTTGGTTTGCTGGGCGACAGACTTGATCACGTCCAGCACGCTGCCGATCTTGTCGCTCTCGCGCTTGAGATGGCCCATGGCTTCGGTGGAATTGCCCACTTCCTTGGACAGGCGTTCGATCTGGGCGATGGCTTCGCCGACCACTTTTTCGCCTTCGCGAGCCTGCTGGTCAGCGGCAACTGCCGCTTCGGAGGCTTCCTCGGCATTGCGCGCCACTTCCTGCACGGTGGCGGTCATTTCGTGCATGGCAGTGGCGACCTGGTCGGTCTCCGTTTTCTGGCTGTTGACCCCGGCGCTGGTCTGTTCGGTGACGGCCGAGAGCTGTTCGGCGGCGCTGGCGATCTGCGTGACGCCGTCGCTGATACCCCCGATCAGTTGCCGCAGGCTGATCACCATTCGCTGCAGGCTGGCTTGCAATTGGCCCATGTCGTCACGGCGGGTAACCACCAGGTTATGGCTCAGATCGCCCGAGGCGACACGTTCGAGGGCAACCAGGGTCTGTTGCAGAGGCACGACGATCTGGCGGGTAATGATCCATGCGGCCAGCAAGCCAAACGTTAACGCCAGGATGGTGACGATGATCAGCGTTTCTTTCGCTTGAGCCGTCTCTTGGTCACGCTTCTCGATCTGCGAGGCCGTCAGGTTTTTGTTCAGCTCATGCAAGCGGGTGTCTTGGTCAACCATTCTCTTGAGAGCTGAGGCGCTGGCGACCTGCGAATCGCGGAACTGGCTGACCGCGGCACGATAGGCTTTCATGGATTCGGCGGCTTGCTGCAGGTTGGCTGCATGCTGTTCCGGCAGCTTGCCCGGCAAGGTTTCAAGGTTTTTCAGGACGTTTTCGATGGCATCCAGCGCCGGCTGCTCGGCGTCGGCCTTACCGCTGTAGGTGTAGCCGCGAACTTGGTAACGCGCTTGCTGGAGCAGTTTGCTCAGCTCGACCACGTTGTTGAATTGCGGGACGCTGTCGCCTTGTCGCAAGGCATTTTCGACGTCTGCCACCTTGGCCACGGCGTTGTCGGCGTTGGCGCCAAGCTTGGATCGGGCCGATTCGCGGTTCTGCGTCGCTTGGGTCAGGTCGACAAAGGCGCGCTTGTATTCATCCACGTTAGCCAATTGCTGATTGAGCAACTCCTGGTCTGCCGGGCGCACAAATCGTTTGAGGGCCGCTTGGATGCTTTCTTGAAGCTTGCCCAGGAGCTCGTTGACGGCTGTCGGTCCTTGTTCGCCGCGCCGCATCTCGTAGTCGAGACGTGCGACTCGCAAATCCTTGGCGGCCTCGTTGAGGCTGGCGATGGACGCTTGTTTGTCCGAGCGGCTGATCACACTGCTCAGGCTGTTCCAGCCGGCGAAGGTGCTCAGGAGGGTCATGAGCAGGACCAGGCCAAAACCGAAGCCCAGTTTGCGATTGACACTTACGTTTCCCAGCTTATCGGTTAGCCAACTGAACATGCTGATACTCCCTCAAACCTGTTATAGGCCTTATGAAGAGAGTATCGACCATATGACGGGGATCTGTAGAAATCGTCAGGGAGTCTAGCGGTGGAGAGCACAAGCGTTGCAGCCAGCGAGGATGAATCGCCTGTGGTCACGTTGCAAGCTACGAGAATCAGAACAGTCGCGCGAGCAAGGCAGTTACCGCAGTCTCGACCCGCAGGATTCGCTCGCCCAGTTGAACCGGTTGCAGGCCGGCCTTGCCCAGCAGGTCGATCTCGTAGGGAATCCAACCGCCTTCGGGGCCGATGGCCAAGGTCACCGGTTCTGATAGCGCTCGCGGGCAGGGCGGGTGGTTGCCAGGATGGCCGACCAGTCCGAGGGTGCCATCCGCCATGGCCGGCAAGCGGTCTTCGACGAAGGGCTTGAAGCGTTTTTCGATGATGATTTCCGGCAGCACGCTGTCCCGGGCCTGCTCCAGGCCGAGGATCAGTTGCTCGCGAATCGCCTCGGGCTCCAGGAAGGGCGTCTGCCAAAAGCTCTTTTCCACGCGATAACTGTTGACCAGCACCACGCGCGGCACGCCCATGGTGGCGATGGTCTGGAACACGCGACGGAGCATTTTCGGGCGAGGCAAGGCCAGCACCAGGGTCAGCGGCAACTTGGCCGGCGGCGGCTGGTCGAGGGTCACTTGCAGTTCGGCCTCGCGAGCTTCCAGGCGCAGCACCTGGGCGCTGCCCATCAGCCCGCCGATGCGCCCGACCCGCAGGCTGTCGCCAACGGCGCTGCGATGGACTTCCTGCATATGGGTCAACCGGCGATCGCTCAGGATCACCCGGTCAGGCCCAATGAAGTCGGCCTCTTCGAGCAGCAGCAGGTTCACGCTTGGGTCGCTGGCGGCTGGTCGTTGTGGTCGTCGGCCGGTTGTTCTTCCGGCTCTTCGCTGCGCTTGCGCACCAGGGCGCCGAACAGGATGCCGATCTCGAACAACAGCCACATCGGCACGGCCAGCAGGGTCTGGGAGAAGATGTCCGGCGGGGTCAGGATCATGCCGACCACGAAGCAGCCGATGATCACGTAGGGGCGGATCTTCTTCAGGTAGGCCACGTCGACCACGCCGATCCACACCAGCAGCACCACGGCCACGGGGATTTCGAACGCCACGCCGAAGGCGAAGAACAGCGTCATGACGAAATCCAGGTAGCTGCTGATGTCGGTCATCATTTCCACGCCCGCCGGGGTGGCGGCGGCGAAGAATTTGAAGATCAGCGGGAACACCAGGTAATAGGCGAAGGCCATGCCGGTGTAGAACAACAGGATGCTGGACACCAACAGCGGCACGGCGATGCGTTTTTCGTGCTTGTACAGGCCCGGTGCGATGAAGCCCCAGATCTGGTGCAGGATCACCGGGATCGCCAGGAACAGCGAGACCATCATCGTCAGCTTCAGCGGTGTCAGGAACGGCGACGACACGTCGGTGGCGATCATTGTCGCCCCTACCGGCAGGTACTGGCGCAGCGGCGTGGAGACGAAGGTGTAGATCTGCTGGGTGAAAGAAAACAGCCCGGCGAAGATGATGAAAACCGCCGCGACGCAACGCAGCAGGCGGGTGCGCAACTCGGTGAGGTGCGATACCAGCGGCATCGGCTGGTCGTTTTCAGGGATATCGCTCATGGGGCTCGCGGCGGCAAAGTAGGGTCGTTAGGCGCAGGGACAGCAGGGGGCGCTGTATCCGTTACCGTCGGTGTCACTGGCGCCGGTTCAGCCACCGGAGCGCCACCTTCTGGTGCTTGGGAAGCCGCCGTCGGCTCGGTCACAGGCTGAACTGGCGTCGGTTCCTGCTGGGTGGGCGTGAAGATTTTCCGCGCCTCCTGCTCAAGGGACAGAATGTGTTCGTTGTGCAGTTGCCGACGGATGTCGTCGGCACCGATTTCACGTTCAACTTCCTGTTTGATCGCATTGAAGCTGCGCTTCAGGCGGCCGATCCACAGGCCGGCGGTGCGCGCAGCCCCCGGCAGACGCTCGGGGCCCAGTACCAGCAGGGCGACGAGGCCGACGAGCAGCAGTTCAGTGAAGCTGATCCCAAACATTAGTCAGTGCTCACGAGTCTTTGCGGACGGGCTCTTCGACTTTCTGTGCCTGCACGTCGATGGTGTGCGGTGCGTTCACAGGCTGGCTGGCCTGGGGGTGTACCGGTTGGGTCGGCTGCGCCGGTTGGCCAGCAGCCGCCGACGGGTCGGCCGGTTTTTCGTCGTCGTTCATGGCCTTGCGAAAGCCCTTGATCGACTCGCCGACATCGGTGCCGAGGTTTTTCAGTTTCTTGGTACCGAACACCAGCACCACGACGACCAGGATGACGATCCAGTGTTTCCAGTCAAAAATACCCATGGAGCTATTCCTCTCAAAAGTTGATCAGGCGGACGGGCGCGAGGCTTTCTCGACGTGCCCGGACAGACCGAAGCGACGGTCCAGTTCATCCAGTACGGCCTGCGGATGCTGCCCCAGTTGGGCCAGCATGACCAGGCTGTGGAACCACAGGTCGGCGGTCTCATAGATCACGTCGCTGCAATCGCCACTGATGGCGGCGTCCTTGGCGGCGATGATGGTCTCGACCGACTCTTCGCCGACTTTCTCCAGAATCTTGTTCAAGCCCTTGTGGTACAGGCTGGCGACATAGGAACTGTCGGCCGCGGCGCCCTTGCGCTCTTCCAGCACCTGGGCCAGGCGGGTCAGGGTGTCACTCATGCGTATGTCCTGAATAAATGGCGTGCGGGTCCTTGAGCACCGGGTCGACGATTTTCCAGTCGCCGTTCTCGAAGACGCGATAGAAGCAGCTTTGACGGCCGGTGTGGCAGGCAATCTCACCGACTTGCTCGACCATCAGGATGATGACGTCGCCGTCGCAGTCCAGGCGCATTTCATGCAGGTGCTGCACGTGCCCGGACTCTTCACCTTTGCGCCACAGCTTGCCACGGGAACGTGACCAATAGATGGCGCGGTTCTCGGCGGCGGTCAGGGCCAGCGCTTCGCGGTTCATCCAGGCCATCATCAGCACACGCCCGGTCTTGTGATCCTGGGCGATGGCCGGCACCAGGCCGTCAGCGTCCCATTTGATCTCGTCCTGCCAGTTTTTCATCTTTGACTCCGACCATGGGCCGCGCACCTGACGTAGGCGGGCCCAGCGTTGAAACAGTGTGCCAGCGCGAACCGGTGCTGGCTATCGGCGAACGACCAGATACAGACCGACCACCATCATGATACCGGCGGGCCAGTGACCCAGCTGGCTCAGCGGCCCGCCGGTCGCCAGCACCGCGCCGCCACCCAGGTGAGCCGCGCCCAGCAGGCGCAACAGCCAATCGTCCTTGCGTCGTTGCCACGGTGGCGCCGGGTCGTGGGCGTGGGGTTGGGACATGCGTTCGAGCAGGTCGCGGGTCATGTTGGCCAGGTGCGGGAGCTGCTCGAACTGGCTTTGCACGTTGCCCAGCAAGGTTCTGGGGCTGACGCGCTCGCGCATCCAGCGTTCGAGGAATGGCTGGGCGGTATTCCACAAGTCGAGGTCCGGGTACAACTGGCGGCCGAGGCCTTCGATGTTCAACAGGGTTTTCTGCAACAGCACCAACTGTGGCTGGACTTCCATGTTGAAGCGTCGCGCCGTCTGGAACAGGCGCATCAGTACCTGGCCAAAGGAAATGTCTTTTAACGGTTTTTCGAAGATCGGTTCGCACACGGTACGGATCGCCGCTTCGAATTCGTTGAGCTTGGTCTCGGCCGGCACCCAGCCCGAATCGATGTGCAGCTGGGCGACGCGACGGTAGTCACGCTTGAAGAAGGCGAACAGGTTGCGCGCCAGGTAGTCCTGGTCTTCAGGGGTCAGGCTACCGACGATGCCGCAGTCGATGGCAATGTACTGCGGGCTCCACGGTTGCACCGTGCTGACGAAGATGTTGCCTGGGTGCATGTCGGCGTGGAAGAAGCTGTCGCGAAACACCTGGGTGAAGAAGATTTCCACGCCGCGTTCGGCGAGCATCTTCATGTCGGTGCGCTGGTCGGCCAGGGTCGCCAGGTCGGTGACCTGGATGCCGTAGATGCGCTCCATCACCAATACTTTCGGCCGGCACCAGTCCCAATAGACTTGCGGCACATAGAGCAGCGGCGAGCCTTCGAAGTTGCGACGCAACTGGCTGGCGTTGGCGGCCTCTCGCAGCAGGTCAAGTTCATCGTAGATGGTTTTTTCGTAGTCCTGGACCACGTCCACCGGGTGCAGCAGGCGGGCATCGGCCGACAGCCGCTCGGCGGCGCGGGCGAGGATGAACAGCCACGCCAGATCCTGGGCAATGATCGGCTTGAGGCCCGGGCGGATTACCTTGACCACCACTTCCTCGCCGCTCTTGAGTTGTGCGGCGTGAACCTGGGCGACGGAGGCCGAGGCCAGGGGTTCGACGTCAAAACGGCTGAAGACTTCGCTGATCTTCTTGCCCAGTTGTTCCTCGATCAGCGCCACCGACACCTTGGAATCGAACGGCGGCACGCGGTCTTGCAGGCGCATCAGTTCATCGGCGATATCTTCGGGCAACAGGTCGCGACGGGTCGAAAGGATCTGCCCGAACTTGATGAAAATCGGCCCCAGGTCCTGCAATGCCAGGCGCAAGCGCGCACCGCGACTCAGGTCCAGCGTTCGCCGGGGAAACCAGCGCCACGGCAGCACGAAGCGCAGGGCCAGGAGAAACCAGGGCAGCGGCAGGGCGAACAGCAGGTCATCGAGGCGGTAGCGGATCACGACGCGCTGGATGCGCAACAAACGGCGGACGGCAAGCAGCTTCATGCGTTATCGCTTGGTTTCAAGGGATCGGGAAAGGCGCTCGAAACGCGCCTCGAGACGTTCCAGGTCAAGTTTGATCTGGTCCAGTTCATTAAAACGGGCTTGTGCTTCGCGTTGGCCTACGAGGGTACGCGATTCTTCAGCCAGGTATTCACTCAGATTCTGCCCCAGGCTGGCGAACCCTTGCCGATACCAGCGGCTGCGGCTGCGCAAATGGCCGCTGAGCAATTGGGTCGCCACCGGACCGATCCAGCGAGACACTTCGTATTCCCAGTCCAGCTCCAGGTCCTGGAGAATCGCCGCCAGCTCCAGCAGCACGCCGCTGTCGCCGTCGAGCTCCACGTCGGGGCTGTGCAGCACCGCGGTCTTGTCCTTGCCCAGGGCCAGGTTCAGCAGGCTCGACGCCGGTGCGCGCAGCGTGCAGTCGGCCTCGGCCTCCCAGTGCGCAGCGAGCATCAGGCCTTCGTCGCTGGGCAGGATGAACAACCGCAACGCCGGGCTGCGGCAGTCCACGGCAATCACCTTGCCGCTCAAGTGCGCCAGGCGCGCAAGTGCGGTGCTGTCCAGGCGCAGTACCCGGTTGATACCGAGTTCGACGCTGGCGAGCAGGCCGATGAGCAGCATCAGGGCTTGATGCCGCGATGCAGGGCGACAATGCCTGCGGTCATGTTGTGGTAGGTCACGCGGTCGAAACCGGCCTCGACCATCATCGACTTCAGGGTTTCCTGGTTCGGGTGCATGCGGATCGATTCGGCCAGGTAGCGATAGCTTTCCGAGTCGTTGGTGATCAGCTTGCCCATCAGCGGCATGAAGGCGAACGAGTAGGCGTCATAGGCCTTGGACATCAGCGCGTTGGTCGGCTTGGAGAACTCCAGCACCAGCAGGCGGCCACCGGGCTTGAGCACGCGCAGCATCGAGCGCAGGGCATCTTCCTTGTGGGTGACGTTGCGCAGGCCGAAGGCGATGGTTACGCAGTCGAAATGGTTGTCGGGGAACGGCAGCTTTTCAGCGTCGGCCTGGACGAACTCGACGTTGCCGGCCACACCCAGGTCCAGCAGGCGGTCGCGACCGACCTTGAGCATGGATTCGTTGATGTCGGCCAGGACGACTTGGCCAGTCGGCCCGACGATGTGGGAAAACTTCTTCGTCAGGTCGCCCGTGCCGCCGGCGATGTCCAGTACGCGATTACCACTGCGCACGCCCGACAGTTCGATCGCGAAACGCTTCCACAGGCGGTGCATGCCGCCCGAGAGCAGGTCGTTCATCAAGTCATACTTGGCGGCTACGGAGTGGAAAACCTCAGCGACTTTTTCCGCTTTCTGGCTTTCCGGCACGTTCTTGAAGCCGAAGTGAGTGGTGGGTTCGGCATCGCTGCCTTTGCGCTGATCAGTCATATCGCGGTCACCAAAAAAGAATGCGGGACATTCTAATCCCGGTGGAGGGCTTTGTCTTGGCAAGGCTGAAGGTAAGATGGGCGACCGCCGGGACGTTTTGACGCAGGCAGGGTCTGAAACGTTCAGGCAAGTCCCGATAAAACAGGAGTCACCCGATGGCCCGTATAACGGTTGAGCGTGCCCATGGCCTGGGCAAGGAAGCGGCACGAGAGAAAGCCGACAAGCTGGCGCAGAAGTTGTCCGACAGCTATGGCCTGGAGCCGCAGTGGGAGGGCGACACCCTGAAACTCAAGCGTTCCGGGGTCAAGGGCGAAGTGCATGTTGGCGAGGACTCGATCCGCGTCGATGTGGAGCTGGGCATGTTGATGTCGGCCATGAGCGGCACGATCAAGACGGAAATTGAAAAGGCGCTGGATAAAGCGTTGGCTTGATCGACGAAAGAAGGGAAGTACAGCACTCAAGATCACCACCTTTCCTTGTGGGAGCGACTTTGCTCGTGATTACGCAGTATCAGTCAACGTCGATGTGACTGATCCAATGCAATCGCGAGCAACAAGCTCCCACAGGGAAAGTCATCGCCCTCAGGTTTGTGTCAGTTGTTAGGGTGCCCTTTCTAATTATTGTCACTACTTTGTGCCTGAGCCCGACCGTGTGCGGGCAGTTCCTCAAACCATTTTCGAGTGAGGTGCACCATGGCCAAAGTTATTCTGAAGAAAAAAACCGACGTTGAATCTTCCACGCTCAGCGACGTGAAAACGTACGCGCGCAAGATCTGGCTGGCGGGCCTGGGCGCCTACACGAAGGTCGGCCAGGAAGGCAGCGAGTACTTTCAGGAGTTGGTAAAGGCTGGCGAAGTTATTGAAACCAAAGGCAAAAAGAAAATTGCCGGAAAACTTGAAGCGGCCAACAGCGAATTGATTGAAGCCAAGAGCGACGTCAATACTTTCAAGGCCCGGGTTGAAGTACAACTCGATAAAGTCGAGAAGGTATTCGATGCCCGTGTTGCAAGTGCCTTGAATCGTATCGGCATTCCGTCTAAACATGACGTTGAGACACTCTCTGCTAAGCTCGATGAGCTGACAGCATTGCTCGAACGTGTCGCGCGTAAACATTAAGGAGAACGGGATGGCTGGCAAAAAAATCACAGAAAAAGAGGGCAGCTCGTGGGCCGGGAAAATTGAAAAGTATTCCCGCAAAATCTGGCTTGCTGGTTTAGGCGTGTACTCGAAGATCGACACTGACGGCAGCAAGCTCTTCGAGTCCCTGGTTAAGGACGGCGAAAAGGCCGAAAAACTCACCAAGACGGCCGTCGGCAAACAAGTCGATGCAGCCAAGGGCTCTGCCGAGTCCGCCAAATCGCGAATCGGTGGCGTGAAGGATCGTGCGCTGGGCAAATGGGACGAACTGGAGGGGGCTTTCGACAAGCGCCTGAACAGTGCGATCTCGCGCCTGGGTGTGCCGAGCCGTAATGAAGTCAAGGCACTGCACAGCAAGGTCGACACCCTGACCAAGCAGATCGAAAAACTCACCGGCGCCAAAGTCGCACCTGTGGCGACCAAGACTGCAGCGGCCAAGCCGGCCGCTAAAACGGCGGCCAAGCCTCTGGTCAAGGCGGCGGCAAAAACCGCCGCCAAACCTGCGGCGAAAGCAGCAGCCAAGCCCGCGGCTAAAACTGCTGCGGCCAAGCCTGCTGCCAAGGCGGCGGCCAAACCGGTAGCGGCCAAAGCGGCAGCCAAGCCTGCGGCCAAACCCGCGGCTAAAACGGCAGCGGCCAAACCAGCAGCGAAACCCGCCGCCAAGCCTGCGGCAAAAGCGGCCAAACCTGCTGCGGCGAAAAAACCGGCCGTGAAAAAACCGGCCGCGCCGAAAGCCGCTGCACCGAAGGCGCCAACCGCGGCCGCCAAACCGGCGACCCCGACGAGCACGGCGAACTCCGCCGCCGCTCCGACCCCGGTCGCCACGCCAACTCCGGCGCCGGCTCCAACGACGCCTCCCACCCAGTCCTGATTCTGCGGGACATGCAAAAACGCCCGGCCTGTGTAGGCCGGGCGCTCGTTCCCACGCTCCCGCGTGGGAATGCCTCCAGGGACGCTCTGCGTTCCGCTGTTTGAGACGCGGAGCGTCCCGGGCTGCATCCCCAGCAAAGCGTAGGGACGAGCGTCACACTGGCGTTACTCGTGTTCTTCCAGGTAGCGCAACGCCAGTTGCTCAGTCGCCACCTTGGTCGCGGGTGGCAGGTGCGGGGCCACCAGCATCATGATCTGGTAGACCACCAACCGAACCTCGCCTTCACGGTTGAGGATCCGCTGGTAGTCCAGAGAGAACAGCAAGGTCATGGTGATCTGCTCCACCAGTTGCCCCAAAGCCTGGGTATCGCTGATCAGCAAACCCTGGGCCTTGAGCTGCGCCAGCAGTGAGGCGAGGGTGCGCTTCAGGGCATTGAGCAACTGGCGGATACCCTTGGCCAGCTTCGGCAGGCGCCCGGCCAGGTTCGACAGGTCCTGGAACAGAAAGCGGTACTGGGCCAGGCGCTCGACGATCAAGTGCAGGAACAGCCAGTAGTCTTCCGGCGCCAACTGCACGTCCGCCGGAGGGTCCAGCAGCGGCGCCAGTTCGCCCTGGAATCGCTCGAATAGCCCGAGGATCAGCGGTTCCTTGCCATGAAAGTGGTAATAGAGGTTGCCCGGGCTGATGCCCATTTCGTTGGCAACTTCCATGGTGGAGACGTTCGGCTCGCCCTTTTCGTTGAACAATTGCAGGGCACATTCAAGGATGCGGTCGCGGGTTTTCATCCGGTCTTCTTAATGATCAAGTCATGCCACGGCCAATCGCCTGGCCGTGGGGTAAGGTGCTTCAGCGCACGCGAACATAGGTACCGGGAGCTGCGTCCAGAGGCGGGTAGTTCGCGTTGCCCAAGGTCATCTGGGTTTCGTGCTGGGCGCCGGAACGCTCCTGGATCCAGCCCAGCCATTGGGTCCACCAGCTGCCTTCGACGTGCTTGGCGTCGTAGTACCAGGCCCGTGGGTCGCTGCTCATTTTTGCGCTTTCGATGTAGTTGGCCTTGGGGTTGCCCGGCGGGTTGAGGATGCTCTGGACGTGGCCGCTGTTGGAGAGCACGAAGCGTTTTTCGCCACCGAGCAACAGGGTCGAGCGATACACCGCGTCCCACGGTGTGATGTGGTCATTTATGCCGCCCACACTGAAGCTGTCCACCGTCACTTTCTGCAGGTCGATAGGTGTGCCGCACACTTCCAGACCGCCGGGATGGGTCAGTGGGTTGTGCTTGAAGAAGTCCAGCAGGTCGCCGTGGTAAGCCGCCGGCAGGCGGGTGCAGTCGTTGTTCCAGTAGAGGATGTCGAAGGCCGGCGGCTCCTTGCCCAGCAGATAGTTGTTGATGAAGTAAGTCCAGATCAGATCGTTGGGGCGCATCCAGGCAAACACCCGGGCCAGGTCGCGGCCATCGAGGATGCCTTTCTGGTAGGAACGGCGCTTGGCGGCTTCGAGAGTCTGCTCGTCGATGAACAGCGTGGCCGGGCTGTCGATCTGGCTGTCCAGCAGGCTCACCAGGTACGTGGCACTGGCGACCCGACGCAACTGGCGCTTGGCTTGCAGGTGGCCTTGCAGGGCGGCGATGGTCATGCCTCCGGCGCAGGCGCCCATCAGGTTGACCTCGCGGGCGCCGGTGATCGCCCGGCAGACGTTCATGGCCTCCTCCACGGCCTCGACGTAGCTGGACAGGCCCCATTCGCGGTGGCGTACGTCAGGGTTGCGCCAACTGATGATGAAAACTTGCAAACCGTTTTTCAGGGCGTACTGGACGAAGCTGTTGGAAGGGCTCAGGTCGAAAATATAGAACTTGTTGATCTGCGGCGGCACGATCAGCAACGGCTTGGCGTATTGCTTTTCGCTCATGGACCGGTACTGGATCAGCTCGAGCAATTCGTTGCGAAACACCACCGCGCCAGGGGTGGTTGCCAGGGTCTTGCCGACTTCAAAGGCATGGGGTGTGGTTTGTCGCGGCAACCCGTCGTTGTGCAGCAGGTCATCCACCAGATGGCTGAGGCCTCGAACCAGGCTGGTGCCGCCGGAGTTGAACAGCTCCTTGACCGCCAGCGGGTTGAGCAAGGTGTTGGACGGCGAAACGGCGTCGTTGAGCAGGGCAAAGGCGAAGTGGGCACGGGCGCGGTCATCCTGGCTCATGGTGCTTTCGTCGATCCAGCTCGTCACCTGTTTCTGCCAGCTCAGGTAGGCCTGCAGGCTGCGGCGGTAGAACGGATTGAGCTGCCAGGTGGGGTCGGCGAAACGCTGGTCGTTGGGGTTGGTGGGGTGCAGGGTCTCCCCCAGCAGCACTCGGCCCAGTTGACCGCCCAGCTTCAGCGCATGCCGGGCACTGTGCACCGGGTTGCGCAAGCCGTGTACGGCAACGCTGCGCAAGGTGGACAGCAGGTCCCTGCCACGCAGGCCGGTGACCGCACTTTGTGCGTTGATGAAGCTGGCAGGGGCGGGCATGGAACCCTTCGCCGGTTTGTCGCGCATGAGTCAACTCCTTCGTCATCAGGCTAAAAACAAACACACCGAACCAGACAACATAGTCGCTGTTTCGGGTCGCTGCGCGGTCCGGCGTCCTGCCAGGCGCTAATGGGCGGTTTCAGCCGCCCAGTGGTGAGGGGTGCGGATGCATCACCGCACGCTGACGTTCTTCCTCCAGGAATTTCATGATGATCGGCGCCACCGCCTCGGCCCGGGTGATCAGGAACAGATGGCCGTCATCGATGATGTGCAATTGGGCGTTGGGAATGCGCCAGGCCAGCATGCGCATGTTGATCAGCGGGATCAGCGGGTCATCGTCGCCAGCCAGCACCAGGGTCGGCTGGTGGATCTTGTGCAGCCAGTGGATGCTGGTCCAGCCCAGGCCGGCGAACAGTTGCCAGTAATAACCGAGCTTGCCCGCCGAACGAACCTTGGCCGCATGGCTGGCCGCCAGGCTCGGGTCGCGACGGAACGAACCGCCGTAGATCAGTGGGGCGATACGCATCACATGAGAAGGTTGAACGTAGCGCCGGGGGCTGGCCATCATCCACAGCACCTTCGGTTTGCCCGGCACCATCACCGCCCCGGCCGCCGTGGCCGCCAGTACCAGCTTCTTGCAGCGCTCGGGGTAGTCATGGGCGAACTGCTGGGCCAGGGCGCCCCCCCAGGACACGCCGATCACATTGACCTGTCCGTAGTCCAGGTAATCGAGCATTCGCGCGGTGAGTTTGGCCAGGCCAGGAAAGCGATACGGCCGGTTGGGCGTCGATGAGCCGCCGACACCGGGGACGTCAAAGGCGATGACTTCCAGGTCCGGGTCCAGGGCCTGGATGAACGGGAACACCAGCTCGAGGTTGGCGCCGATGCCGTTGAAAATCAGCAGTGGCGTCAAGTGAGGCTTGCCGGGACGTACCGCGGTGCGCAAGGTCTGGCCATCCAGATCGACGGTACGGAAGATGTACGGTTGCGGCATGCTCAAGCCCTGGGGTGGAGAAGTGGGAAAGCAGCTTCAAGCTTCAAGTTTCAAGCTGCAAGTTAAGGCGCTTGAAGCTTGCAGCTTGCAGCTTACAGCTATCTTTCATGCACATAAGTGCCGGGCGCCGCTTCACCGGCTGGGTAGGCCTTGTTGCCCAGCACGGTCGGGGCTTTTTTCAGTTTGCCCGAGCGCTCGGCCTGCCAGGCCTGCCAGTGCAGCCACCAGGAATCGGTGTGCTTGGTTGAATTCTCCTGCCAGTCCTCGGCCTTGGCTGGCATGTCATCACTGGTCATGTAGCGCGACTTGGGGTTGCCTGGCGGGTTGAGGATGCTCTGGATATGGCCGCTGCTCGACAGCACGAACTCGACCTTGCCACCAAACAGCTGTGCCGACTTGTAGCAGGACTTCCACGGCGTGATGTGGTCGTTGGTGCCGGCCAGGGAGAAGATGTCGGCGGTGACCTGCTTGAGATCGATGGGCGTGCCGCACACTTCCAGTGCATTGGGACGGGTCAGTGGATTGTTCTTGAACATTTCGATGAGGTCGCCGTGGAACGCCGCTGGCAGCCTCGTGGTGTCGTTGTTCCAGAACAGGATGTCGAACACGGGCGGCTCGTTGCCCAACAGATAATTGTTGACCCAGTAGTTCCAGATCAAGTCGTTGGGGCGCATCCAGGCGAACACCTTGGCCATGTCGCGACCTTCGAGTACACCGGCCTGGTAGGAATGACGCTTGGCCGCTTCCAGTGTCTGTTCGTCGACGAACAACGCCACGTCGGTGTCCAGGGTGGTGTCGAGTACGCTGACCAGCAGGGTCAGCGCATTGACCTTTTTCTCGCCGAGGGCGGCGTAATGGCCCAGCAGCGCGGTGCAGGTGATGCCGCCCGAGCAGGCGCCGAGCATGTTCACGTCCTTGCTGCCGGTGATGGCCGTGACCACGTCCACCGCTTCCTTGAGCGCCTCGATGTAGGTCGACAGGCCCCACTCGCGCTGTTCCTTGGTGGGGTTGCGCCAACTGACGATGAAGGTCTGCACGTTGCTGCGCAGGCAGAAGCGCGCCAGGCTCTTGTCCGGGCTCAGGTCGAATACATAGAACTTGTTGATTTGTGGCGGTACCACCAGCAGCGGTCGCTCGTGGACCTGCTCGGTGATGGGGCGGTACTGGATCAGCTCCAGCACGTCGTTGCGAAACACCACGGCGCCTTCGGTCACGCCCAGGCTCTTGCCGACCTCGAACGCGCCCATGTCGACCTGGCTCGGCATCCCGCCGTTGTGCACCAGGTCCTTGGCCAGGTGGGACAGGCCATCGAGCAGGCTCTTGCCGCCGGTTTCGAAGAAGCGCTTGACTGCTGCCGGGTTGGCCGCCGAGTTGGTCGGGGCCATGGCTTCGGTCATCAGGTTGATCACGAAATGCCCGCGGCTGATGTCCGCGGGCGAGAGGTTGCTGTCGTCGATCCAGGCGTGCAGCTCCTTGCGCCACGCCAGGTAGGTTTGCAAGTAGCGTTTGTAGAGTGGGTTCTGGCTCCACGCCGGGTCAGCGAAGCGACGGTCGTCGCCGGCCGGTTGCAGTTCGGATTTGCCGAACAGGACATTCTTGAGTTCGACGCCGAAATGGGCGACGTGCTTGACGCTGTGCAGCGGTTGTTTGATGGCCTGGGTCAGCACCATGCGGGCAGAGGCCAGCAGATCTTTCCTGCGCAAGCCGACGACGGGATTCAACCCCAGGGTATTTTCCGAGGCTTGATACTTCAGGTCATCGTTGTTCTTGTTGCTCATCTACGACGCTCCATTGTCCTTCAGACGAGTACCCGGATCGTGCCATGAAGCCACACAGCCAATACCAGGTACGCTGCTCGGGTGACCATTAATTCCGCATCGAGGGCCAATGAGGAAACGTATGCCAGGAACTCGGCGGTTCCTTTGCAGGTAACTTGCCAGCTCCATTGGTTACCCGAGTTTAATTTTTTTCGCAAGCAGGCCAGTCATTGACGTTGCTGCGCGGGCATTCAAGCAGATGAGTCTAGAAAAATCGCCCTAAAGCGCCAGCCCCTGAGTTAGAGCATCAGCTTGACGACGGACTCGTCCGGGTCGCGGGTTTTTCCGGCGGCCTTGAGTTCGCCAAGATAATCGTTCCACAAGTCTTGCTGACGCACCGCCAACTGGTAGAGATAGTCCCAGGTGAACAGCCCGCTGTCGTGGCCGTCGTCGAAGGTCAGTTTCAGTGCGTACTGGCCGGCCGGTTCGACCTTGATCAGTGCAACGTTGAGCTTGCCGTATTGCAGGATGGGTTTGCCGTGGCCCTGGACCTCGGCGGAAGGCGAGTGCACCCGCAGGAACTCGGCGGGCAAGTGATACTCCTCGTCCGGCGCGTATTTGAGCGTCAGGGTCCTGGAGGCTTTGTGCAGGTTGATGGCGGTGGGGAGTTTGGTCATAAAGGCAGCTTACAAGCTACAAGCTACAAGCTACAAGCTGAGCCGATCAGCTTGTAGCTTGAGGCTTACAACTTGCAGCTCAAAGAATATACCGCGACAGGTCTTCGTTCTGTGCCAATTCACCCAGGTGGCTGTTGACGTACTCGGCGTCGATGAGGATAGGCGCTTCGTTGTGGGCGCTCGCCAGGTCGCCGGCGCTGAACGAGACTTCCTCGAGCAGGCGTTCGAGCAACGTGTGCAGGCGACGGGCACCGATGTTCTCGGTCTTCTCGTTGACCTGCCAGGCGATCTGGGCCAGGCGCTTGATGCCTTCCGGGGTGAACTCGATGTTCAGGCCTTCGGTCTTGAGCAGCGCGCAATACTGTTCGGTCAGGGACGCGTGGGGCTCGCTGAGGATGCGTTCGAAGTCTTCCGGCGTCAGCGCCTTGAGCTCGACACGGATCGGCAGGCGACCCTGCAGCTCTGGCACCAGGTCGCTCGGCTTGCTCAGGTGGAACGCACCGGAGGCGATGAACAGGATATGGTCAGTCTTGACCATGCCCAGCTTGGTGTTGACCGTGCAGCCTTCGATCAGCGGCAGCAGGTCGCGTTGTACACCTTCGCGGGACACATCGGCACCGCCGACATTGCCGCGCTTGGCGACCTTGTCGATTTCATCGATGAACACAATGCCATGCTGCTCGACCGCCTCCAGCGCCTTGGCCTTCAACTCTTCTTCGTTGACCAGGCGGCTGGCTTCTTCGTCGCGCACCAGTTTCAGCGCTTCCTTGACCTTGAGCTTGCGGTTTTTCTTCTTGCCCTTGCCCATGTTGGCGAACAGGCTCTGCAACTGGTTGGTCATCTCTTCCATGCCTGGCGGCGCGGAAATATCGACGCCGGCCATTTCGGCCACTTCGATCTCGATTTCCTTGTCGTCCAGCTGGCCTTCGCGCAGGCGCTTGCGGAACAGTTGGCGGGTGTTGGAGTCCTGGGTCGCGGCGGCGTCGGCGTTGAAGCCCATGCGCGCCGGCGGCAGCAGGGCGTCGAGGATGCGCTCTTCGGCGGCGTCTTCGGCGCGGTGGCGGACCTTGGTGATTTCCTGTTCGCGCAGCAGCTTGATGGCGGCATCGGCCAGGTCACGGATGATCGACTCGACGTCGCGACCGACATAGCCGACTTCGGTGAATTTGGTGGCTTCGACCTTGATGAACGGCGCGTTGGCGAGTTTGGCCAGGCGCCGGGCGATTTCGGTTTTACCAACACCGGTCGGGCCGATCATCAGGATGTTCTTGGGGGTCACTTCGACGCGCAGTTCTTCGGGCAATTGCATCCGGCGCCAGCGGTTACGCAGGGCGATGGCGACGGCGCGCTTGGCATCGTCCTGGCCGATGATATGGCGGTTGAGTTCGTGGACGATTTCGCGGGGAGTCATGGACATAATAATAGGTGGTCCTCAAGCAGGAATGAGCCGTGGCGCTGGGCCTGGGCTTATTCCGCGAGGTCCTGCTCCTCAATGGTCTGGGTGTGGTTGGTGAAGACACAGATGTCGCCGGCAATGCCCAAGGCAGTCTCGACGATCTCACGAGCCGACAGGTCGGTTTTTTTCAGCAGGGCACTGGCCGCAGCCTGGGCGTAGGCACCGCCGGAACCCATGGCGATCAGGCCGTCTTCGGGCTCAACGACGTCGCCGTTGCCGGTGATGATCAGGGAGGCGTCCTTGTTGGCGACCGCGAGCATGGCTTCGAGGCGGCTCAGGGAACGGTCGGTGCGCCATTCCTTGGCCAGTTCCACGGCGGCTCGGACCAGATGGCCCTGGTGTTTCTCGAGCTGGCCTTCGAAACGCTCGAACAGGGTGAAGGCGTCGGCAGTGGCCCCGGCGAAACCGGCGATGACTTCGCCGTGATACAGGCGGCGGACTTTCTTCGCGTTGCCTTTCATCACGGTGTTGCCCAGTGAAACCTGGCCGTCGCCGCCCATGACGACTTTGCCATGACGGCGGACTGAAACGATGGTGGTCAAGGGAGAGTCTCCACGCAGCGGGGCGAAAATGCCCGGATGGAACTCATATGGGGGTGACGCGGGGTTTTTCAACTGTGGGGTGGAGGAGGGGATGAGCGGTTTGTCTTGCCTCACAGGCCAATCATACCTGTGGCAATGATTATCTGTGGCGAGGGGATTTATCCCCGCTGGGCTGCGTAGCAGCCCTAAAACCTTAAATGCGGTGTGTCAGATTGATCTGGTCGCTGCTTTTGGGGCTGCTGCGCAGCCCAGCGGGGATAAATCCCCTCGCCACAGTGGGTCGCTCGGCTGGACACCGTGTGCGATCAGCGGCTCTGGCGTTGTTGTAACAACAGGTTGCTGAAACCGCTGCCGGCCAATTGTTTCTGGGCCTTGGTCAGTTCTTCGCGGTTGCTGAACGGCCCGACCAGTACCCGGTACCAGGTTTCGTCCTTCACGGTGCCGGACTCCACCGACACGGACTGACCCAGCAGAATGATCTGCGCGCGAACCTTGTCGGCGTCGGCTTCCTTGCGGAACGAACCGGCTTGCAGGAAGAACTTGGTCACCGGCGCGGCTTTCTGCACCGGTGGGGCGGGTGGCGGCGTGATGCCGGCCAGGGCCGCCTGGGCGCGGGCGGTGTCGATCTTCGCCGCTTCGGCCGGGGTCACAGGCGTGGTGGGCACTTGCGGCGTCGGCAGGGTTTTCTCCGGTACGGCTTCGGGCGGCACGATGACTTCCGATTCCGGCAGCAAGGTGTAGAAGTCGTACTTCGGCTTCACCGGTTGCGTTGGGCTCGGCGGAGTCTTGTTGGCCTCGGCGATCCGCGTGGCTTTCTGCTGCTCTTGCCGGACGCGCTTGACGTCATCGCCCTGGCCCGGCTCCAGCTTCATCAGAAACACAATGAAAGCGCCGACGGTCAGGCCGATGGCCATCCACAACCAGCCCGGAATCGGTTTTTTGGCTGGAGGCTGGTAACGACTGGCGCCGCGTTTGGGTGCAGGTTTTTTCTTGGCTGCCAACTTACATGCGCTCCAGGGTTTCCAGGCCCAGCAGCTCCAGGCCTTGCTTGAGCGTACGCCCGGTCAGCGCGGCGAGGCGCAGGCGGCTCTGCATTTGCTCTGGGGTTTGCGCGTTGAGGATCGGACAGTTCTCGTAGAAACTGGAGAACAGGCCGGCGACATCGTACAGGTAGGCGCACAGGGTGTGCGGCGTGCCTTTGTCGGCGACGTTATTCAACACTTCACCGAACTGCGCCAGCTTCGCCGCCAGCTCCTGTTCCTGAGGGGCCTGGAGCACAATCTGGCCGTCCACTTCATTGAAGCTCTTGCCGAGCTTGCGGAACACCCCCGCCACGCGGGTGTAGGCGTACAGCAGGTACGGCGCGGTGTTGCCTTCGAAGTTGAGCATCAGGTCGAAGTTGAAGCTGTAGTCGCTGGTGCGGTGCTTGGACAGGTCGGCGTATTTCACCGCGTCGATGCCCACCACCTTGGCGATCTTGCGCAGTTCGTCTTCGGCCAGCTCGGGGTTCTTGCCCTTGACCAGGGTGTAGGCGCGGTCCTGGGCTTCGGTCAGCAGGTCGATCAGCTTCACCGTGCCGCCGTCGCGAGTCTTGAATGGGCGGCCGTCAGCGCCGTTCATGGTGCCGAAGCCCATGTGCTCCATCTCCATGGGATGGGTCACGAAACCGGCCAGGCGTGCGACTTCGAACACTTGCTGGAAGTGCAGGGCCTGGCGCTGGTCGACGAAGTACAGCACCCGATCGGCCTTGAGCACGCTGTTACGGTAGCGCACGGCTGCCAGGTCGGTGGTGGCGTAGAGATAGCCACCATCGGCCTTGACGATGATCACCGGCAACGGCTCGCCATCGGCGGTCTTGAACTGGTCGAGGAACACGCACTGGGCGCCGTTGCTTTCCACCAGCATGCCCTTGGCCTTGAGGTCGTTGACCACGTTGATCAGGTCGTCGTTGTAGGCGCTTTCGCCCATCACGTCGGCCATGGTCAATTTGACGTTCAGCAACTCGTAGATTTTCTGGCAGTGGGACAGGGAGATGTCCTTGAACTTGCTCCACAGCGCCAGGCACTCGGCATCGCCGGCTTGCAGCTTGACCACCAGGCCCCGGGCACGGTCGGCGAACTCGGGCGACTCGTCGAAGCGTTGCTTGGCGGCGCGGTAGAAATTCTCCAGGTCCGACAGTTCATCGCTGGTAATGGGGTTTTCCTGAAGGTAGGCCATCAGCATGCCGAACTGGGTGCCCCAGTCGCCAACGTGGTTCTGACGGATCACGGTGTCGCCGAGAAACTCCAGGACCCGCGCCACGCCGTCGCCGATGATGGTCGAGCGCAGGTGGCCGACGTGCATTTCCTTGGCCAGGTTGGGCGCCGAGAGGTCGACCACGGTGCGCTGCAACGGACCGGCCTTGCGCACGCCAATGCGCTCGTCGGCCAGGGCCGCGTCCAGGCGCGAGGCCAGGGCCTGGGTGTTCTGGAAGAAATTGATGAACCCGGGGCCGGCAATGTCGGCCTTGCTGACGTTCTCGTCGGCCGGCAGCGCGGCGATGATTTTCTCCGCCAGGTCCCGCGGTTTCATGCCGGCCGGCTTGGCGAGCATCATCGCGATGTTGCTGGCGAAGTCGCCGTGGGTCTTGTCGCGGGTATTTTCGACCTGAATCGCCGGCGACAGGCCTTCTGGCAGCACACCTTCAGTGACGAGTTGGGCGATGGCTTGCTGGATGAGCTGGCGAATGGTGTCTTTCATGGTCTTCTCTTTCAACCGCAGGCGCGGCGGCGCTTCGATGCGCTGGTGGAAAAACTGGGCATTATCCGTGGCCCGGACGAGCTTGCCAACTGTAGCGGGTCGGTTGGGGCTCAGTGGTGATTATTCTTGCTGGCCTGGATGCACTCGGTCCCACAGGGGACAAAGCTTGCAATCTGCTTATTCAGTACAAATCCACCGGATCCACATCCAGCGACCAACGCACTGCCCGTCCACTGGGCATCTGCTCCAGCACCAGTAGCCAGGCACTCAGTAGCCGATGCAACGGCGCCCGGGCATTGGCCTGTAGTAAAAGCTGGGCTCGATAGCGCCCCGCCCGCCGCTCCATCGGCGCCGGTACCGGGCCGAGCAGTTCGATACCGGTAAGGTTCTGCTGCGCCAGCAAACGCTCGGCCTCGCTGCAGGCTTCATCAAGGAACGCTTCGGCCTGCCCCGGCTTGTGAGCTTCAGCGCGCAACAGCGCCAGATGGGCAAACGGCGGCAGGCCGGCGCTGCGCCGTTCACTCAAGGCCTGTTCGGCGAAGGCGAAATAACCTTGCTCGGTCAGTTGGATCAGCAACGGATGATCGGCCAGGTGGGTCTGGATGATCACTTTGCCCGGCTCCTCGGCCCGCCCGGCCCGGCCTGCGACCTGGACGATCAACTGTGCCATGCGCTCGCTGGCGCGGAAATCACCGGAAAACAGTCCGCCATCGGCGTCTAGGATCGACACCAGCGTGACCCGTGGGAAGTGGTGCCCCTTGGCGAGCATTTGCGTGCCCACCAGGATGCACGGCTGGCCCTTCTGGATCGTTGCGAACAACTGGTTCATCGCATCTTTGCGCGAAGTGCTGTCGCGATCCACCCGCAGTACCGGGTAATCGGGGAACAGGATGCCCAGCCGTTCTTCGGCGCGTTCGGTGCCGGCGCCGACTGGGCGCAAGTCCACTTTGCCGCACTGCGGGCAATGCCTTGGCACGCGCTCGACGTGGCCGCAATGGTGGCAACGCAACTCGCCATGGCGTTGATGCACGGTCATCCGCGCATCGCAGCGCTCACAACCAGACATCCAGCCGCAGTCGTGGCACAACAGCGTCGGGGCAAAACCGCGGCGATTGAGGAACACCAGGACCTGTTGCCCGGCAGCCAGGGTCTGGCCGATGGCTTGCTGCATCGGCCCGGAAATACCGCTGTCCAGTGGGCGGCTTTTCACGTCCAGGCGCAGGAAGCGCGGTTGCTTGGCGCCGCCGGCCCGCTCATTGAGGCGCAGCAGGCCGTAGCGGCCGGTGTAGGCGTTGTGCAAGCTTTCCAGCGATGGCGTGGCCGAGCCGAGCACGATGGGGATGTTTTCCTGGCGGGCGCGCACCAGCGCCAGGTCGCGGGCGTGGTAGCGCAGGCCTTCTTGCTGTTTATACGAGCCGTCGTGTTCTTCGTCGATGATGATCAGGCCAGGGTTCTTCATCGGTGTGAACAGGGCCGAACGGGTGCCGATGATGATATCGGCCTCGCCGTCCCGGGCGGCGAGCCAGGCCTCCAGGCGGTCGCGGTCGTTGACCGCCGAGTGCACCAGGGCGATCCGGGCGTTGAAGCGCTGTTCGAAGCGCGCCAGGGTTTGCGGGCCGAGGTTGATTTCCGGAATCAGCACCAACGCCTGCTTGCCGGCCTCCAGGGTCTGGCGGATCAGTTGCAGGTAGACCTCGGTCTTGCCGCTGCCGGTGACACCCGCCAGCAGAAAGGCGTGATAACTGTCGAAACCTGCGCGAATCGCTTCGCAAGCGGCCCGCTGTTCGGCGTTGAGCGGCAGTTCCGGCTGGGCCAGCCAATGTTCATGGCGGGCGCCGGGGACGTGCCTGCGGACTTCCACCTGGACCAGGTCCTTGGCCAGCAAGAGGTCGAGGCTGTCCTTGCTGAGCATCAGTTTGCTCAACAATTGGTGCGCCACGCCGTGGGGATGTTGGGCCAGGGTCGCCAAGGCCTCGCGCTGGCGCGGGGCGCGGGCGATGCGTGGATCGTCCAGCGAGGCACCGGGCGCCACCGACCAGAACCGCTCCTGGCGCGCCTCGGCCGGTTCGCCCTGGCGCAGCAGCACCGGCAGCGCCCAGCTCAGGGTGTCGCCGAGGCTGTGCTGGTAATACTGGGACGTCCACAGGCACAACTTGAACAGCGCGGCGGGCAGCGGTGGCGTGGCATCGAGCAGGGCCAGGGCTGGTTTGAGCTTGTCGACCGGGACCTCGCTGTGGTCGCTGACCTCCACCAGGATGCCGATCATCTCCCGCCGACCGAACGGCACCCGCAGGCGCATGCCCGGCTGCAACTGCGCGCGCAGGACCCCGGCGGGGGCGCGGTAGTCGAACAGGCGGCGCAGGGGCGAAGGCAAGGCGAGGCGCAGGATGGCGTCGGGCACGCGGGGGATCTCGATAGGCGGACAAGTTCGCAAGGCTGAGCACGATTCAATGAGGGAGCGAGCTTGCTCACGACGGCTGCGGCACAGCCAGCATCACCGCAACTGACCCACCGCTATCGCGAGCAAGCTCTCTCCCACAGGGATTGGGCTTGAGGGCGCGAGCCTAGCAGACGGTTGGTATAAGCGACAGCTTGCGCGAATGACGATGTCTGGTAGAATCCGCGGCCTAATTACGTGCGGTATTCAACAATAGTGTTGGGTGGCGGCACGCTAGCCTGAGGAAAACAGCATGAAAACCGATATCCATCCGGAATACCCAGAAATTGCCGTAACCTGCAGCTGCGGCAACAAGTTCGAAACGCGTTCGACCTACGGCAAAGCCCTGGCGATCGACGTTTGCAACGAATGCCACCCGTTCTACACCGGCAAGCAAAAGACTCTGGATACCGGCGGTCGTGTTCAGAAGTTCGCCGATCGTTTCGGTGCTTTCGGCAAAGTTACTCCAAAAGCCTGAGGCTGATCATTTTGGATGGTCGTCTCGACCGCTCCAGACTGATGAAAAAGGCGTCCCTTGCGGGCGCCTTTTTTGTGTCTGCGATTTGCCTCGGTGGTGCCCAGGCGTCCTGTCCTTCGCCAGGCAACCTGCCCCAAGTGGCGGTGCAGCGGGTGGTGGATGGCGATACCTTGTACCTGGAGGATGGCCGGCGCATTCGGATGATCGGTCTCAACAGCCCTGAACTGGGCAAGCGAGGCCGCGCCGACGAACCGTTCGCCGTGGCGGCGCGTCAGCGACTCGAAGCCCTGGTGGCCGCCAGTGATGGCCGGGTGGGCGTGTTGCCTGGCAAGGATAACCGCGATGATTACGGCCGCACCCTGGCCCATGTCTACAACGCCCAGGGCGAGAACCTCGAAGAGCGGTTGATTGCCGAGGGGTTGGGGTTTGTGGTGGCGGTCGCGCCGAACGTCGACCTGGTCAGATGCCAGCAAATGGCCGAACGTCATGCGCGGCAAGCCGGCTCCGGCCTCTGGAAAAAATCGCCCGTCGTGCCAGCGGAGCAAATCAATGCGCCCGGTTTTGTGCTGATGAGCGCACGTGTCGAAAACGTGCAGCGCAATCGCGGTGGCATCTGGATTGAATTGCAGGGGTCAGTTGTCCTGCACATTGCGCCCGGTGTGCAAAGACGCTTCGACGCCTCGGCCCTGAAGCGGCTAAAGGGCCGAAAAATCGAGGCCCGTGGCTGGATCGTCGATCGCGCCCGACGCGGCGGCCACAAGGCCGGGCAGGCGCGATGGATGTTGCCACTGACCGATCCTGCCATGCTGCAAGCGGTCTTGTAAGAGAAAATTGTAGACATTTTGTCAGTGGATTGTATGCATGTGGCCCTTGTGTTTTGTGGCTCTTGGCCCAAAGTCGTAGGGCAGGGCGCTTGACAGCAGTGACTGGTCAGTCTTGTGGGGACTTTGCGAGGCGCGTATCCTCGGCGGTCCGTCTGTCCAACACAGTAAAAAGCGGAATGCCCACATGTCTGATCTGAAAACTGCCGCTCTCGAATATCACGCTAATCCTCGTCCAGGGAAGCTGAGTGTCGAGCTCACCAAGGCCACCGCTACTGCTCGCGACTTGTCGCTGGCCTACAGCCCCGGCGTAGCCGAACCAGTCCGCGAAATCGCTCGCGACCCTGAACTGGCCTACAAATACACCGGTAAAGGCAACCTGGTTGCAGTCATTTCCGATGGCACCGCGATTCTCGGCCTGGGTAACCTCGGCCCATTGGCTTCCAAGCCAGTCATGGAAGGCAAGGGCGTGCTGTTCAAGCGCTTCGCCGGTATCGACGTATTCGACATCGAAGTCGATTCCGAGAGCCCGCAAGCCTTCATCGACACCGTCAAGCGCATCTCCATCACCTTCGGCGGCATCAACCTGGAAGACATCAAGGCACCTGAGTGCTTCGAGATCGAGCGCGCCCTGATCGAACAGTGCGACATTCCGGTATTCCACGATGACCAGCACGGCACCGCGATCGTTACTGCGGCCGGCATGATCAACGCCCTGGAAATCGCCGGCAAGACCCTGCCGGAAGCCAAGATCGTCTGCCTCGGCGCTGGCGCTGCGGCCATCTCCTGCATGAAGTTGCTGGTGAGCATGGGCGCCAAGATCGAAAACATCTTCATGGTCGACCGTACCGGCGTGATCCACTCCGGCCGTGACGACCTGAACCAGTACAAGGCCGTGTTTGCCCACGCGACCGACAAGCGCTCCCTGGCGGACGCTCTGGACGGTGCCGACGTGTTCGTCGGCCTGTCGGGTCCGAACCTGCTGAGCCCGGAAAACCTGCTGCGCATGGCGCCGAACCCAATCGTGTTCGCGTGTTCGAACCCGGACCCGGAAATCGCCCCGGAACTGGCTCATGCAACTCGCAGCGACGTGATCATGGCCACCGGCCGTTCGGACTACCCGAACCAGGTCAACAACGTACTGGGCTTCCCGTTCATCTTCCGCGGTGCCCTGGACGTTCGCGCCAAGCGCATCAACGAAGAAATGAAAGTCGCGGCCGCCAACGCCCTGCGCGAACTGGCCAAGCTGCCGGTGCCTCAGGAAGTCTGCGACGCCTACGGCGGTATCAAGCTGGAATTCGGTCGTGAGTACATCATCCCGAAACCAATGGACGCCCGCCTGATCACCCTGATCTCCGACGCCGTGGCCAAGGCTGCGATCGAGACCGGCGTGGCGACCCTGCCGTATCCGAAGAACTACCCGCTCAAGAGCGTGGATGACGTGTTCAACGGCTAAGCCGTTGTAGCGCTTCAACAAAAAGCCCCGGCTCCTGAGAGTCGGGGCTTTTTTTGTCTGGATTTTATGGATGGAAACCCGTTGCTGGGCAAGCCGACAACCTGTGGCGAGGGGATTTATCCCCGCTCGGCTGCGTAGCAGTCGTAATTTGGCTGGCGCGGTTTCATGTATTGTTCCGCGCAGTCTGGATTTGGGGCTGCTGCGCAGCCCAGCGGGGATAAATCCCCTCGCCACAGGGGCCTTGCGCGGCATAAAAAAAGCCCCGCACTTCTTTCGAAGGCGGGGCTTTTGGATGAGACCGGTCAGAACAGATCGATTGGCGCCGCTTCGTCCGCTGGCAGCGGGCTGCCCGGTGCGACGCCATTGCCCAGCTCGTTGACCGACGGTGGCGTGTCTTCGCTTTTGAATAGTTCGAAGTACGCACCCGGGGTGCCCGGCGTGGCCGCTCGGCCGCTGACCGGGTCGACCCGAAGGCTGAGGATGCCTTCCGGTTCCGGCTGGGTGTGCGGCGGCTTGTCCTTGAGGGCGGCGCCCATGTAGGTCATCCAGATCGGTAGCGCCACCGTGCCGCCGAACTCGCGGCGACCCAGGCTTTCGGGCTGGTCGAAACCGGTCCAGACCGTGGTCACGTAATCGGCGTTGTAGCCGGAGAACCAGGCGTCCTTGGATTCGTTGGTGGTACCGGTCTTGCCCGCCAGGTCGGTGCGGCCCAGGGCCAGGGCGCGACGGCCGGTGCCGAGCTTGATCACGTCCTGCAGCATGCTGTTGAGAATGAAGGTGGTACGGCCATCGACAATGCGTTCCGCGACGGCGGGTGCTTGCGGCAGGCCTGGGGCCGTGGTGGCTTCGCCTGGCGTCGCATTGACCGTGAACGTGTCGGTGGACGGTGCGGCGACGCCATCGCTGGCCTGCTCGCCCGTGGGGACCCGTGGCGGGTTGGCGACGAACAATGTCTCGCCGTTGCGGCTTTCGATCTTGTCGATGATGTACGGGGTGATCTTGTAGCCGCCGTTGGCGAACGTGCTCCAACCCGTGGCGATTTCCATCGGCGTCAGGGTCGCGGTGCCCAGGGCCAGGGACAGGTTGCGCGGCAGGTCCTGCTTGTTGAAGCCGAACTTGCTGATGTAGTCGATGGTGCGATCCACGCCCAGCGCCTGCAACAGGCGGATCGATACCAGGTTGCGGGATTTGTACAGCGCCTCGCGCAGGCGAATCGGACCGAGGAACGTATTGGTGTCGTTCTTCGGTCGCCAGACCTTGTCCAGGTACTCATCGACGAACACGATCGGCGCATCGTTCACCAGGCTGGCGGCGGTGTAGCCGTTATCCAGGGCGGCGCTGTAGACGAACGGCTTGAAGCTCGAGCCCGGCTGGCGCTTGGCCTGAAGTGCACGGTTGTAATTGCTTTGCTCGAAGGCGAAGCCACCCACCAGGGAGCGGATGGCGCCGTTCTGCGGGTCGAGGGACACCAGGGCGCCCTGAGCCGCCGGGATCTGGCTGAACTTGAGCGTGTTGTCCGCCTGGCGCTGGACGCGGATCAGGTCACCGACCTGGGCAACGTCCGACGGTTGCCGTGGGTTGGCGCCCATGCTGTTGGTATTGAGGAACGGACGAGCCCATTTCATGGTGTCCCAGGCCACGTGTTCCTCTTGCTCGCCGTTACGGGTCAGCACCTTGATGCCGTCCTTGTCCACCGACGTGACAATCGCCGGCTCCAGGCTGCTGATGGTGCGCTGCTTGGTCAGCTCCAGGGCCCAGGCTTCCTTGGTCTTGCCCGGCAGGCGCGATTCAGGGCCACGGTAGCCGTGGCGCTGGTCGTAGGTCATCAAGCCTTCGTGCAGCGCGGTGTTGGCCATTTCCTGCAAGTTGCTCGGCACCGTGGTGGTCACGCGGAAACCTTCGGTGTAGGCGTCGCTGCCATAGCGCCCAACCATCTCGGCACGGGCCATCTCGGCGATATACGGGGCGTTCACTTCCGGTGTCGGTACGTGATAGCTGGCGTTCAGCGGTTCATTGATCGCGGCGGTGTAGTCGGCCTCGCTGATCTTGCCGAGCTTGTACATGCGCCCCAGGATCCAGTCGCGACGTTCCTTGCTGCGTGCCGGGTTGGCCAGCGGGTTGAAGCGCGAGGGTGCCTTGGGCAGGCCGGCGATCATCGCCATCTGTGCCAGGCTCACGTCGCGGATCGACTTGCCGTAATACACCTGCGCCGCCGCCTCGATGCCGTAGGCGCGGTTGCCCAGGTAAATCTTGTTCACGTACAGCTCGAGGATTTCATCCTTGGTCAGCTGCCGTTCGATTTGCAGGGCCAGGAGGATCTCGGTGGTCTTGCGCGAGAAGCTGCGCTCGCTGGTCAGGAAGAAGTTCTTGGCCACCTGCATGGTGATGGTGCTGCCGCCGGACTGGATGTGGCCGCTCTTGATCAACTGGCTGGCGGCGCGCATCAGGCTGCCCGGGTCGACGCCGTAGTGATTGGCGAAGTTATCGTCTTCAGCACTTAGTAACGCATTGATGAAATTGGGGGGAATGTCGGCGAAACGGATCGGCGTGCGGCGCATTTCGCCAAATTCGGCGATCAATTTGTTGTCGCTGCTGTACACCCGCAAAGGAATCTGCAACTGAATACTTCTCAGCGCCTCCACGGACGGCAATCCCGGACTAAGGTAAAGAAAGGCACCGCTCAGGCCCAAGAGCAGTCCGCAGAAAACGGCGACGATGGACCATCCGAAAAATTTCAGCAGACGAATCAAGGCTTTTGGATATCCAGGCAGAGAATGAAAAAGGCGCCAGGTGCTGGGATGGACCCGTGCTTGCAACAAAGCGAAAAAAAACGCTGGGCATTATAAGCATTTTTTTTCGTCGGGAATGCCATCCGGACGTCCGTCGGACCGGTGTGATTGAACGCAATGCATATTAGAGAGTCCGTAACTCACGGATAGTCATAGGGAATTGGTAGTGCTACGACTCTTCAATAAAAAAACCCATGCGCTTCTGGGGATCGACATCAGTTCGACGTCGGTGAAGCTGCTGGAGTTGAGCCGCCAGGGCGACCGATACCGCGTCGAGTCCTACGCGGTCGAACCGTTGCCAGCCAACGCCGTGGTCGAGAAGAACATCGCCGAGCTCGAAGGGGTGGGGCAGGCGTTGTCGCGCCTGTTGGCCAAGGCCAGGACGCCCTTGCGTGGCGTGGCCGTGGCCGTTGCGGGTTCGGCGGTGATCACCAAGACCATCGAGATGGACGCCGGGCTGTCCGACGATGACATGGAAAACCAGCTCAAGATCGAGGCCGATCAATACATCCCCTATCCCCTGGATGAGGTGGCCATTGATTTCGAAGTCATGGGTGTTTCGCCACGCAGTGCCGATCGCGTCGAAGTGCTGCTGGCGGCGTGCCGCAAGGAAAACGTCGAGGTCCGCGAGGCCGCGTTGGCGCTCGCCGGGCTGACGGCCCGGGTGGTCGATGTGGAGGCTTATGCGCTGGAGCGTGCTTTCGGCCTGCTCGCCAAGCAACTGGCTGCCTCTCAGGAGCGGCTGACTGTGGCGGTTGTCGACATCGGCGCCACCATGACCACCCTTAGCGTGCTGCACAACGGGCGCATCATCTATACCCGCGAACAATTGTTCGGCGGTCGCCAACTGACCGAGGAAATTCAGCGTCGCTATGGCCTGACACCCGAACAGGCCGGCCTGGCAAAGAAGCAGGGTGGCCTGCCGGACGACTATCTCAGCGAAGTGCTGCAACCTTTTCGCGAGGCCCTGGTACAGCAGGTCTCGCGGTCCTTGCAGTTCTTCTTCGCCTCGGGCCAGTACAGTGCGGTGGACCACATTTTGCTGGCCGGGGGCACGGCTTCGGTCGCCGGCCTGGATCGGCTGATCGAGCAGCGCCTGGGCACGCCGACCCAGGTGGCCAACCCGTTTACCAACATGGCCCTGAGCAGCAAGGTCAATGCCGGCGCCCTGGCCGGTGATGCGCCGGCACTGATGATTGCCTGTGGGCTGGCCCTCAGGAGTTTCGACTGATGGCGCGGATCAACCTGCTTCCATGGCGCGAAGAGCTGCGTGAAGAACGACGTAAACGCTTTTTGCTGGCCTTGGTGGGGGCGCTGGTCGGTGCGGTCGGCGTGGTCCTGGTCGCGGTCCGGTACTTCGACAGCGCCATCGACCATCAGGTCGCTCGCAATAGCCATCTCTCCGAGCAGATCGCCGTGCTGGACGAACGCATCAAGCAGATCAGCGAATTGAAGGCCCGTCGCCAGCAATTGGTGGAGCGCATGCGCATCATCCAGGACTTGCAAGGTAACCGGCCGGTCAGCGGGCGCATCTTCGACCAGCTGGTGCGGACCCTGCCGGAAGGGGTGTATTTCACTGAAGTGAAGATGGAAGACCGGATGCTCTTGATCAAGGGGGCCGCGGAGTCGAACAACCGGGTCTCGGACCTGATGCGCAACCTGGACTCGTCGGACCTGTTCGACACGCCCAGCCTGACGGAGGTCAAGGCCACCACCGCTGGGCAGCTCGACCAGGCCAACGTCTTCCAGCTGACGGTTCGCCAGACTCGCCCGGCCGATGCGGAGGACGCCCAATGAAGCCTGGGGAGTGGTTCGACGCACTGCGCAAGATCGATCTCAGTGACCTGGACACCAACAACATCGGTTCCTGGCCCGCGCCGATCAAGTGGCTGGCGGGTGTCCTGCTGGTGGTCCTGGTGCTGGGGCTGGGCTATAACTTTGCCTTGAGCGACTTGGAGAACCAGTTGCAGCAGGTGCGCGAGGAAGAAAACACCCTCAAGGCGCAATTCGCGGGCAAGGCCCACATGGCTGCGAACCTGGAGCGCTACACCGAGCAGATGAAGCAGATGGAAACGTCTTTTGGTGTGCTGTTGCGGCAATTGCCCAGCGATACCGAAGTGCCGGGCCTGCTGGAAGACATTACTCGCACCGGCCTGGGCAGTGGCCTGGAGTTCGAGGAAATCAAGCTGCTGCCGGAGGTCACCCAGCCGTTCTACATCGAGTTGCCGATCCAGATCACCGTGACCGGCGGCTACCACGACCTGGCGACGTTCGTCAGTGGGGTGGCGGGGCTGCCCCGGATTGTCACGCTGCACGATTTCGAGATCGCACCGATGGAGCCCGAGGCCGGCGCGAAGCTGCGCATGAGTATCCAGGCCAAGACCTACCGGTACAACGAGCAGGAGGCGCAACCATGAGGCCGCTGTGGCGTATCTGCCTGCTGGCAGGCCTGGTTGCGCTGGCGGGCTGCGACAGCGACAACGGTTTCAGCGACCTGGACGCCTACATGAACGAAGTGCGTCTGCGGCCACCCGGCAAGATCGAGCCGACGCCGACGTTCAGGCCCTACGAAACCTTTACCTACAGTGCCGCCAACCTGCGCAGCCCGTTTTCCCGGCAGGTCCGCGTGGACCAGGCTGAACGGCAGCGGGGCTCGCGCAATGTCCGGCCCGACCCGAACCGGGTCAAGCAGTACCTGGAAGGCTTCAACATCGAGCAATTCGAAATGGTCGGTACGATCTCCAATGTCAGTGGCTCCTTCGCGCTCCTGCGGGGCGCGGGCGGGGTGCATCGGCTCAAGGTCGGTGACTATCTGGGGCGCAACGACGGGCGGATCGTCAACATCAGTGCCACCCAGGTCGATGTGGTCGAAATCGTTCCCGATGGCGAGGGTGCCTGGTTGGAGCGACCACGGACCATTCCTTTGAAAGAGCATTCATAGTGGAATTCGAACAATGAACAGGTTTTTTTCAGCCCTCGGTATTTCGCTATGGATAGCGCTGTTGTCGCCGATGGTTCTTGGGGCCAGCCTGAAGACGCTGGATGTGGCGGCGTTGCCGGGGGACCGTGTCGAGTTGAAGCTCACCTTCGACGGGCCGCCGCCACCGCCCCGGGGCTACACCACCGAACAACCGGCACGGATTGCACTGGACCTGCCGGGCGTGACCAATCAACTTTCCAGCAAGCGCCACGACCTGGGCGGGGGCAATGCACGCAGCGCCACTGTGGTCGAGGCTGGGGATCGTACTCGGTTGATCATCGGCCTTACCCAACTGGCGCCGTATGACACCCGGATCGAAGGTAACAACCTGTTCGTGGTGGTTGGCAAGGGCGCCGCCCCGAAGAGCACTGCCCCGAAGAACTCCACCACTCAGCCCCCGCGCCCGGCGGTTGCCAGCGCTGCGCCTGCGAGGGCCAGTGGGCCGGTGGGCAAGGCGATCCGTGGGGTGGACTTCCAACGCGGGACCCAGGGCGAAGGCAACGTGGTGATCGATCTGTCTGATCCGTCCATCGCCCCGGACATCCAGGAGCGCGAAGGCAAGATCATCCTCGATTTCGCCAGGACGCAGTTGCCCGAGCCGCTGCGGGTGCGCCTGGACGTCAAGGACTTCGCCACCCCGGTGCAATTCGTCAATGCCAGCGCCGGCAGCGACCGGGCGACCATCAGCATCGAACCCAGCGGGACTTTCGACTACTCCACCTACCAGACCGACAACAAGCTCACCGTCAGCGTCCGGCCCATGACCGTCGACGACCTGCAAAAACGTAACGCCGACCGGGCGGCCTACAGTGGCGAGAAGCTCTCGCTCAACTTCCAGGACATCGACGTGCGTTCGGTCCTGCAACTGATTGCCGATTTTACCAACCTGAACCTCGTGGCCAGCGACACGGTGCAGGGGGGCATCACCCTGCGGTTGCAGAATGTGCCCTGGGACCAGGCGCTCGACCTGGTGCTCAAGACCAAGGGGTTGGACAAACGCAAGGTCGGCAACGTGCTGTTGGTGGCTCCGGCCGATGAAATTGCCGCCCGTGAGCGCCAGGAACTGGAGTCGCAGAAGCAGATTGCCGACCTGGCGCCGCTGCGGCGTGAGCTGTTGCAGGTCAACTATGCGAAGGCGACGGACATCGCCAAGCTGTTCCAGTCGGTGACCAGTGCCGAGGCGAAAGCCGATGAGCGCGGCACGATCACAGTCGATGAGCGAACCAACAACATCATTGCCTACCAGACCCAGGACCGTCTCGACGAACTGCGCCGGATCGTGGCGCAACTGGATATTCCGGTGCGCCAGGTGATGATCGAGGCGCGGATTGTCGAGGCTAACGTCGACTACGACAAAAGCCTGGGCGTGCGTTGGGGCGGTTCGATTCAAAACAAGGGCAACTGGAGTTCCTCGGGGGTTACCACGGGCGATTCAACCACTATCGGCACGCCGGGTAGCACCAGCACCAACCAGCCGTTCGTCGACCTGGGCGCCTCGGGCAATACCTCGGGCATTGGCATTGCCTTCATCACCGACAACGTATTGCTGGACCTTGAACTGACGGCCATGGAGAAGACCGGCAACGGGGAGATCGTCTCCCAGCCCAAGGTGGTGACGTCCGACAAGGAGACGGCAAAGATCCTCAAGGGCACGGAAATTCCTTATCAGGAAGCCAGCTCCAGTGGCGCTACGTCGGTGTCGTTCAAGGAGGCTTCGCTGTCGCTGGAGGTAACCCCGCAGATCACGCCAGACAACCGGATCATCATGGAGGTCAAGGTCACCAAGGATGAGCCGGACTACCTGAACAAGGTGAATGATGTGCCGCCGATCAAGAAAAACGAGGTCAATGCCAAGGTCCTGGTCAATGATGGCGAGACCATTGTGATTGGCGGGGTTTTCTCAAATACTCAGAGCAAGGTTGTAGATAAGGTGCCATTTCTTGGCGATGTGCCGTATCTTGGCCGCCTTTTCCGGCGTGATGTGGTTTCGGATAGCAAATCCGAGCTGCTGGTGTTTCTCACTCCGCGTATCATGAATAACCAGGCGATTGCTGTGAGTCGTTGATTCTGTGCGAAATTTGATTCTTGTTGGGCCGATGGGCGCTGGAAAAAGCACCATCGGTCGTTTGCTGGCCAAAGAGCTGCGCCTGCCGTTCAAAGATTCCGACAAGGAAATTGAATTGCGCACGGGCGCCAATATCCCATGGATTTTCGACAAGGAAGGCGAGCCGGGCTTTCGTGACCGTGAGCAGGCGATGATCGCCGAGCTGTGCGCGTTCGATGGCGTGGTGCTCGCCACCGGTGGCGGCGCGGTGATGCGCGAAGCCAACCGTCGGGCGCTGCATGCGGGCGGACGAGTGGTCTATCTGCATGCTTCTGTCGAGCAGCAGGTGGGGCGCACCGCTCGGGATCGCAACCGCCCGCTGTTGCGCACCGCCGACCCGGCCAAGACCCTGCGGGACCTTCTGGAGCTGCGTGATCCGCTGTATCGGGAGATCGCCGACCTGGTGGTGGAAACCGACGAGCGGCCGCCGCGGATGGTGGTGCTGGACATTCTCGATCGCCTTCAGCAACTGCCTCCCCGTTAATGCGCTTGGCGAAATGCGCTATCCTCGACGTCCCGTCGGAACCCTCCCGAGGCGTGGCGGATAGCCATTAATGACGGCAAGCCAAGCTCTCGGGACCTGTGGCGAGGGGATTTATCCCCGTTGGGCATTTCGTTAATCGCAGGCAGGACGCCTGATTCCATCTTCACTGTGGGGACACATGCAGACACTTAAGGTCGACCTGGGCGAGCGCAGCTACCCGATTCATATTGGCGAGGGCCTGCTGGACCAGCCCGAACTGCTGGCGCCGCATATCGCCGGGCGGCAAGTAGCGATCATTTCCAATGAAACCGTCGCGCCCCTGTATCTGGAACGTCTGACCCGCAGCCTGTCGGCCTTCTCCGTCATTTCCGTGGTACTGCCCGACGGCGAAGCCTTCAAGAACTGGGAAACCCTGCAACTTATTTTCGATGGCCTGCTGACTGCGCGCCACGATCGCCGCACCACGGTGGTTGCCTTGGGTGGCGGTGTGATCGGCGACATGGCCGGGTTTGCAGCTGCCTGCTATCAACGCGGCGTCGATTTCATCCAGATCCCCACCACGCTGCTGTCGCAGGTCGACTCGTCAGTGGGTGGCAAGACCGGGATCAACCATCCGCTGGGCAAGAACATGGTCGGTGCTTTCTATCAGCCCAATGTGGTGCTGATCGACACCGCCACCCTCAATACCCTGCCGGCCCGCGAACTGTCTGCCGGGTTGGCGGAAGTCATCAAGTACGGGCTGATCTGCGACGAGCCGTTCCTGGGCTGGCTCGAAGAGAACGTCGACCGCCTGCGCGCACTCGATCAAGCAGCCCTGACCTACGCCATCGAACGCTCCTGCGCCGCCAAGGCCGCCGTGGTGGGGGCCGATGAGCGTGAATCGGGAGTGCGTGCCACGCTCAACCTGGGCCACACCTTTGGCCATGCCATCGAAACCCACATGGGCTATGGTGTCTGGCTGCATGGCGAGGCCGTTGCGGCCGGTACGGTCATGGCCCTGGAGATGTCTGCGCGCCTGGGCTGGATCAGCGAACAGGAGCGCGATCGCGGTATCCGTCTGTTCCAGCGCGCCGGGCTGCCGGTGGTTCCGCCTGAAGAAATGACCGAGGCGGATTTTCTTGAACACATGGCAATCGACAAAAAAGTGATCGACGGTCGTCTGCGTCTGGTGCTGCTGCGCCACATGGGCGAAGCGGTGGTGACCGACGATTATCCGAAAGAAGTTCTACAGGCCACGCTGGGAGCGGACTACCGCGCCCTGGCTCAGCTTAAAGGTTAATAAGATCCGATGACTAGTTTGCATGCCGACGAGGCTTTCCTCGGCCATTTCCAATTGAGTCATGACCCGTTCGCACCGCGGGTCCCGGGCTTCAAGTTCTTTCCTGCACAGCGCAAGCCGGTACTGGGCCAGCTGCATCACCTGGCGCGCTACAGCCAGTTGCTGCTGGTGGTCACCGGTCCCCAGGGTAGCGGCAAGACCTTGCTGCGCCAGGCCCTGGTGGCCAGCACCAACAAGCAGTCCGTGCAAAGCGTGGTGGTATCGGCCCGTGGCGCCGGTGATGCAGCCGGTATATTGCGTCAGGTGGCCCAGGCGCTGAACGTCGCCCAGGCTGAAATCGGTGCAGTTCTCGATCAAATCGTGCAACTGGCGCTGACCGGGCAGGAAGTCTATCTGCTGGTGGACGATGCCGAGCAACTCGACGAGTCGGCCCTCGAGGCCCTGCTGGCCTTGGCGGCCGGAGCGCCGGAGGGTCGCCCTCATGTGTTCCTGTTCGGTGAGTCGTCGCTGATCGCTGATCTGGAGCAATTGAACCTTGAGGAAGAGCGCTTCCACGTCATCGAGTTGGCACCCTACACCGAGGAAGAAACGCGTGAATACCTGGCCCAGCGTCTTGAGGGGGCGGGCCGGGGTATCGAACTTTTCACCGCCGATCAGATCTCTGAGATTCACGAAAGCTCCGACGGTTGGCCTGGCAACATCAACCAGGTCGCCCGCGATGCTCTGATCGAAGTCATGATTGCCAGCCGCTCAGCGGTGAAGCGTCCAAGTATGGGGTTCAACATGCCGAAGAAACACGTATTGGCAATTTCCGCCGTCGTCGTGGTCGCGGTTGCCGCCGCCTGGCTGATGCCGGGTCGCACCAAGGCGCCCACCACGGGTGCCCCTGCCAACGAACAGGCGCAACTGCCTCTCGGCCAAGGGACGCCGCAACCCAACGGTGGTGCGCCGGCAGTGGAGTTCGCCGGCAACACCCAGCCGATGCCACTGCCGCTGGTCGGCCAGTCGCAACCGGTCATGCGCGGCCCGTTGGCTGAAGCGGCCGGTGGCATCACCGAAGGCGACGACGGCGCAGCGCCACCGGTCGACGACAGCAGCGACGTGCCGCCGACCGTGACCACCACCGCACCGCCTGTGGGCGTGCCAGCCGGCCCTGCCCCGACGCCTGCCCCGGCCGCCAAGCCGACTCCGGCGCCCACCCAGGTGGCCACCGCCAAGCCTGCACCGGTTCCAGCGCCTGCCGCCAAGCCTGCGGCGCCCGCGCCCGCAGCCAAGCCTGCTGCTGCCCCGGCCAAGGCCGCGGGCGGTAGCTGGTACGCTGGCCAGGCCCCGGGCAACTACGTAGTGCAGATCCTCGGCACCAGCTCCGAAGCCGCGGCACAGAACTTCGTCAAGGAGCAGGGCGGCGAGTACCGCTATTTCAAGAAAGTCCTCAACGGCAAGCCACTGTATGTCATCACCTACGGCAGCTTTGCCAACCGTGATGCAGCCGTTTCCGCCATCAAGGCCTTGCCAGCGAAGGTTCAGGCTGGTAAACCTTGGCCTCGCACTGTCGCCAGCGTCCAACAGGAACTGGCAGCAACTCGCTGAAGATTCGGCGGCCTTACCCAGGCCGCCTCTCCCGGCAACCTCAAAATTTCCGCAGGGGCGGGCGACCTTTAAGGCCGCGCGCCTTGTGGTGTCTGCGTCACAGTAGCGTTTGAGTCGTAGCGGTCAAACCCAAAAAAGTTTTGACTAGCACAGCATATAGCTTTAAACCTTTCACAAATGCGACATGGATTTGCGACGGTTCGTCGTCAAATTTGTGAGCCCCTGTGTCGGTGTGTACAATGACCTCCCTTTTGCCCCCGCAAAGCTGGCGTACGTTCGGCGCGGTATGCAACTGGTTGAATTGAAAAGAAATTTGCCTCGATTAGAGGCAGCCTGGTGAGAAAGTGTCTATGAAAGCAGGTCTGTACCAACCAGATGAATTCAAGGATAACTGCGGTTTCGGCCTGATAGCTCATATGCAGGGCGAGCCCAGCCACACCCTTTTGCAAACGGCCATTGAGGCCCTGACCTGCATGACCCACCGTGGTGGGATCAACGCCGACGGCAAGACCGGTGACGGTTGTGGCTTGCTGATTCAAAAGCCCGACGAGTTCCTGCGTGCCGTTGCCCAGGAAACGTTTGGCGTGACCCTGCCCAAGCAGTACGCCGTGGGCATGGTGTTCTTCAACCAAGACCCGGTGAAGGCCGAGGCGGCTCGCGAAAACATGAATCGCGAGATCCTGGCCGCCGGCCTGCAACTGGTCGGCTGGCGCAAAGTGCCGATCGACACCAGCGTCCTTGGCCGCCTGGCGCTCGAGCGCCTGCCGCAGATCGAACAGGTGTTCATTGCCGGCGATGGCCTGAGCGACCAGGACATGTCGATCAAGCTGTTCAGCTCCCGTCGTCGTTCGTCCGTGGCCAATGCCGCCGACACCGATCACTACATCTGCAGCTTTTCCCACAAGACCATTATCTACAAAGGCCTGATGATGCCGGCGGACCTCACCGCCTTCTATCCGGACCTGAGCGACGAGCGCCTGAAAACCGCGATCTGCGTGTTCCACCAGCGCTTTTCCACCAACACCCTGCCGAAATGGCCGCTGGCCCAGCCATTCCGCTTCCTCGCCCACAACGGCGAGATCAACACCATCACCGGCAACCGCAACTGGGCCGTGGCCCGTCGCACCAAGTTCGCCAACGACCTGATGCCCGACCTCGAAGAGCTCGGCCCGCTGGTCAACCGCGTGGGTTCGGACTCCTCGAGCATGGACAACATGCTGGAACTGATGGTGACCGGTGGCATCGACCTGTTCCGTGGCGTGCGCATGTTGGTGCCGCCGGCGTGGCAGAACGTCGAGACCATGGACCCGGACCTGCGTGCCTTCTACGAATACAACTCCATGCACATGGAGCCGTGGGATGGCCCGGCCGGTATCGTCATGACCGACGGTCGCTACGCCGTGTGCCTGCTGGACCGTAACGGTCTGCGGCCGGCGCGCTGGGTCACCACCACCAACGGGTTCATCACCCTGGCGTCGGAAATCGGCGTCTGGAACTACCAGCCCGAAGACGTCATCGCCAAGGGCCGCGTAGGCCCGGGCCAGATCTTTGCCGTGGACACCGAGACCGGCCAGATCCTCGACACCGACGCCATCGACAACCGCCTCAAGTCCCGTCATCCGTACAAGCAATGGCTGCGCAAGAATGCCCTGCGCATCCAGGCGACCATGGAAGACAATGACCACGGCTCGGCTTTCTATGACGTCGACCAGCTCAAGCAGTACATGAAAATGTACCAGGTGACGTTCGAGGAGCGTGACCAGGTGCTGCGTCCGCTGGGCGAGCAGGGCTACGAAGCGGTCGGCTCCATGGGGGACGACACGCCGATGGCCGTGCTGTCGCAGCGCGTGCGCACGCCTTACGACTATTTCCGCCAGCAGTTCGCCCAGGTGACCAACCCGCCGATCGACCCGCTGCGCGAAGCGATCGTGATGTCCCTGGAAATCTGCCTCGGTGCCGAGCGCAACATTTTCCAGGAGTCGCCGGAGCACGCCTCGCGGGTGATCCTCAGCTCGCCGGTCATTTCCCCGGCCAAGTGGCGCTCGTTGACCAACCTCGATCGCCCGGGCTTTGCGCGCCAGGTCATTGACCTGAACTACGACGAAAGCGTCGGCCTGGAAGCGGCGATCCGCAACGTCGCCGACCAGGCGGAAGAAGCCGCGCGCGCCGGGCGTACCCAGATCGTGCTGAGCGACCGCCACATCGCGCCGGGCAAGCTGCCGATCCACGCCTCGCTGGCCACCGGCGCGGTGCACCATCGCCTGACCGAAAAAGGCCTGCGCTGCGACTCCAACATCCTGGTAGAGACCGCCACCGCCCGCGATCCGCATCACTTTGCGGTGCTGATCGGTTTCGGTGCCTCGGCGGTGTATCCGTTCCTGGCCTATGAAGTGCTGGGCGACCTGATCCGTACCGGTGAAGTACTGGGCGACCTCTATGAGGTGTTCAAGAACTACCGCAAGGGCATCACCAAGGGCCTGCTCAAGATCCTGTCGAAGATGGGCATCTCGACCATCGCCTCGTACCGTGGCGCGCAACTGTTCGAGGCCATCGGCCTGTCGGAAGAAGTCTGCGAGCTTAGCTTCCGTGGCGTGCCGAGCCGCATCAAGGGCGCGCGTTTCGTCGACATCGAAGCCGAACAGAAAGCCCTGGCGGCCGAAGCCTGGAGCCCGCGCAAGCCGATCCAGCAAGGCGGCCTGCTGAAGTTCGTCCATGGTGGCGAGTACCACGCCTACAACCCGGACGTGGTCAACACCTTGCAAGCCGCCGTGCAACAGGGCGACTACAGCAAGTTCAAGGAATACACCTCGCTGGTGGACAACCGTCCGGTGTCGATGATTCGCGACCTGCTCAAGGTCAAGACCCTCGATACGCCGCTGGACATCAGTGAAGTGGAACCGCTGGAGTCGGTGCTCAAGCGCTTCGATTCGGCCGGTATTTCCCTGGGTGCCTTGTCCCCGGAAGCCCACGAAGCCCTGGCCGAAGCCATGAACCGCCTCGGTGCGCGTTCCAACTCCGGCGAAGGCGGCGAAGACCCGGCGCGCTACGGCACCATCAAGAGCTCGAAAATCAAGCAGGTAGCCACTGGCCGCTTCGGTGTGACGCCGGAATACCTGGTCAACGCTGAAGTGCTGCAGATCAAGGTTGCCCAGGGCGCCAAGCCCGGCGAAGGCGGCCAGCTGCCTGGCGGCAAGGTCAACGGCCTGATCGCCAAGCTGCGCTACGCGGTGCCTGGCGTGACCCTGATCTCGCCGCCGCCGCACCACGACATCTACTCGATCGAAGATTTGTCGCAACTGATCTTCGACCTCAAGCAGGTGAACCCCAAGGCGCTGGTCTCGGTGAAACTGGTGGCGGAAGCCGGCGTTGGCACCATCGCGGCGGGCGTGGCCAAGGCCTATGCCGACCTGATCACCATTTCCGGCTACGATGGCGGCACCGGCGCATCGCCGCTGACTTCGATCAAGTACGCTGGCGCACCGTGGGAACTGGGCCTGGCCGAAACCCACCAGACCCTGCGCGGCAACGATTTGCGCGGCAAGGTCCGGGTGCAGACTGACGGCGGCCTGAAAACCGGCCTGGACGTGATCAAGGCCGCCATCCTCGGCGCCGAGAGCTTCGGCTTCGGCACCGCGCCGATGATCGCCCTGGGCTGCAAATACTTGCGCATCTGCCACCTGAACAACTGCGCCACGGGCGTGGCGACCCAGAACGACAAGCTGCGCAAGGACCACTACATCGGTACCGTCGACATGGTGGTGAACTTCTTCACCTACGTGGCCGAAGAAACCCGTGAGTGGCTGGCGAAGCTGGGCGTGCGCTCGCTCGAAGAGCTGATCGGCCGTACCGATCTGCTGGAAGTGATCGAAGGCCAGACCGCCAAGCAGCATCACCTGGACCTGACCCCATTGCTGGGCAGCGATTACATTCCGGCAGACAAACCACAGTTCTGCCAGGTTGATCGCAACCCACCATTCGACAAGGGTGAGCTGGCCGAGAAGATGGTCGACATGGCCGCTGCGGCGATCAATGACCTGAGCGGTGCCGAATTCGAACTGGATATTTGCAACTGCGACCGCTCCATCGGCGCACGGATCTCCGGCGAAATCGCACGTAGGCACGGCAACCAGGGCATGGCCCAGGCGCCGATCACGTTCCGCTTCAAGGGCACCGCAGGCCAGAGCTTTGGCGTGTGGAACGCCGGTGGCCTGAACCTGTACCTGGAAGGCGACGCCAACGACTACGTGGGCAAGGGCATGACCGGTGGCAAACTGGTCATCGTTCCGCCCAAGGGCAGCGTCTACAAGACCCAGGACAGTGCCATCATCGGCAACACCTGCCTCTACGGCGCCACGGGCGGCAAGCTGTTCGCCGCCGGCACCGCGGGCGAGCGTTTTGCCGTGCGTAACTCCGGGGCCCACACTGTGGTGGAAGGCACCGGCGATCACTGCTGTGAGTACATGACCGGTGGTTTTGTCTGCGTGCTGGGCAAGACCGGTTATAACTTCGGCTCTGGCATGACCGGCGGTTTCGCCTACGTGCTCGACCAGGACAACACCTTCGTTGACCGGGTCAACCACGAATTGGTGGAAATCCAGCGGATCAGCGGCGAGGCGATGGAAGCCTATCGCAGCCACCTGCAAAACGTGCTGAACGAGTACGTCGCGGAAACCGACAGCGAGTGGGGTCGTGAACTCGCCGAGAACCTCGATGACTACTTGCGCCGTTTCTGGCTGGTCAAGCCCAAGGCTGCCAACCTGAAGTCGTTGCTTTCCAGCACTCGTGCCAACCCGCAGTGATATGCGCCTGAAGAGTTTGATGAGGTTTTAACAATGGCTGAACGTCTGAATAACGACTTCCAGTTCATCGATGTCGGGCGCAAGGATCCGAAGAAGAAACTGTTGCGTCAACGCAAGAAAGAGTTCGTGGAAATCTACGAGCCTTTCAAACCCCAGCAGTCGGCCGACCAGGCCCACCGCTGCCTGGGGTGCGGTAACCCGTACTGCGAATGGAAGTGCCCGGTGCACAACTTCATTCCCAACTGGCTGAAGCTGGTGGCCGAGGGCAACATCCTCCAGGCCGCCGAGCTGTCCCACCAGACCAACACCCTGCCGGAAGTCTGCGGCCGGGTGTGCCCGCAGGATCGCTTGTGCGAAGGTGCCTGCACCCTCAACGACGGTTTTGGCGCGGTGACCATCGGTTCGGTGGAGAAGTACATCACCGACACCGCGTTCGCCATGGGCTGGCGTCCGGACATGTCCAAGGTCAAGCCGACCGGCAAGCGCGTGGCGATCATCGGTGCCGGCCCGGCGGGCCTTGGCTGTGCCGATGTGCTGGTGCGTGGTGGCGTGACCCCGGTGGTGTTCGACAAGAACCCGGAAATCGGCGGCCTGCTGACCTTTGGCATCCCCGAGTTCAAGCTGGAAAAGACCGTGCTGAGCAATCGTCGCGAAGTCTTCACCGGCATGGGCATCGAGTTCCGCTTGAACACCGAGGTGGGCAAGGACGTGACCATGGAGCAACTGCTCGAAGAATACGATGCCGTGTTCATGGGCATGGGCACCTACACCTACATGAAGGGCGGCTTTGCCGGTGAGGACTTGCCGGGCGTGTACGATGCCCTGGATTTCCTGATCGCCAACGTCAACCGCAACCTGGGCTTTGAAAAGTCGCCGGAAGATTTCGTCGACATGAAAGGCAAGAAGGTGGTGGTGCTCGGCGGTGGCGACACGGCGATGGACTGCAACCGCACCTCGATCCGTCAGGGCGCCAAGTCGGTGACCTGCGCCTACCGCCGTGACGAAGCCAACATGCCCGGCTCGCGCAAAGAGGTGAAGAACGCCAAGGAAGAAGGCGTGAAGTTCCTCTACAACCGCCAGCCGATTGCCATTGTCGGCGAAGACAAGGTCGAAGGCGTGAAGGTGGTCGAGACCCGTCTCGGCGAGCCGGACGCCCGTGGCCGTCGCAGTCCCGAGCCGATCCCCGGTTCCGAAGAGATCATCCCGGCCGACGCCGTGGTCATCGCCTTCGGCTTCCGCCCAAGCCCGGCGCCGTGGTTCGAGCAGTTCAGCATCCAGACTGACAGCCAGGGCCGCGTGGTGGCTCCGGAACAGGGCCAGTACAAGCATCAGACCAGCAATCCGAAGATCTTCGCCGGTGGCGACATGGTCCGTGGTTCCGACCTGGTGGTGACGGCGATCTTCGAAGGCCGCAATGCGGCGGAAGGGATTCTGGATTACCTGCAAGTCTGACCGCTGTTGATCGTTCCCACGCTCTGCGTGGGACTGCAGCCCGGGACGCTCTGCGTCCCCCTTGGAACGCGGAGCGTCCCTTGAGGCATTCCCACGCAGAGCGTAGGAACGATCAGTTAAACCGCGACAAATTGCCCCGATAGATAAAAGGCACGGCTCTTGCCGTGCCTTTTGCGTCGCGCTCTGAGAAAATGCCCGCACTTTTTTTCCGGATGCCGACATGACTGCCCTGAAGAACGACCGTTTCCTTCGCGCCCTGCTCAAGCAACCCGTGGACGTCACCCCCGTGTGGATGATGCGTCAGGCCGGTCGCTACCTGCCGGAGTACCGCGCCAGTCGCGCCAAGGCCGGCGACTTCATGAGCCTATGCATGAACCCCCAGTTCGCCTGCGAAGTCACGATGCAGCCGCTCGATCGCTACCCGCAGTTGGACGCGGCGATCCTGTTCTCCGACATCCTCACCATTCCCGACGCCATGGGGCAGGGCTTGTACTTCGAGACCGGCGAAGGCCCGCGCTTCAAGAAAGTCATCAGCACCCTGGCCGACATCGAGGCCCTGCCGATTCCCGATCCGCAGAAGGACCTGGGCTACGTCATGGACGCGGTCAGCACCATTCGCCGTGAACTCAATGGTCGCGTGCCGCTGATCGGTTTCTCCGGCAGCCCATGGACCCTGGCCACCTACATGGTCGAAGGCGGCTCGTCGAAAGACTTCCGCAAGACCAAGGCGATGCTCTACGACAATCCGCAAGCCATGCACCTGTTGCTGGACAAGCTGGCCCAGTCGGTCACCGCCTACCTCAACGGGCAGATCCTGGCCGGTGCACAAGCGGTGCAGATCTTCGATACCTGGGGCGGCAACCTGTCGGCGGCGGCGTACCAGGAATTCTCACTGGCCTACATGCGCAAGATCGTCAGTGGCCTGATCCGCGAGCACGAGGGTCGCAAAGTCCCGGTGATCCTGTTCACCAAGAACGGCGGCCTGTGGCTGGAAAGCATCGCCGATGCCGGCGCCGACGCCCTGGGCCTGGACTGGACCTGCGACATCGGCAACGCCCGCGAGCGTGTCGGTCACAAGGTTGCCCTGCAAGGCAACATGGACCCGACCGTGCTCTACGCCAAGCCTGAAGCCATCCGCGCAGAAGTCGGGCGCATCCTGGCCAGCTACGGCAGCGGCAGCGGTCACGTGTTCAACCTTGGCCATGGCATCACCCCGGAAGTCGACCCGGAACACGCCGGTGCTTTCCTGCGGGCGGTGCATGAGTTGTCGGCGCAATACCACGTCTGATTGCAGACCTGTCACCCAGCCTGTCCGGACTCGCGCCGGACAGGTTTTTTAATGTTTGCATTGTTAATGCCTCCTACATGAAACCAGGTTGTCGTAGTTGTCTGTTTGTGTCTGTTTGACAGCTATTTCTCTTTGTAAGGGTTTTCTCTAATTGTGTAAGACAAATAGATTCGGAGATCTTTCCTTCCATGTTGGGAGATTTGTCCTACATAGCGATCGTTAAACTTTCTATAAGGTTCCTGACACTTGAAAGGTCAGGCGCTGCGCCGGTCTGGCAGGTCTTTCAAGAAGACGGTGATACGTCGTTCTATTTTGATGACTAGTCTGGAACTTATATGAAAAACAACTTTAACAAGCATCGTGTGTTAACAGGGTGTGCATCGTCGTTAGTTCTGTTTTCGGCCATGGTGGCTTCCCAGGGGGCGCTGGCTCATGGCTTCGTCGAAGTACCGCCTTCTCGGGCGCTGTTGTGCCAGAAAGGCGTCAACAAGAACTGTGGCGGCGCACAATATGAGCCGCACAGTACCGGGGAGACCTTCAAGGGCTTCCCGAATGGAGCCGGTGGTGGGCCACTGCAAGGCCCTATCGACGGCAAAATCGCCAGCGGCGGCAACGCCAACTTCTCCGCTCTTGATGCGCAATCGGCTTCGCGCTGGCACCTGACCGAAATCAGGGACCGCAACATTACCTTCCAATGGAAATACGACGCAGCCCACCGGACGAGCAAACACGAATATTTCATTACCCGCGACGGTTGGATGCCGAACGAGGAACTCAAGCGCGCCTCATTCGACAGCACGCCGTTCTGTACAGTGGATGGCGGTCACCAAATTCCGGTAAGCGGTGCCCCACACAACTGCGTCATTCCTGACAGTAAATCGGGGCATCACGTCATCTTGGCTGTCTGGACTGTGGGGGACACGGATAACGCCTTCTACAACCCGGTGGATGTGAACATTCTCGCCGAAGCCGCATTGCCAGGCGGGTGGTTGCCGGTAGGCAACATTACCCCATCGACCCCGTTGCTGGCGGGTGACAAGGTCAAGGCCCGGGCATTCTCCGCCACCGGTGAAAATGCTGAGTACAGCGTAGAAATCAGCATCGACAACGCTGAAGAAGGCAAGCCCGAGAATTGGTCGTTCAAGCTGGCCGAAGCTATCAACAAAGCCCATGCCCTGATCCGTGCCGGTATTCGCGATGAGGACGGCAATATCACGCCGGTCAAGGGCAGCAACAGGCTGTACGCACAGAAAGAAAGCGGTGTGACCGGCTATCAAGTGCAACTGGACATGCAGGAAGACGCCAGTGCCAGCCTGGAAATTTCTTCCCTGCAACCGGAGTACGTCCTCGACAAGGGCCGGGTCAGCATGGCGTTCACCGCGCAGACCAACCGCCGGATGAACCTCGAAGCCACGTTGTTCGATGAGAAGAACAAGCAGGTCGGTGCTGTCAGCCAGACCGTGGGCGAGGGCAGTACCGGCCTGAGTCTGGACGTGCGCAGTGCCCCCGGCGCTCACACCCTGACGCTGGTGGGCACCACCGAAGACGGGCGCACCACTCGCCAGGACACCCAGTCTGTCACCCTGACCGGCGAGGGCGCAGGCATCGAATACGACTTTGTGTTCCCTGAAGGCATCTCCGACTACACCGCCGGCACGAAAGTGCTGCAACCCAAGACCGACGAAGTGTTCGAGTGCAAGCCGTTCCCGGCGTCCGGCTACTGCAAACAGTACAGCCCGACGGCGAACGGCTTTGAGCCGGGTGTCGGTGCTGCGTGGCAAAGCGCCTGGGACAAGCTGTAAGTCCTGACAGGCATGGCCCCAGGCGATCCGCACGGGTTGCCTGGGGCCTTCAGACGAGGGGCGCAATGATGCCTATCAACTATTCCACGCGACGGGTGCTGCTGCACTGGCTGTCGGCGGTGATTATTTTATGGACGTTGGTGTCCGGGTTTTATGTGGCTTTCAACCCGGTGTCGGCTTCGACCGAACACTGGATCGGCTCACTCAATGTGTCGTTGACCACGCTGTTCATTCCGTTTTTCGTGTGGCGGGCCTGGCTGTTTTTTTGTGAGCTGGAGCCCCGTGGGGCAGCGCTTTCATTGAACAAGAAGCTGGCCTTGGTGGTGCATGCGCTGATCTACCTGACCATCAGCGTCGTGCTGGTGACCGGCGTACTGATGATGAAAAGCACCATCAGTGTCTTCGGCCTTGTTCGCTTTCCTCAACCATTGGCTGATCCGGCGCTGATCGAACTGGCCAACACCCTCCATAGCCTGTCTTGCGTGGTGCTTTCGATGCTGATTGCGCTGCACCTGTGCGCGGTGCTCTGGCATGAGTTTTCCGGGCGCAGGGTGGTACGACGAATGTCTTTCGCCAAGCCAACTGGCGCGATGAGCCGGAGAGCGCAAAGGTGAACCTGTCTTTCCTTGGCCGCCGCCTGCCGAGGCTGCTGCTGGTGCTCGTGCCGCTGCTATACGGGGTATTGCTGGCCGGACAAGAGTGGCGCTTTCGCCAGGGTTTGGGTCGTGATGTGCCGGTGCCGGCGGACCCGCCGGCGGTTCCGGTTCGTGACCTGCCCAACGTGCAAGCCGTGGCGACCGTGCTTGGCCTGGCGCCTGAAGGTGCCCAGGCGCCAAGCGCCGAACCGATTACGTTGCAGGCCAGTTTTGTCGCCGGCCAGGGGTTGTCGCGGGCATTGTTGGCGGACGCCGCCGGCCCGCGCATTTACCAGGTGGGTGAGCGCTTGCCCGGTGGCAGCGTGCTGCGTCGGGTCGAAGCCGGTCATGTGACGTTGTGGCGCAACGGACGTGAAGAGCGCCTTTCCCTGCAACAGGACGCCAAGCCCTTGCTGCGCCGATTGACCCCCGAAGACGGGCACCGTGCCACGCTTGTTTCCACGCAATACCTACGCCCGGTGGCCGGGCAATCAGAGTGATCGAATTCATGAACAGCTTTATCCGGGGCCGTGTAGCACGCGTCCTGTTCGGCCTTGCAGTGGTGTGCCCACTGACGTTCCCCGTTTCGCTGCGAGCCGAGGAGGCCAAATGGCAACTGGCGATGAACAACGCGGAACTGCGCGACGTGGTCGAGGAATTCTCGGCGATCCTGGGCAAGACCGTGGTGCTCGATCCCCGGGTGTCAGGGCGCATTACGGTCATGTCCCGTCAAGCGCTGGACCGCGAGGGGGTACGTCGGTTGTTCTATTCGGTACTCGATGCACACAACTTTACCGTGATCGACGAAGGCGAGCGGATCCTGATCACCCCGGTCAGCGATGCCAAGACGCGTGCCGGGATCACGGATGCAAAAAGCGCCACACCGTCGCAGTTCGTCACCCGGGTCCTCGACTTGCAATCGAGTATCGCTGCCGACGTCGCCGGGTTGGTGCGCCCCCTGGTGTCGGCCAATGGTTACGTCGGCCCTTCGGTATCATCCAATGCCCTGGTGGTGACCGACACCGCCGCCAATGTCCTGCGCATCGCCGAAGTGGTTCGGCAACTGGACTCGGGGCGCAACCGCAATCATGTGGTGGTGCGTTTGCAACATGCCCTGGCCGGGGATCTCGCGCCACTGATGGAGGCTTCCGGCGGCAAGCGCGAGGGCGATACGGCGGGCCTGGTGATCGCCGATGCCCGCAGCAATCGGTTGGTGATTATCGGTGCGCCGGCGACGCGCCAGCGCCTGGTCGATCTGGCCCGGACCCTCGACGTCCCGGCAGCGGCATCCCAGGACAACGCCCGGGTTATTCGCCTGCGCCATAGCGACGCCAAGCAACTGGCCGAGGTGCTGGAGGCTGTCGGCCAGGATAAGAAAACTACGCCGGCGCTGACCGGCCTGCGGGAAACTGCCACCGCCAGCCCGTTCATGATCAAGGCCGATGAAAGCCAGAATGCCTTGGTCCTGATCGCCGAACCTGCTCAGGTCCGCATCATCGAGAACATCGTCCGTGAATTGGACCAACCCCGGGCCCAGGTGCTCATTCATGCGGCTATCGTCGAGGTCACCGGCGATATTTCCGAAGCGCTGGGGGTGCAGTGGGGGCTGGAGAGCGGCAGCGCGACCGGGGCCATCAACTTTCCGGGAACCGACATCCCGATCATCGGTTTGGACCTCAATAAGCTGGATAAAAAGACTGAAGGCGCATTCCTGCGCCTGGGCGGTGACCGCTTCAGTGCGCTGGTTTCGGCGCTGGCGAGCGATACCCACAGCAACCTGCTTTCCACCCCCAGCCTGCTGACCCTGGATAACCAGGAAGCGGAAATCATCGTGGGCCAGAACGTCCCGTTCAAAACGGGTTCCTATGCCACCAGTGGCAACGGTGCGGACAATCCGTTCACCACCGTGGAGCGCAAGGACGTCGGCATCAGCCTCAAGGTCAAGCCCTACATCAACGAAGGCTCGACCTTGCGCCTTGAAGTCGAGCAGGAAGTTTCGGACATCGCACCGTCTGTTTCCGGAGTCGATTCCTCTGATCTGATCACCAACAAGCGCGCCTTGAAGAGCACGATCCTGGCGGACGATGGCGAGATCATCGTGATCGGCGGGTTGATCCGCGACAGTGTCCGCACCCAGCAAAGCGGTGTACCTCTGCTGCGCAGTATTCCGTACCTGGGCGCGCTGTTTCGCTGGACCCGCGACACCCAGACCAAAAGCAACCTGATGGTGTTCCTGCGCCCGACCATCGTGCGCAGCAACGAAGACCTGGCCGAGGTCAGCCGCCAGCGCTACGACGCGCTCCGGGAGCTGAGCAAGCCCGGCTCGCGGAAAAACAACTCGCTGCTGTTGCCCCGCGATGCCCGCCAGTTGTTCGACTCATCCAAGGCTGCATCAGCGGCCGATTCGCAACAGCGTTCGGGGGCCTTGTGACTGAACCGCAGGCCCCGTTGCCCTTTGGTTTCGCCAGACGTTTCGGTGTGCTGCTCGAAGGCGAGGGGCCGACCTTGAGCCTGGTGATGCGCGGCGATACGCCCCTGACCGCCGTGGCCGAAGTGCGGCGCCTGTGCGGGCGGGATTTGCCCATCCAGGTGCTGGAACCGACGCTGTTCGCCGCGCGCCTGGCCAGCGTCTATCGCCAGGGCCAGAGTGCCGCCGAGCAGGTGGCCCAGGGCCTGGACGAAGAGCTGGACCTGCTCAGCCTGGCCGACCAAATGCCGCAGACTACCGACTTGCTGGAGCAACAAGGTGATGCGCCGATTATCCGGTTGATCAACGCGCTGCTCAGCGAGGCGGTCCGCGAACAGGCTTCGGATGTGCACCTGGAAACGTTCGAGCAATACCTGTCGGTGCGCATGCGCATCGACGGGCAGTTGCAGGAAATGCTCCGTCCGCGCCGGGAGTTGGCGAACTTGCTGGTGTCGCGGATCAAGGTCATGGCCCGTTTGGACATCGCCGAAAAGCGCGTACCCCAGGATGGGAGAATGGCCTTGCGCCTGGCCGGCCATGAAGTCGATGTACGGGTCTCAACGTTGCCTTCGGCCCATGGCGAGCGCGTGGTGTTGCGCTTGCTCGACAAGCAGGCCGGGCGTTTGGACCTGCATCGCCTGGGCCTGCCCGACGACACCCTCGCCGACCTGCGGCTATTGCTCGGCAAACCCCACGGCATTGTGTTGGTGACCGGTCCCACGGGGTCGGGCAAGACCACCAGCCTGTACGCGGCCCTGAGTAGCATCAACGACCAGAGTCGCAACATCCTCACCGTTGAAGACCCCATCGAATATCACCTGCCGGGCATCGGCCAGATGCCGGTCAACCCGAAGGTCGACATGACATTCGCCCGTGGCTTGCGGGCCATTTTGCGCCAGGACCCGGACGTGGTGATGGTCGGCGAGATACGCGACCGCGAGACCGCCGAAATCGCCGTCCAGGCGTCCCTGACGGGCCACTTGGTGCTCTCGACCCTGCACACCAATACCGCCGTCGGCGCGGTCACGCGGCTGGTGGACATGGGCGTGGATGCGTATCTGCTGGCGTCGTCCCTGGCCGGCATTGTCGCCCAGCGCTTGTTGCGGGCCTTGTGTCCGTCCTGCAAGACGCCTTATGTGGCCGACGCCGCTACGTGTCGGCGCCTGGGCCTCGATGCCGATGCCGCGCCCCGGTTGTTCAAGGCCCAGGGCTGCGAGCAATGCCAGAAGGGTTATCGCGGACGCTTTGGTATCTATGAGTTGGTGAATGTCAGCGCCGCCCTGTCGCAACTGATTCATCAGGGCGCCACCGAGCAGGCGCTGGCCGCCGAGGCGCGCAAGACCTCCCGCAGCCTGTTTCAGGACGGTCGCCAGCGGGTGCTGGAAGGCCTGACCAGCGTCGACGAACTGCTGCGCATTACCCAGGAGGATTAGCGCCATGCCGACCTTCGACTATCGGGCCGAAGACGCCCAGGGCCGCCGCTGCAAGGGCCGTGTGGAAGCCGATAGCCCGCGCCATGCTCGCCAGTTGCTGCGCGAGCGCGGCTTGCTGCCCTGCGAACTGGTTGCAGCGAAGGAACCGCGAACCCTGGGCGGGTGGCACGCCGGAACGTGGTTGAGCCCGGCAGATCTGGCATTGCTGACGTTGCAGTTGTCCACCTTGATCCAGGCCGGCCTGCCCCTCGAAGAATCCCTGGGAGCGGTGGCGCAACAGAGCCAGAAGCGCCGTGTCGCCCACCTGTTGGCGGCGGTGCGCAGCCGGGTGATGGAAGGCCACGCATTGGCGACGGCCCTGAGGGCCTTTCCCCAGGCGTTCCCCGAGCTGTTCTGCGCCACCGTGGCCGCCGGCGAGCAATCCGGCCACTTGGGCCAGGTGCTGGAGCAATTGGCGACCTACACCCAGGCGCGCCAGGCGTCGCGCCAGCGCATTCAACTGGCGTTGGTGTACCCACTGATTCTGATGCTGGCCTGCGTCGCGATTGTCGCGTTCCTGCTGGGCTACGTGGTGCCGGATGTGGTGAAGATTTTCGTCGACAGTGGCCAGCCGTTGCCTTGGCTGACTCAGGCGCTGATTGCGATGAGCGACGGCTTGCGTCGCTACGGTCTGCTGTTGCTCGGGGCCCTGGCCGGGCTGCTCGGGCTGTGGCGCTGGAGCCTGCGCCAACCGGCGTGGCGCCTGCGTTGGCACCGCTTGTTGCTCAGGCTGCCGTTGTTGGGCGAGGTGCTGCGGGCCATGGAAGCGGCCCGTTTCGCCAGCACCTTGGCGATCCTGAGCAAAAGCGCGGTGCCGCTGGTGGAGGCCTTGCACATCGCCGCCCAGGTGATCGGCAACCTGACCATTCGCGCACGCATGGCCGACGTGGCCCGTTCGGTCCGCGAGGGTGGCACCCTGACCCGTGGCCTGGAACTGGGCGGGGATATCCCGCCGCTGATGCTGCACATGATTGCCAGCGGTGAACGAGCCGGCGAACTCGACAGCATGTTGGCCCGCGCCGCCGAACAACAAGAGGCCAGCCTCGCGGCACGCATCGCGCTGGTGGTGAGCCTTTTCGAACCGGCCATGTTGGTGCTGATGGGCGGCGTCGTGCTGCTGATCGTCATGGCCATTCTGCTTCCTATCTTGAGCCTCAACCAATTGGTGAATTGACCCATGACACTTCAAAACAACCGACCGGCACGCCTCCAGCGTGGTTTCACCCTGATCGAAATCATGGTGGTGGTGGTCATTATCGGCATCCTCGGTGCCATCGTCGTGCCGCAGTTTATGAGCCGGCCTGACCAGGCCAAGGTCACGGCCGCGCGCACTGATATCCAGGCGATTGCCACGGCCCTGGAAATGTACCGTCTCGACAATGCTCAATATCCTTCGACCCAGCAGGGCCTGGAGGCGTTGAGCAAGCGTCCTTCCGGTACGCCAGCCGCGAAAAACTGGAACCCCCAGGGGTATCTGAAGAGCCTGCCGGTCGACCCTTGGGGCACGCCCTATCAGTACCTCAATCCTGGCCTCAAGGCGCTCGATGGCGGTTACGACCTGTACTCGCTGGGTGCCGACGGCCTGCTGGGCGGCGAGGGCTTTGCCGCCGACATTGGCAATTGGGCTGAGTGAACATGAGCCGTGATTCTCGGGGTTTCACCTTGCTGGAACTGATGGTCGTGATTGTGTTGATCGGAAGCGTGATGGGCATGGTCAGCCTGGCTATCGGCCCTGGCCCGACGCGTGAGGCCCGGCAGCAAGCCCAGGACTTCATCGGCGTGGTGCAGCAGTTACGCGAACGCGCGGTATTGGATGGGCTGGAATATGGGGTACGTGTACAGCCTCGCGGCTATCAGGCGTTGCGACTCGAGTCGCAGGGGTGGACAGCGGTGTCGGTGTCGCAACGGTTGCCTGAAAGCCTGACGCTTGGGTTGGAGCAGGACGGCCATGTCGTGGCGCTCGATGATGCCCGAGGTCCACCACAGTTGCTGATGCTCAGCAGTGACGAGATCAGTCCGTTCAGGTTGCTCATCAAAGTCGCTGGCCAGACGATTTCCCAGGTCGTGAGTGACGGCTTGGCGCAGCCGCTGATCGATGGCTGACGCTCGCGGGCTGGCCGCCGATTGCCAGGGGTTCACCTTGTTGGAAGTCATGGTCGCGCTGGCTATTTTCGCCACGTTGGCGGCTGCGGTGCTGTCGGCCAGTCAGTTCGTGCTCAAGCAAAGCGCCGGGCTTGAGGACCGTCTGTTCGGCGCCTGGCTGGCGGACAACCAGCTCAGCGAGCTCCGTCTGCAGGCCGCTACGCCACTGGGCCAACAGCGCCTGGCCCGGCGCCTGGATCAGCGCGATTGGATTTTGCAACAGCGTGTCGCCGCGGCCCGCGACCCGCGTCTGCTCCGGGTCGAGATCCAGGTCAGCCGGGCCGGCAGCCCAGCAGTCGTGCACCGCACCACGGGATGGGTCCGCGATCGTCATGAATAGACAATCGGGCTTCACCTTGTTGGAGCTGGTGATTGCCATCGCCGTTTTTGCCTTGCTCGGCTTGGCCAGTTGGCGCCTGTTCGACGGCGTGGTGCGTACCCAGCAGGGCGCCGGCCAGCATGAGCGGGAAGTCAGGGCCTTGCAGCGTGCGGTGGGGGTGATCGAACGGGATGTGTGGCAGGCCGTTGCCGGTTCCATCGTACTCGCGTCAGGGCGCCTGCAATTGCAGCGTAGCCATTGGCCCAATCCGCTGGACCAGCCACGCAGCGAGCGGCAAACGGTGAACTATCGACTAGAGGCAGCGGTGTTGTGGCGCGACAGTCGCGGTGAAGGGCCGGTCATCGTGCAACAGCAGAAACTGCTCGAGGACGTACGCAGCCTGAGCTGGCGTGTATTCGATGCGCAACGAGGCTGGCATGACGAAACCGTGCGCGGCAACGCGCCACTGGCGTTGGAGCTGGTGATTTCCACAGGGCGTTTCCAGCAGATCCGCCGCGTGCTGTTGTTGCCGGGGGCGTTGCCGTGAGCCGGCAACGAGGCGTGGCGCTGATCAGTGTGTTGTTGGTCCTGAGCCTGGCGCTGCTTTTCACCGCTGGCATGCTGCGCAGTCATCGCCTGTTGTTGCAGAGCAGCGCTCAGCAGTTGCAGCACGTCCAACTGCGTCAATTGGGGCTGGCCGCTGAAGCCTGGGCGCAGGCGGTGTTGGAAGGTAGCGCGATAACTTCGTCCGGGCCGGTAGACCTGAGCCAGGATTGGGCTCGGCTCAAACCTGCATTCGAGATGGAGGACGCCGAGGTTCACATCGATATCGAGGATTTGTCCGGGCGCCTGAACCTTAATGCGCTGCTGGCTCAGGGCCAGATCGATCAAGTTACCCTCGGTCGCTGGAGGCGATTGTTGGCGTTGCTGGAGCTACCCGCGCTTTCATTGCCCCAGGTCGGCTCGGTGCAGGAGTTGAGTCAACTGCGCCTGTTGCCGGGCATCGACGGTCAGACGCTGCGGCGCCTGGAGCCTTGGGTGGTGGTGTTGCCCAGGGACGCCCTGGTGAATATCAATACCGCGCCGCTGCCAGTGTTGATGAGCCTGGACGGCATGGAGGATGAGGTGGCCAAGGTGTTGATCAACCAGCGTCGCCATCAGCCATACGCCAGTGTGCAGGCCTTCACCAATGACCCGCTTTTATCCGGGGTGGGCATCGGCAGCCATGGCCTGGGCGTGAGCAGCCGCTGGTTCCGAATCACCGTGAGCGTGACCCGTGCCGATAGCCGTCTGCGCCTGGCCTCGGACATCGAGCGCGACCCCGTTAGCGGACGCTGGACGGTGGCTCAGCGTCGTTTTTTACCCATCAGCCCCAGCGAGTCCCTGAGATGAAAACCTGGCTTTACCTGACAGCCGACGGCATGGATGCGCCTTGCGTCAACTGGCCGTGTTGCGTGTGGTCGCCCAAGGGCGAACGACGCAGCCTGCCCTTGCATGAAGCCGCCCGCGAGTTGAATGGGCGAGTCGTCGACGTGCTGTTGCCGATGGAAATGTGCAGTTGGCTGCGCAGCGATCCGTGGCCCTCGGGACGCCAGCCGCGATCCCAGGCCCTCGCATTCGCCATCGAAGAACAGCTGAGTGAAAATCTGGAGACGTTGCACATCAGCGTTGGCGCGCGGGACCGACAACAGCGCTACCCGCTGATGGTGACCGAGCGAGGCCGGTTCCAGGCACTGCTGGCGCTGCTGGCTGCGCAAGGCGTCGATGTACGGGCAATGCATGTCGACGCGGACCTGCTTCCCAATGACAAGGCTTTTGCGGTGCGTTGGTTCGGTCGCTGGCTGTTGGGCGGGGCATTGCCGGCGCGAGTGTCGCTGTCGGCCCGAGCCCTGGCAACGCTCAAGCCGGACTTGCCCGAAGAGATTCACTGGCTGGACGAGGGACGCGATCGTGAAGGCATCGATGAGTGGCTGCTCTGCGCTGGCGGACATCCCATCGACCTGATGCAGGGTGAGTTCCGTCGACGCCGCCAGCCGCTGCCGTGGCGTGGTGTGGCGGTTACCGCGTTGGGATTGCTATTGCTCACCTGGGCATTCAGCGAGGGTCGCATACGATTTCTTGAAAGCGAAAGCCGTCATCTGTATGTCCAGGGCGAGCAGCGATTCAGGTCGCTGTATCCCGAGCAAACCCGGATCGTCGACCTGGCGGCGCAGTTCCAGGCGCTGCAAAGTCGTCGTGGGCGAAGCCAGGACACACAGGTCGCTCGTCTGGTCCGTCTGACGGAGCAGGTCATTGGTGCGAGCAGCGTCGAAGTGCAGCGCATCGATTTTCGTGAAGACGAAGGTTGGAAAATCCAGCTCACCGCCACCAGTTTCGTCGAGCTTGAGCAACTGCGCGAGCGGGGGCAGCAAACCGGACTGCCCGTCACCCTGGGCAGCGCCAGCAAGCAGGACAACCGCGTGCAGGCCATCCTCACCCTGGAGAACAGTTGATGAACTTCAATAGCTTGATACAGGCCTGGGGGAGGCTGTCACGCCGTGAGCAACAATTGTTGCTGGGCCTTGTCGGGCTGCTGCTGGTGGTCGTGGTCTACACAACGATCTGGCAACCTGTCCGGCAACGGCTGGATGTTGCCGAGCGACATTATCGCCAACAGGCCGAGCTGCACGCACGAATCCAGCGCGCCGAGCCCGCCCGGGATCTAACCACCGCCACACGGCCCTTGTCGGTGCGCGTCAATGACAGTGCGGCCGCGACGGGGTTGGAAATAGCTGAAATGGAGGTCGATGGCGATTCGTTGCGACTGGCCGTCAGTGGCGATGCCAATCAATTGCTCCAGTGGCTGGATCAACAAGAGCGGGAGGGTGCGACGCTGCAGTCGTTGACTCTGGAAGCACGTAATAGTGTGTTGGAGGCGCGGGTGGTGTTGCGTCAATGAGCGATGGAGTACACAGCCATTTTGGCCTGAAGCATGGGGGGCGAGGGAGTGGCCGCCGCATCTTCGACGCTGCGCTGTCGCGCAAGAAACAAGCCCTGTGGCGAGGGGATTTATCCCATAGGCGCTAACCAAACCCCTCGCCCCGTAGCCCGTCTCGCTGGTATCCCCGCGTGTTTCGCGGGGACTCACGTAAAGCATTGCTAAAGTAATCCCATTGCTCAAGGCAATCGAATAGCGACAAACATGGACCGATTGCGCCACAAAGCAGCCAAAGGACAAACGCCATCTCACGCCAGCGAGAGCGCCGCAGATCCACCTGCTCCCGTTCGTTTTTTTGTGAGCTCTTCCTTTGGCTCAGGGGAAAAATGCTCGCCTTCTGCGATCAACCGCTCGATCAGGCAAG
>NZ_FPIX01000031.1:0-72464 GCF_900119205.1 Pseudomonas sp. NFACC16-2 | reverse complement strand
ACCTCACGGCGCCGGTAGCACATGGCAGGCTAAACAGATCTCCCAGGGTAATTCGCGCGACCTTCCTGCTTATGCCTGTCGGATCTACGTCACAGCGTTCCGTGCAAGTATCGGGCTTTGAAGATATTGGCCTTCTTACCCCGCTGTGCCGCCTAATCCGCTTCCTGTTCGTCAGGCCAGCATTTTGCCTCGGGCTTTCTTCAGATTCGCAGTCGCCCGCGACACCCTTGCCTCTGGCTAACACTTCCCCTTGCCGGGTGTGTAGAGGACTTGCACCTCCAAGTCACCAGCGTGGCCACCACAGCCAAGCTGGTTGCGCTTGCGCGCAACGCGCCATGCCTGGCGCACCAATAAAAAACCGCCTCTATCGAGGCGGTTTTTTTTGAGCCGCTAACCGGTCATTCGGCCAGCTTGAAGGTAATGAAGCTCGCACGCCCCTGGCGCAGGACCCGCATCGAGACCGAACGATTCTTCGGCAACGCCTTGGCGATGTCGGTGAACTCCTTGGCGGAACCGATGGCCTGGTTGTTCAGGTGCGTAATGATATCGCCCGGCTGAAGGCCGATCAGGGCGGCAGGACCATCCTGCACCTCCTTGATCACCACACCGCCCTGAAGCTCCAGGGTGCGCTTCTGCTCTTCGGTCAGCTCGGCCACAGCCACGCCCAGACGGTTGCTGCTGCGCTCGACGCCAGACTTGGGCAGCGAATCCAACTCCTTGCCTTCTTCAGGAATGGCGCCGACGGTCAATTCGACGTTCTTGCGCTTGCCTTCACGAATCACTTCCAGATTGGCCTTGGCACCGGCCTTGAGGGCACCTACCAAGTGCGGCAGGTCGGCGGACATGACGATCGGCTGACCATTCATGCTCAGGATCACGTCACCCACTTGCAGGCCGCCCTTGGCAGCCGGGCCACCTTCCTGGATCTGCGCCACCAGCGCACCGGCCGGTTTTTCGAGCCCGAACGACTCGGCCAGGTCCTTGTTCACTTCCTGGATGACCACGCCCAACCAGCCGCGGCTCACCTTGCCTTCGCTTTTCAGTTGGTTGGACACATCCATGGCAACGTCGATCGGAATCGCGAAGGACACGCCCATGAAACCACCCGAACGGGTATAGATCTGGGAGTTGATGCCGACGACTTCACCCGCGAGGTTGAACAGCGGGCCACCGGAGTTACCCGGATTGATCGGCACGTCGGTCTGGATGAACGGCACGTAGTTTTCGTTCGGCAGGCTGCGACCGATGGCGCTGACAATACCCTGGGTCACGGTGTGGTCGAAGCCGAACGGCGAACCAATGGCCACGACCCATTGGCCGGCTTTCAGGTCCTGGGATTTGCCCAGCTTGAGCACGGGCAGATCCTTGCCTTCGATTTTCAACAGCGCCACGTCGGAACGCGGATCGGTGCCGATCAGCTTGGCCTTGAGCTCACTGCGATCGGCCAGGCGTACCAGGATTTCGTCGGCATCGGCGATCACATGGTTGTTGGTCAGGATGTAGCCATCAGGCGAAATAATGAAACCCGACCCCAGGGATTGCGCTTCGCGCTGGCGACCACCGCCAGGCGAACGGGGTTGTTGCGGCATGCCGCGCTCGAAGAACTCACGCAGCATCGGCGGCAAACCTTCCAGGTCCGGCATTTGCTGGTCCGATACGCGGCGATCCGGCAGTTTCTGGGTCGTGCTGATGTTCACTACGGCGGGCGACGCCTGCTCGACCAATTGCGTAAAGTCGGGCAACTCGACCGCCACGGCAGGAACGGCCTGGCCGAGCACAAGCACGGTGGCAAGGATAGAGAGATAGGTTTTCAAGCGTGGTATCGACATACGGCTCCCGTTACGACGAGCATGGTTAAGCGATATGGAGCAAGGAATACCAGGAAAAGATACGCCGGTATTTTTGTTCCGGAAACAGACAAGGCCAGGGCCGAGCGGCTCTGACCTATAGAAAAAAAGCTGGGTTTTTGCAAATGAAAATACTGACAGGAAGTTTCGGCATTTCGATCAAGCCCTGGCATCATCAGCCTCTCGCACAATCGAACCACCCATCCAGCCAGCTGGCTATTGAGTTGCCGTGACGTCGGAACGCATGGAAAGCGCAATCCGTTCCGCCGTACCGATAGGAATCTCACCGACCACCGTGACCATCATCTCGCCCTGGGGCGTCGTGAGCCTGCGGGACACGGCAGCCGTCGGGCCGAGCTGAGTACGGGTATCAGTGGCGTTGGCACCGTTCAATGGCTCCAGGAACACCGAGAAGCGCGCCAGACCATCGTCGTACATCAAGCTGGTGACTTGGACCTGAGTGTCCGGGTCCTTGCGCACGGCACTGCTGGACAGCTCGAACCCAGGTGGAAGCCAATCCGAGTGCCAGGCGGCTTTCACCGCGACGACCTTGGCGGAATCCTGCGTGACAGCCTTGCATTCGGCGCTGGCTTGCAGATCACCGTCTGTCGGCGCGGCGACATTCAAGCGGGTAAACTGGAAACGTTCGAGCAACTGGCCCTTGTCATTGAGCAACAGGGACTTGAGCGGCAAGCCGGTCTCTTTATCCAGGTGCAGCTCGAAACCATAGCGATGCTGGTCCTTTGGCGTCATCGCCACAATGACCGCCTGACGCCCGGCCACGCGCGACTTGCCAATGACGGCCAGGTCATACCAATTCTTGAGTTTTTGCGGATCGAGCGCACGTGAGGTGCCGTCAGGCGTATTGCCCAGCCCCGCGATCAAGGAGCCACTGACGCATTGAGTATGCCCATCAATGCGCAGGACTTCCTGTGCCGAGCCGTCGAGCTGGAGTAACCGCTCGCGGACTTTGCCATCCTGGACGCGATGCCAGATGTTATGGGTAGAAAAACTACCGTTGCGCTCGTAAACGAAAGTGCCCTGGAAGCTCTGCTGCTGCTCGGCTTGACTCAGGCGATTCAACCAATCCTGAGCCTCATCGGCATGGGCTGGAATCGCACACCAGCCACCAAGCAGAAGCGCGAATAGAGGTATGGCGCGCAATGGTTTTCCTTATTAACGATTTTCCATGCTGGCTGCACGGGCGTAAGGCAGTGCGCTTTCAGTACCTTTCAGGGCAGCTTGCTGAGCATGCTGACGCAGGTAGTTGGGCAGACGCTGATCATGCCAGCCAGGTTGGCCTTGCAGAACACCATTGACCATTGGGCCTGCGGTTTCCGAGCCTTCACTGTAACCGGCCAGTACCGCTGGGCCCTTGACCTGTGGAGCGGCCAGGCCAGGCTGGTTGGATTGCTGCGCCATCTGTACGCCGGCAATCTCATCCTGGTTGTACAGGCGCACACCGGCCAGTACGGCCACGGTGACCGAAGCGGCTACTGCCAGGCGACCCAGGCTGCGCCATGGTCCGCGAGAGGCTTTAGCCGGTACGGCTTCGTCAGCCAATGCAGCGGAAACGGCCGTAGCGATGTCCAGGCGTGGAAGCAACAAATCCTTGTGCATCACGGCCCGGGCGATCTGGTAACGAGCCCAGGTCTCACGGGTTTCAACATCGTCGAAGGCATTCAATACCCGACGCAATTCCAGTTCGTCCGCTTCGTTATCCATCACTGCGGACAGCGATTCCTGCAGGGCTTCACGACTCATGGCGTTCCTCTCTTGGCTGTCGCCGCTGTCTCTAGTTTTCCTGCAACAAAGGTTGCAGGGCTTTATCAATGGCCTCCCGGGCGCGGAAGATCCGGGAGCGCACGGTGCCTACAGGACATTGCATGACGCTCGCAATGTCTTCGTAACTCAGACCGTCGAACTCGCGTAAAGTTAAAGCCGTACGCAAATCTTCGGGCAATTGCTGGATGGTTCGATGGACGGTGCCTTCGATCTCATCCCGCAGCAACGCACGTTCTGGTGACTCGAGATCCTTGAGGCCATGATCGCCATCATAGAACTCGGCATCCTCAGAACTTACATCGCTATCCGGCGGCCGGCGGCCGCGTGAAACCAGATAGTTTTTCGCCGTGTTGATGGCGATGCGGTAAAGCCACGTATAAAACGCGCTGTCCCCGCGAAAATTACCAAGTGCGCGGTAGGCCTTGATGAAGGCTTCCTGAGCGACATCCTGCGCTTCATGGGTGTCGTGCACGAAACGCACGATCAACCCGAGAATTTTGTGCTGGTATTTAAGCACTAGCAGATCGAAAGCTCGCTTGTCGCCGCGTTGGACGCGCTCGACCAGCTGCTGATCCTCTTCCTGGGTTAGCATGAACACTCCTCGATAAGCTCGAAGGAGGCTTGCATTACTAATTGACCGGGCTTGCAAACATAGACTCGGGCTTTTCGCAAAAGTTCTCCCCCTTCCAAGCAAGTTTCCGACGCGCTCTGATCTCGGCACGCACGAAAAACGCAGCAGGAGATTCCCCGGCTGCGCGAATAATCTGTCACCGGGCCTGACGGCAGAGACTCCAATCGAAATCTTGCACCAACCCGACGCTGCTCCCTTTTGCAGACAACCGTCTATTGAACGTAGGCGCTTGGCAAAAGTTCCCGCTATCTATAGCGCTGTACACTGAATATCAGGCAACCGTGACGAGATAAACAGCGTTCTGTCCTCGAAACGGCGGCCTTATCGACGTTGTACCCAAACCGGCGATCCGACGAAGCGTGTCGCTTTTCTGTCACGCTGGTTTCACATTGCCATGAATGCCCGGCTATTGTGCCGATCCCCCCCTCTATATACTAGTGGGCTGCGTGGCTGCCTGACCCGTTGAAGCGGTGTCTTGCGCCAACCCCGACCCGGGTCGCCTTGAGCGGAAACCATTCGAATGAGCCAACAGTTTCAACACGATGTTCTGGTAATCGGCAGCGGAGCCGCCGGATTGAGCCTTGCACTGACGTTGCCTGCGCATTTGCGCATTGCAGTACTGAGCAAGGGCGACCTGGCCAACGGTTCGACCTTCTGGGCCCAGGGCGGCGTCGCAGCCGTACTGGACGATACCGACACCATTGAGTCCCATGTCGACGACACCCTCAACGCCGGCGGTGGCCTTTGCAATCCACAGGCGGTGCGTTTCACCGTAGAACACAGCAGGGAAGCCATCCAGTGGCTGATCGACCAAGGCGTACCGTTTACCCGTGACGAACAATCGGGTACCGAAGACGGCGGTTTCGAGTTCCACTTGACGCGCGAAGGCGGTCACAGCCATCGGCGCATCATCCATGCGGCCGACGCCACCGGTGCAGCGATCTTCAAGACCCTGCTCGCCCAGGCGCGACTGCGGCCGAACATCGAGTTGCTGGAACAGCGCGTCGCCGTCGACCTGATCACCGAAAAACGCCTGGGCCTGGACGGCGATCGCTGCCTCGGTGCCTACGTGCTCAATCGCGGCACCGGTGAAGTCGATACCTACGGTGCGCGCTTCGTCATCCTGGCGTCCGGCGGCGCAGCGAAAGTCTATCTTTATACCAGCAACCCCGACGGTGCCTGCGGCGATGGCATTGCCATGGCCTGGCGTTCGGGTTGCCGGGTGGCGAACCTGGAGTTCAACCAGTTTCACCCCACCTGCCTCTATCACCCGCTGGCCAAGAGCTTCCTGATCACCGAAGCCCTGCGTGGCGAAGGGGCCCACCTGAAGCTGCCCAACGGCGAACGCTTCATGCAACGCTTCGATCCGCGCGCCGAACTGGCGCCGCGCGACATCGTCGCCCGGGCCATCGACCACGAAATGAAGCGCCTGGGTATCGATTGCGTTTACCTGGACATTAGCCACAAGCCCGAAGCGTTCATCAAGAGTCACTTCCCGACGGTGTACGAACGCTGCCTGGAGTTCTCCATCGACATCACCAAGCAGCCGATTCCGGTGGTGCCGGCAGCGCATTACACCTGCGGTGGCGTGATGGTCGACCAACAGGGCCGCACCGACGTGCCTGGCCTGTATGCCATCGGCGAAACCAGCTTCACCGGCCTGCACGGCGCCAACCGCATGGCCAGCAACTCGCTGCTGGAATGCTTCGTCTACGCCCGCTCGGCGGCGGCTGACATCCTGGCGCAATTGCCGCAGATTGCCGTTCCGGCCGCCCTGCCCTCGTGGGACGCCAGCCAGGTCACCGATTCGGATGAAGACGTGATCATCGCGCACAACTGGGACGAACTACGGCGATTCATGTGGGACTACGTAGGCATCGTGCGCACCAACAAGCGCCTGCAACGGGCACAACATCGGGTGCGCTTGCTGCTGGATGAAATCGACGAGTTCTACAGCAACTATAAAGTCAGTCGCGACCTGATCGAACTGCGCAACCTGGCCCAGGTGGCCGAACTGATGATTCGCTCGGCCATGGAACGCAAGGAAAGCCGGGGGCTGCATTACACCCTCGACTACCCGAACCTGCTGCCCGAGGCACTGGACACTATCCTGGTGCCGCCCACCTACGCCGACTGAACCTGAGCTGCACCCGCAGGCGCCGATGGACATCCGGCGCCAGCGCGTCGCGCGGCACACACACCGACCGGACCCGCCGTTCACCCTGCACGCGAAAACGCAGCACGACGATCATCGGCAGCGCCAGGCTATCGGGGCGCAGTTGCACAGCCCGCCACCCATCGGCCCGGCTCCAGAGTTGCCAGCCAGCGGCATTACGACGCAACCCACAGAAAGCCCGGCGATGGGTCAGCACGACATATCGGGGGATCACCCAGGCACCATGGGCCAGGCACAATACAATGCCAGGCGCGGCGAACCAGGATGGGACGGACAACAGGAACAACGAACCCAGGGCAAACACCTGGGCCAGCAGATAAGCCGCCAGCAGTTGCCCGGAGGCCTGCCAGCGGCATTCGAAGCGATTACTTGGGCTGGACACGGTCCAGGATCATCCGGACCATGCGCTGCAACTCAGGGTCTTCGGATTCACTGCGCTCCATGAACCAGCCGAACATGTCCTGATCCTCGCATTCGAGCAGGCGGACATAGCACGCGCGGTCCACTTCATTGAGATGGGGATAAACCTCTTTGACGAATGGCACCAGCAACACGTCCAGCTCAAGCATGCCGCGGCGGCTGTGCCAGTAGAGGCGATTCAGTTCAACATCTTCGACCATGGAGCGCTCCTCAAATAGAGCGCAAGTATACAGGCCCCGCCGCAGTGGAACAGACAGCTTTGGTCGGGCACCACCGATCCTTTGTGAACTACCCATTTCAAGGGCGCCCCCTTATGATGTCTACCAGACCTTTTATCCTGCGATGACCCATGGCTGATTCCGCTTTTTTCTGCACCCTGTCCCACGAAGGCGTCCTCGCGGTCCGCGGCGTGGATGCCACCAAATTCCTGCAAGGCCAATTGACCTGCAACCTCGACTACTTGAGCGACAAACGGGCCAGCCTCGGCGCCCGCTGCACCCAGAAAGGCCGGATGCAATCGAGCTTCCGCATTTTGCTCGAAGGTGACGGCGTGTTGATGGCCATGGCCGCCGAACTGCTCGAACCGCAACTGGCCGACTTGAAAAAATATGCCGTGTTCTCCAAATCCAAGCTCACCGACGAAAGCGCGACCTGGGTTCGCTTCGGCCTGGAAAACGCCGACAAGGCGCTGGCCGACCTGGGCCTCGAACTGCCGAGCGACACCGACAGCGTGGCTCGCCATGAAGCCTTGATCGCCATCCGCGTATCTCCCGGTCGCGCCGAATTGTGGGCCCCTGCCGAACAGGCACAGACGCTGCGAACCCGCCTGGGCGCAGAACTGGCCGAAGCGGACCTGAACCCCTGGCTGCTGGGCCAGATCCGCGCCGGAATCGGCCAGGTCATGCCGGCCACCCGCGAACTGTTCATCCCACAGATGCTCAACCTGCAAGCCGTCGGCGGCGTGAGTTTCAAGAAAGGCTGCTACACCGGCCAGGAAATCGTCGCCCGCATGCAATACCTGGGCAAGCTCAAGCGACGCCTGTATCGCCTGCAGCTGGACGCCAGCGAACTACCGGAGCCCGGCACAGCGCTGTTCTCCCCCACGCATGGCAGTTCCATCGGCGAAGTGGTGATTGCCGCCCGCAGTGAGGGGAATATTGAACTGCTGGCGGTATTGCAGGCCGAAGCAGCAGAAGATGACAATTTGCACCTCGGCACCTTGGAAGGCCCACGCCTTCAACTGTTGGACCTGCCTTACGAACTGGATCGCGACCGCGAAATCCAGCGCTGATCGCAGCATTTGCCGCAATACCCTAGAGAACCGAAATGAGCGATTTGGCGGATAAGGTCCAACGGGATTTGGTGCAAGCCATCGATAACGATGACTTGGTTCTGCCAACATTACCGGAAGTGGCCCTGCAGATTCGCCGGGCCGCCGAAGACCCGGAAATCAGCGTCAGCAACCTGAGCAAAGTGATCGGCCGCGATACGGCCCTCTCGGCACGCCTGATAAAAGTGGTCAACAGCCCACTGCTGCGCGCCACCCAGGAAGTCACCGACCTGCACACGGCCATCACTCGATTGGGCGTCAACTACAGCAGCAACCTGGCCATCGGCCTGGTCATGGAGCAAATTTTCCACGCCCGCTCCGAGGTGGTGGAACTGAAGATGCGCGAGGTCTGGCGCAAGAGCCTGGAGATCGCTGGCGTCAGCTATGCGCTGTGCCGCGGTTACACCCAACTCAAGCCCGACCAGGCCGCGTTGGGTGGGCTGGTGCACCAGATCGGCGTGTTGCCGATCCTGACGTATGCGCAAGACAACAATGAATTGCTGTCGGACCCGGTCAGCCTCAACCACGTCATCGAAACGATTCACCCGGTGCTGGGGGACAAACTACTTAGCGTCTGGGAGTTTCCGGAGCGGTTGGTGAAGCTGCCGGGGCTGTATCTGGATTTCACCCGGGATTCCAAGCAAATCGATTATGTCGACCTGGTGCAGGTCGCGGCGCTGTACTGCTACAAGGACACCGATCACCCGCTCAGCCGAATTGATGTGTTTTCAGTCCCGGCTTTCAAGAAACTGGGGATCGACCCGGACAACAAGGCCCGCAGCGTGGATATCGAAGAAGCGCGGTCGATGTTTTATTAAGCCCAGCCTGACAACCAGGAAATCCGGGCCAGATGCTGACCTGAACAGACACACCGCAGTGATAGCAAATTCTGGGGCGCTGCGCGCCCAACGGGGATAAATCCCCTCGCCACAACAGTGTTCGGCCTTGGCTCAATCTGAACCTGGGATAAAACTCACCCGCACCTTCAACCCCCGCTCCTGCCCATCATGCAAGGTAATCTGCGCCAAGTGGGCACGGCAGATTTCGCCCACGATCGCCAACCCCAGGCCGGAGCCGGCCACTTGCTGGTTGCGTCGATAGAAGCGCTCGAACACCCGGTCCCGCTCGTGCAGCGGAATGCCGGGGCCATCGTCCTCGACCTCCAGCACGGCCGGCGCAGAAACCCGCAGGATTACATTGCCGCCCGATGGGGTATGGGCCAGGGCGTTGTCCACCAGGTTGCTCAACAACTCGTTCAACAAGGTCGGCTCGCCCCGCAACCACACAGGCTCGTCGGCTTCCAGGGCCAGCGCCACCCCTCGGGCATGGGCCAGCGGGGCCATGGCCATGCCCAACTCACGAGCCAACTGGCTGAGATCAAGCAGTTGCGCGCCGCCCTCGGCAATGGCCCGGGCGCCGTTTTCCACACGCGCCAAGGACAGCAATTGGTTAGCCAGGTGGGTTAACCGGTCAGTACCTTGGGCCGCAGTTTCCAGGGTTTCACGCCATGTCGCCGGTTCGCTGGCTCGCAAGCCCAGCTCAAGGCGGGCCTTGAGTGCAGCCAGGGGCGTGCGCAATTCATGAGCGGCATCGGCAATGAATTGCGCCTGGCGTTCGAACTGCCCGCGCAGGCGCTCGGTGAAATGGTTGAGGGCGCGCACCAACGGCCAGAGTTCATGCTGCACTTCCACCAGGGGCAATGGCCGCAGGTCATCCGACTGGCGCTCTTCCACCGCCGTGCGCAAGCGTTCCAACGGGCGCAATGCCGCGCTGACTGCAAACCACACCAACAGCAGCGCGCCCACGGCCAGCATGCCCAGGCGCAACAGCGTGTCGGCCATCAGCCCGCGGGCCATGCTGACCCGCGCCTCTTCAGTCTCCGCTACACGAATTTCCGCCATGCCGTTCATGTTCGGCTCGCTCACGGCCTTGAGCAGGCTCACCACCCGCACGTTCTGGCCCTGATAGCGAGCATTGTAAAAGCGCGCCAGGGCTGGGTAATCGTCCGTGCGCGGCGTGCCAGGCGGCGGACCGGGGAGGTTTTCATAGCCGGAAATCAGCTTCTTGTCGATGTCATTGACCTGGTAATAAATGCGTCCGGCGCTGTCGTAGGCGAAAGTATCCAGGGCCACGTAGGGCACATCCGCACTGAGGCTGCCGTCACGCGCCGAAAGGCCCGCGGCGATGGTCCGGGCCGAAGCCAGCAGGGTCCGATCGTAGGCAGTGTCGGCAGCCTCGCGACCGTTCCAATAGGCGCTCAAGCCGCTGGCGAGCATCAATACCACCAGCAGCAGCGCGAGGTTGCGAAGCAGCCGCCAGCGCAGGCTGTCGGGCTTATGCATTGCGATTTTCCAGCAGGTAGCCCAGGCCGCGGAACGTCACGATCGCCACCGCATGACCATCGAGTTTCTTGCGTAAGCGATGGACGTAGATTTCGATGGCGTCGGGGCTGGCCTCTTCGTCCAGGCCGAACACCTGGGCCGCCAGTTGCTCCTTGCTCATCACCCGCCCCGGCCGGGCGATCAATGCCTCCAGCACGGCTTGCTCACGGGACGTCAGCGTCAACAGTTCATCGTCGAGGGTAAACCGCCGGGTGTCCAGGTCATAGACCAGCCCGCCACAGCGCTGCTGGCGCTCGCCGCCCAGTACGCTGCGGCGCAACAGAGCCTTGACGCGGGCCTCCAGCTCAGTGAGTTCGAATGGCTTGGCCAGGTAATCGTCAGCGCCGAGATTCAGGCCATGGACACGGTCCTTGACGTCGCTGCGAGCGGTCAGCATCAGTACCGGCAAGGTCTTGCCACGAGCCCGCAGACGCGCCAACACCTCGAAACCGTCCATGCGCGGCAGCCCGACATCCAGGACCGCCACGGCGTATTCCTCGCTGCTCAAGGCCAGGTCGGCCGCAACGCCGTCGTGCAGCACGTCCACGGTCAAACCGGCACTCTTGAGCGCTTGGGCAACGCTTTCGGCGAGCTGCAGATGGTCTTCGACGAGCAGAACACGCATGGGTTATTCCTCGATTCAGGGATGGTCGACGCCATTCTTTGGCGCGGAGTTTACAGCCGCATCCGCCACTGTGAAGCCAAAAAACCTGCTGAAAGCTTTTGAAAGGTTAGCGAAAGGTTGGGCCGTTAGAGTCCCTTTACGGATAGTTTCGACTGACCGTCGCGGCGCCCGATCGCGAATGAAAAATGCCACGAAGCATTTTCGTCCTGAATAAGAAGAATAAAAGCGGAGTATTCACCATGCTGTCCATGCAGCTACAGGCCCCAGCGCCTGCTCGCCTGTCTCGCTTCATCCAGACCGCCTTGGGCGGTGTCGCCCTGCATTCAATCCCGGTAATGAGCTGCGCGCCCCGTCACCGATGACTTGGGCGGGATCCGTCAACGACACATTTTCACCACGCATAACAACAATCCTGTGGAGACAACAATGAACCTTTCACTGCGTAAAGTAGCCCTGGCCGCCGGATGCCTGATGTTCGCCGGACAGTTGCTCGCCGCTGATCCATCCAAGGAGCCCAAGCGCCCCGAATGCATCGCCCCGGCGGCACCGGGCGGCGGTTTCGACCTGACGTGCAAACTGGCGCAGAGCGCGCTGGTGAACCAGAAACTGCTGACCAAACCCATGCGGGTGACCTATATGCCCGGCGGTGTCGGCGCGGTGGCCTACAACGCAGTGGTCGCCCAACGCCCGGCCGACGCCGGTACGCTGGTGGCCTGGTCCAGCGGTTCGCTGTTGAACCTGGCGCAAGGCAAGTTCGGTCGTTTCGATGAAAACGCCGTGCGCTGGCTGGCGGCCGTTGGCACCAGCTACGGCGCCATCGCGGTAAAGAGCGATTCGCCCTACAAGAACCTCGACGACCTGGTGCAGGCCCTGAAGAAAGATCCAGGCTCCGTGGTGATCGGTTCCGGCGGCACCGTCGGCAGCCAGGACTGGATGCAAACTGCCCTGATCGCCAAGGCCGCCGGTATCGACCCGCGCAAACTGCGCTACGTGGCACTCGAAGGCGGTGGTGAAATCGCAACAGCCCTGCTCGGCGGCCATATTCAGGTCGGCAGTACGGACATTTCCGACTCCATGCCGCATATCCAGAGTGGTGACATGCGTCTGTTGGCGGTGTTCTCCGATAAACGCCTGGACGAGCCGGAAATGAAAGACATCCCGACCGCTCGCGAACAAGGCTACGACATCCTCTGGCCAGTGGTCCGTGGCTTCTACCTCGGGCCAAAGGTCAGCGACGAAGACTACGCCTGGTGGAAAGACGCGTTCGACAAACTGCTGGCTTCCGAAGAGTTCGCCAAGTTGCGCGACCAGCGCGAGCTGTTCCCGTTCGCCATGACCGGCCCGGAACTGGATGCCTATGTGAAGAAACAAGTGGCTGATTACAAGGTGCTGGCCAAAGAGTTCGGCCTGATCCAGTAACCGTCTCTGTTCTCGCGGCGGCGCCGGCACTGTCGGCGCCGCCCAGGAGTTAGTCATGCTCACCATCCAACGTATTTTTGCCGCGGTGCTGCTACTGGCCTGTATCGGCCTGGCGCTGATGGCCTGGCCCTATCAAGCGGCCTTTTCCTACGAACCGGTCGGCCCGCGCGCCTTTCCCTTGCTGATGCTCGGGCTGATGGGGCTGGCGTTGCTGTACATGCTGTTTCGCCCTACGCCCATCGTGCACAGCGACGAAGACCCGCACCTGGACCGCGAAACCTTGCAGAAAATCGGTATCTGCGTGGTGCTGCTGCTGGTCTTCGCCGGGACCTTCGAACCCTTGGGCTTCATTCTTGCCAGCATCCTGATCGGCGTGCCGATGGCGCGCCTTTACGGCGGTCGCTGGGTGCCCAGCGTGGTGATCATCAGCCTGATGGCCATCGGTCTTTACCTGTTGTTCGACAAGCTGATGGACGTGCCGCTGCCCCTGGGCCTGCTCGACGTCCTGGAGAATTGATATGGATACCCTGAATTATCTCGGCCAGGGTTTTGGCGTTGCACTGACCCCCTACAACCTCGTCACGGCATTGACCGGCACCCTGATCGGCACCGTGGTCGGCCTGTTGCCGGGCCTGGGCCCGATCAACGGCGTGGCGTTGCTGATCCCGATTGCCTTTGCCCTGGGGCTGCCGCCGGAATCGGCGCTGATTCTGCTGGCCGCGGTGTACCTAGGTTGCGAATACGGCGGGCGCATCAGCTCGATCCTGCTCAACATCCCGGGTGAAGCCTCCACCGTGATGACCACCCTCGATGGCTATCCGATGGCCCGCCAAGGCCTGGCCGGCGTGGCGTTGTCGCTGTCGGCGTGGAGTTCGTTCATCGGCGCGTTCATCGCCACCTGCGGCATGGTGTTGTTCGCACCGTTGCTGGCCAAATGGGCGATTGCCTTCGGGCCGGCGGAATATTTCGTCCTGATGGTGTTCGCCATTGTCTGCCTCGGCGGCATGGCCGGCGACCGACCGCTCAAGACCTTCATCGCGGCGCTGATCGGCCTGTTCCTGTCCAGTGTCGGGATCGATGCCAACAGCGGCGTATACCGCTTCACCGGTGACAACATCCACTTGACCGATGGCATCCAGTTCGTCGTGCTGGTGCTGGGCCTGTTCTCCATCAGTGAAATCCTGTTGCTGCTGGAAAAAACCCATCGCGGCCAGGAGGCAGTGAAAGCTACCGGGCGGATGATGTTCAACTTCAAGGAAGCCGCGTCGGTCTTCACTGTGAACCTGCGCTGCGGCGTGCTCGGTTTCATCATGGGCGTGCTGCCGGGTGCTGGTGCGACGCTGGCCAGTGCCGTGGCCTACATGACGGAAAAACGCATTGCCGGCGCCGGTGGCACGTTCGGCCAGGGCGACAAGCGCGGCCTTGCCGCCCCGGAAACAGCCATCGGTGGCGCGGCCTGCGGTGCGCTGGTGCCGATGCTGACCCTCGGCGTTCCCGGCTCGGGCACCACCGCGGTGATGATCGGCGCGCTGTCGCTGTACAACATCACGCCCGGTCCGCTGCTGTTCCAGCAACAGCCGGACATCGTCTGGGGCCTGATCGCGTCGTTGTTCGTCGCCAACGTCATGCTGGTGATCCTCAACATCCCAATGATCCGCATCTTCACCCGGATCCTGGCGGTGCCAAACTGGGCACTGGTTCCGGTCATCGCGATCATCACCGGGATCGGTGTCTATGCGGTGCATGCCACCACGTTCGACCTGTTCCTGATGATCGGTATCGGCATCTTCGGCTATATCCTGCGCAAGCTGGACTTCCCGCTGTCGCCAGTGCTGCTGGGCTTCATCCTCGGTGGCCTGATGGAGCAGAACCTGCGGCGTGCGCTGTCGATTTCCAACGGAGCCCTGGAGATCCTCTGGTCGAGCCCGATCACGTTCGGCTGCTGGATCCTGACAGCGATCATGCTGTTCATGCCATTGCTGCGGATCTGGCGTCGCCGCGCCGCACAACGTCGCGCCCTGGCCAATGTCTGAGGCGATATTCAGACAATGGTGGGGAACACCGCTGGTCGGCCTGGCCGGCGGTTACCTGGCCAGCCTGATCGGCTGGCCTTTGCCCTGGATGGTCGGCTCGTTGCTGGCGATCATCCTGGTGCGCTGCCTGACGCCGTGGCAATTGGCGGAAATCCCCGGCGGCCGCAAATGCGGCCAATGGGTGGTGGGCATCGGCATCGGCCTGCACTTCACCCCGGTGGTGATGGAACAGGTCCTGAGCCACTTCGGCCTGATCTTTTTCGGCGCGCTGATCACCAGCGTGTCCAGCGTGGTAAGTGTCTGGCTGATGCGTCGCACCGGCGAGGACCGTGCTACCGCGTTTTTCTCGAGCATGCCCGGCGGTTCCGGCGAAATGGTCAACCTCGGCGCCCGCAACGGCGCGGACCTCAGCCGCGTCGCCGCAGGCCAGAGCCTGCGGGTGCTGGTGGTAGTGCTGTGCGTGCCGGCAGCCTTCAAGTACCTGTTGGGCGAAGGCTCGCCGGTGCAACACGCCACGACGGTGGACTGGCTGTGGCTGGCGATCCTGTTCCCGGCGGGCGCCCTGCTCGCCTGGGTCTGGGAGCGATTGCGCCAACCCAATCCCTGGCTGTTCGGACCCTTGCTGGTAAGTGCGGCGGTGAGCGTCGGTTGGGACCTGCACATCGGCCTGCCCAACGGCGCCAGCCAGGTCGGCCAGTGGTTGATCGGCAGCGGACTGGGTTGTCATTTCAACCGGCAGTTCTTTCGTCGGGCGCCGTCGTTCATGGGGCGCACCCTGATCGGCACGGTGTTGACGATGCTGATCGCCACTCTCGCGGCGTTGGGCCTGAGCACCCTGACCCAACTGGACCTGCGTTCACTGACACTCGGCATGATGCCCGGCGGCATCGCGGAAATGAGCCTGACGGCGGAAACCCTGCAACTGTCAGTGCCGTTGGTGACCGCGTTGCAGGTGATGCGGTTGCTGTTCGTGCTGTTTCTGGCGGAGCCGTTGTTCAGGTATTGGATGCGCCAGTCGAGTTCGGCCTGATCGTCCGCGGCGCCTTCATCGCGAGCAAGCTCCCACAGGTTCAGGGCAACACGAATCCCCTGTGGGAGCGAGCTCGCTCGCGATGGGGCCCTGACTGCCAACCACTTAAAGCGGCGGCAACCGCCAATCGATCGGCGTCTCGCCATGCTGCTGGAGAAACTTGTTGGTCCGGCTGAAATGCCCACAGCCGATGAAGCCTCGGTGGGCCGACAGCGGTGACGGGTGGACCGAAGTCAGCACCAAATGCTTGGTCGCATCGATCAGCTTCTGCTTGCTCTGGGCATGGGCGCCCCACAACAGGAACACCAAGTGCGGCTGGTGTTCGCTGACGACTTCAATGATCCTGTCGGTAAAGTGCTGCCAGCCTCTCTTGGCGTGGGCGTTGGCATTGGCGCGCTCCACGGTCAGGGTTGTGTTGAGCAGCAACACGCCCTGGTCGGCCCAGCTTTGCAGGTAGCCGTGATTCGGGATGTCGATGTTCAGATCGCGCTTCAACTCCTTGTAGATGTTCACCAGGGACGGCGGCGTCGGCACGCCCGGCTGTACCGAGAAGCACAAGCCATGAGCCTGGCCTGGACCGTGGTAAGGATCCTGACCGAGAATCACCACCTTGACCTTGTCCAGCGGCGTGGAGTTGAGGGCGTTGAAAATCAGTGGAGCCGGCGGATAGATCTCCTTGCCAGCGGCGTACTCACTGCGTAGGAACTCACGCAACTCCGCCATGTAGGGCTGGTCGAACTCGGCACGCAGTGCCTGCTTCCAGCTCGGTTCGAGTTTGATACGGTCGTCGGCAGTCATGGTTGCATCCGGTAAAAACAATGGGCGCACCCTAGGAAAGCCTACATGGCTTGTCAATTGATCTGACGCAGAACCAGCACTTTCCCACGCAGCGGTCATACTGATTATTCAATTTTCTGATCGAGGTCACGATGAATCTGCACTTCGAAGAGCTCACCGGCATCGACGGTGCCCGTATCGGCATCGCCACCCTGGACGCCGAAAAATCCCTGAATGCCTTATCCCTGCCGATGATCAACGCCTTGCGTGATCGTCTCGATGCCTGGGCCCGGGAGCCGCAGGTCGTGTGTGTGTTATTGCGCGGCAATGGCGCCAAGGCGTTCTGCGCCGGCGGTGAAGTGCGCAGCCTGGTAGAGGCCTGCCGTGCCCATCCCGGTGAAGTACCGCCGCTGGCTGCACAATTCTTCGCCGCGGAATACCGCTTGGACTTCAACCTGCACACCTACCCCAAACCCCTGCTGTGCTGGGGGCATGGCTATGTACTGGGTGGCGGCATGGGCCTGCTGCAAGGCGCCAGTACCCGCATCGTCACGCCAAGCAGTCGCCTGGCAATGCCGGAAATCAGCATCGGCCTGTACCCGGATGTCGGCGCCAGTTGGTTCTTGTCGCGCCTGCCTGGCAAGCTCGGCTTGTTTCTCGGCCTGACCGGCGCCCACATGAATGCCCGGGACGCCATCGACCTGGACCTGGCCGACCGCTTTTTGCTGGATGAACAACAGGACGACCTGATCGAAGGCCTGCTGCAACTCAACTGGCAGGAACAGACCGAGGTGCAGCTCAACAGCCTGCTCAAGGCCCTGCAACAGGAAGCGGTCGGCCAAATGCCCGAAGCCCAATGGCTACCACGTCGGCAGAAAATCGATGAATGGCTGGACGTCAGCGATGTGCGCTGCGCCTGGAAAGCCCTCAGTCTGCTGGTGGACTACTCGGACCCACTGATCGCCCGCGCCGCCAAGACCATGACCGAAGGTTCGCCCTTGACCGCTTATCTGGTCTGGGAACAGATCGCCCGTGCCCGGCATTTGTCCTTGGCCGGCGTGTTCCGGATGGAATACACCTTGAGCCTCAACTGCTGTCGCCATCCGGAATTCAGCGAAGGCGTGCGCGCGCGGCTGATCGACAAGGACCACAAGCCCCGTTGGCACTGGCCGGACATCAACCATGTGCCCGAGGCGGCGGTCGAGGCGCACTTTCACAAGGCGTGGGAGGGGCGGCATCCGTTGGCGGACTTGTCCAACGAGTAACGAGTCAGCAACTCCCTGTGGAAGCTTGCTCGCGATAGCGGCCTATCAGACACATGAATGTTGGCCGACCCGACGTAATCGCGAGCAAGCTCGCTCCCACAAGTGTTATCCCATCGGGTTTATTGCAGGCACAAAAAAGCGGCGCTTCATGCGCCGCTTTCTGTTGCCCTGGGATCAGCGGTGACTGCCCCGTCCATCGTGATCGCCGCGTCCCCGATGATCACGTCCGCCTCGACCGCCTCGGTCGTCATTCCAGCCGCCCCGGTCATGGCCGTCCCAGCCACCCCGGTTCGGATAAGACCGGTACGCCGCTCGCGGTGGCGAGTAGTAGCGTGGGCCTTGTTGGTAGTAACGCGGTGCCGAGTAATAGCGCGGCGCCGGTTGGTAATACCGCGGGGCGTAATAGCCACGCGGAGCCGAATAATAACTCCCGCCACCGTAATAGACCGGTGCCGGTGAGGTGTAGACCTCGGAACGGTAGTAGCTCGAGTCTCCGTCGTAGTAAGGCACGCATGCCGAAAGAGTCAAACCGAGAAACGCAATGAGGAGCAGTCGTCGATACATGGCGGCCTCCTGGACCGCGGATGGGCCACATCAGCGACGCTGATGGGCGGCAGCCAACTTTGTGTGACTGACGCATATTCAGACAGCAAAATCGGAATCTGGTGCGACCTGGCAACAACTAGAAACATGTCGCTCGTCGCCCTCTTCCGGTGCGCGACGGCACCACAAGCAAGCACAAATCCGCCCTCAATCGTCCTTCCCCAACTCCTGCCCTCTCTATCCCGGGCCTTTGCCCGAATTGGCACGGCTCTCGCTTTAACAAATTCCGTGCAGGAGTCATCACAGGTTCGCGGCACCACAATTTGCAATGGCTGACTAGGGTTCCGGCTCGCCTCTGGCGAGTGACTGGTCCGAGAGTTGGCGACCTCCAGTTGAGGTTACACGGCGGGACAAAAGCCCGGGAGACAAGCCACCGTTCGCGGTGCCGCGTTGCTCCTGTCCGCCCTTGATCAACTGGAGAACCACCATGTTCAAGCTTCGTCTGTCCGCCCTGCTCCTCGCCGTCCTCTCGGCCCTCGTGAGCTTCTCATCCGCCGCCGCCCAAAAAGACCACTTCAGCGTCTGCTGGACCATTTATGCCGGCTGGATGCCCTGGGAATACGCCGGTAGCCAAGGCATCGTCGACAAATGGGCGAAAAAATACGGCATCAAGATCGATGTCGTGCAGCTCAACGATTACGTCGAATCCATCAACCAGTACACCGCCGGTCAGTTCGACGGCTGCACCATGACCAACATGGACGCCCTGACCATTCCCGCCGCCGGCGGCGTGGACAGCACCGCGCTGATCGTCAGCGACTTCTCCAACGGCAACGACGGCATCGTCCTCAAGGGCGAAGGCAAGAAAGTCACCGACCTCAAGGGCATGGACGTCAACCTGGTGGAACTGTCGGTGTCCCACTACCTGCTGGCCCGCGCCCTGGATTCGGTTGGTCTCGCCGAGAAAGACCTGAAAGTCGTCAACACCTCCGACGCCGATATCTCCGCGGCCTTCAACACCGACCAGGTCAAGGCCGTCACCACGTGGAACCCGATGCTCTCGGACATCAAGGCCCAGCCCGGCGTGAGCGAAGTGTTCAACTCCAGCCAGGTCCCTGGCGAGATCATGGACATGATGGTGGTCAACACCCAGACCCTGCAGGACAACCCAGCCCTGGGCAAAGCGTTGACCGGCGCCTGGTTTGAAGTGGTGGCGCTGATGAACGCGAAAAACGCCGCGAGCAAGACTGCGTTGGAGCACATGGCCAAGGCCTCGGGCACCGACCTGCCCGGCTTCCAGGCGCAACTGGACACCACCAAGCTGTTCGCCACACCCAAGGAAGCCCTGGGTTTCGCCACCAGCGAACAACTGCCCGCCACCATGGGCAAAGTCGCCAACTTCTCGTTCCAGCACGGCTTGCTGGGCGAAGGCGCCAAGGACGCCAACGCAGTGGGCATGGCGTTCGCCAATGGCGTGACTCGCGGAGACAAGGCCAACCTCAAGCTGCGCTTTGACCCGACCTACGTACAGCTGGCCGCCGACGCCAAGCTGTAAACCGGAGGACCTGGCATGCGCCTGATCAACCGCTATCCGGATCGTCCCAGCCGCTTGTTGCTGGTGATCCTGCCCTTCGCGCTGGTGGTGTTCGCCTACTTCATGGGCTCGGCCGAACGGTTGACGGACAACCCCAACGACAAGCTGCTGCCCAGCGCCGTGCAAATGGCCGATGCGGTCAAACGCCTGGCCTTCACCGCGGACGCCCGCAGCGGCGAATACCTGCTCTGGCAAGACACCGCCTCGAGCCTGCGTCGGTTGGCCATCGGCCTGGGCATCAGCGCCCTGGCCGGACTGTGCCTGGGCATCGCCGCCGGCACGTTGCCGCTGTTGGGCGCGCCGTTATCGCCCTTGCTCACCGTGGTATCAATGGTGCCGCCGCTGGCCATCCTGCCGATTCTGTTCATCGTCTTCGGCCTGGGGGAATTGTCGAAAGTGATGCTGATCGTGATTGGCATCACACCGTGCCTGGCTCGCGACCTGGAACAGCGCGCCCGGGAAATTCCCACCGAGCTGCTGATCAAGGCCCAGACCCTCGGTGCTTCGACCTGGACCCTGATGCTGCGGGTAGTGCTGCCGCAACTGCTGCCGCGCCTGTTGATTTCCCTGCGACTGATGCTCGGTTCAGCCTGGCTGTTTCTGATCGCCGCCGAAGCCATCGCCTCCACCGATGGGCTGGGCTATCGGATTTTCCTGGTGCGTCGTTACCTGGCGATGGACGTGATCTTGCCGTACGTGGTGTGGATCACTCTGCTCGCCTGGCTGATGGACTGGGGCCTCAAGCGCCTGACCCGGCAAGCGTTCCCCTGGTATGAGGGGACGAAGGCATGAGTTTCATTAACGTGAACAACGTCTGGCAACAGTACGGCGACCAAGTCGTGCTCGAGCGCTTGAACCTGAGTGTCGCCGAGGGTGAGTTCTGCACCTTGGTGGGGGCGTCGGGTTGCGGCAAGTCGACCTTCCTGCGCTTGCTGCTGGGCCAGGAACGTGCCAGTCGCGGACAGATTCTCCTGGATGGCGAGCCCTTGGCCGGCGAGCCGGATGCCAGCCGGGGCGTGGTGTTCCAACGCTATTCGGTGTTCCCGCACCTGAGCGTGCTGGACAACGTCGCCCTGGGCCTGGAGTTGCCGCGCTCGCCGCTGCTGGGCCGTCTGTTCGGCAGTGCCAAGCGTCAGGCCCGGGAAGAAGCCGCACATCTGCTGGACAAGGTCGGACTCGGCCATGGGCAGGATAAATACCCGGCGCAACTGTCCGGGGGCATGCAACAGCGATTGGCCATCGCCCAGGCACTGATCATGAAGCCCAGGGTCCTGCTGCTGGATGAACCCTTCGGTGCCCTCGACCCGGGCATTCGCAAGGACATGCACGCCTTGTTGCTGGAGCTGTGGCGCGAAACCCGCCTGACGGTGTTCATGGTCACCCATGACCTGTCCGAAGGTTTCAGCCTCGGCACGCGCCTGCTGGTGTTCGACAAAGTCCGTGTCGATCCCCACGCCCCTGGCGCCTATGGCGCACGCATTACCTACGACATTCCATTGAACAGCGACCGCCGCACCGCCCGTGCCGCCGTCGACGCCCTGCCCGCCGAACTGGCCGGCACCTTGCGTATCGCTTGAAAGGAGTTTTTCCATGCCCGACTCGACCCGATTGTTTACACCCTTCGCCGAAGAACTGCTGCCCGGCGGCGGCCACCGTTCGTTCGTGCTCAAGCGCGGCCAACTGCTGCGCCTGACCGATCTGCGCGGCGGGGCCAACGTGAGCCTGACGCTACTCAATGCCAACGAGAAAACCGAACGCCTGAACCTGCCCGACAGCCTCAAATGCCAACACACCGCCAAACTCACCGCCGGCCATTGCCTGTATTCGGACATGGGCCGAGTGCTGGCGGCCATCACCGCCGACACCTGCGGCTGGAGCGACAGCCTGGGCGGCGTGCTCTGCGCCGAGGAAGTCGCGCAAAAATACGGCCAGGGCCGCTACCAGGAACTGCGTAACGGCTTCTTTCGCAACGGCACCGACAACCTGTTGGTGGAACTGGGCAAATGGGGACTGGGCCTGTCCGACCTGCTGATGACCCTCAACCTGTTCAGCCGGGTCGATGTCGACGAGGCCGGAAACTTTCACTTCGTCGAGGGCAATTCCCTGACCGGCGACTACATCGAGTTGTACGCGCCGATGGACACCCTGGTGGTGCTGACCGCGCTGCAACACCCGATGGACCCGAACCCGCAATACGCCCCGCAACCGCTCAAGCTCAGCTGGATGAATGCCGATGCCAGCGTCGCCGAGCACTGCCGCCTTTCGCGTCCGGAAAACCAGCGCGGCTTTATCAACACCGACCGCCTGTTCGCCTGAGGATCGCTGCCATGTCACTCGCCATCGCCACCGCACACAAGCAACCCGATACCGCCGTCTACCGTGCCACGATTCCCGCCGGGGAACCCTGGCTGGTGGAGGTCAAGGCCGGCCAGACCCTGCGCATTCTCGACCTGGAAGGCAACCAAGCGGTCGATACGCTGTTCTACAGCCTGGCCAACCCCAAGGAACGCTACGACGTGCAGCGCACCCTGCGCCGGCAAAACAACGTTTACCTGAGCACCGGCAGCGTGCTCTATTCGAACCTCGGCCACCCGATGCTGACCATCGTCGAAGACACCTGTGGACGCCACGATACCCTCGGCGGCGCCTGCGCCCAGGAAAGCAACACCGTGCGCTACGCCCTGGAAAAACGCTACATGCACAGCTGCCGTGACAACTACCTGCGGGCCTGCGCCCACGATGGTCGCCTGGGCAAGGGCGATATCGGGCCGAACATCAACTTCTTCATGAACGTGCCGGTCACCGCCGACGGCGGGCTGACCTTCGAAGACGGGATCTCGGCGCCAGGCAAATACGTCGACCTGCGGGCCGAGATGGACGTGATCGTGCTGATCTCCAACTGCCCGCAACTGAATAACCCGTGCAACGCCTACAACCCCACGCCAGCGGAGCTTTTGATATGGAACTGAAACTCACCCGCCTGCGGCGCTGGCTGTTCGCGTTGTGCCAGAGCCGGTCAGGGCAATGCATTAAATAACGCCCTGATCCCTTATGGGAGCGAGCTTGCTCGCTCCCATAAGGGGGCGCAGTGATGTTTGGAAATTTCGCCACCTGGGACGACCCCGGCGGCCATCGAAAACTGCGGGACGGCCCGCATCCCAATTCAGGCAGCACCCATGCCTGAGGGGGCAATGCCATGTTCGAAAAAATCCTGATCGCCAACCGTGGCACCATCGCCTGCCGCATCCTGCGGACCTTGCGTGAACTGAAGGTCCAAGGTGTCGCGGTGTATTCCCAGGCCGACGCCGCCAGCCTGCATATCTTGCAGGCCGACGAAGCCCACTGCCTGGGCGAGGGCGCGGCGGCCAATACGTATTTGGCGGTGGACAAACTCCTGGCGATTGCCAACAGCAGTGGCGCGACCGCGATCCATCCCGGCTACGGCTTTCTCTCGGAAAACGCCGCCTTCGCCGAAGCTTGCGAAGCGGCCGGTATTGCCTTCATCGGTCCGACGCCAGAGCAACTGCGTGTGTTCGGCCTCAAGCACACCGCCCGTGACCTGGCGCGCCGGCACGGCGTGCCGCTGCTCGAGGGCACCGAACTGCTCGACAGCCTCGACGCCGCACTGTTGGCCGCAACCCGGATCGGTTATCCAGTGATGCTCAAAAGCACCGCCGGCGGCGGCGGCATCGGCATGCGCGTGTGCCGCAGCGCCGCCGACCTGAGCGAATCCTTCGAAGCGGTCAAGCGCCTGGGCCAGAACAACTTCAGCGACGCCGGGGTGTTCATCGAGAAGTACATCGAACGCGCGCGGCATCTGGAAGTGCAGGTGTTCGGCGATGGCCAGGGGCAGGTGATCGCCCTGGGGGTGCGCGACTGCTCGGTGCAACGGCGCAACCAGAAAGTCCTCGAGGAAACCCCGGCGCCGAACCTACCCGAGGGCATGGCCGACGAACTCTGCGCAGCGGCAATCCAACTGGCCCAGGCCGTGAACTACCGCAGCGCCGGCACTGTGGAGTTCGTGTTCGACAGCGACGCGGGGCGCTTCTATTTCCTGGAAGTGAACACCCGCCTGCAAGTGGAGCATGGCGTCACCGAGCAGGTGTGGGGTGTGGACCTGGTGCGCTGGATGGTGCAATTGGCGGCCGGTGATTTACCGCCACTGAACGAGCTGGGCCAAGGTTTGAAAGCCGAGGGCCACGCGATCCAGGCGCGCTTGTATGCCGAGGACCCAGGCCGGGATTTCCAGCCAAGCCCGGGGCTTTTGACCGCCGTGGAATTTCCCCAGGCCGACGGCAAAGCACTGCGCATCGACACCTGGGTCGAGGCCGGTTGCCAGATCCCGCCCTACTTCGATCCGATGATCGCCAAGGTCATTCGCTGGGCGCCGACCCGCGAGCAGGCATGCCTGGGCTTGCATCAAGCGCTGGACGAAAGCCTGCTGTACGGCGTCGAGACCAACCGCCAATACCTGCAACAAATTCTCCTCGACACCCCGTTTGCCAGCGGCCAGCCCTGGACTCGTTGCCTGGAGGCGTTGGTCTATCGTGCCCACACCGTTGAGGTGCTCAGCCCCGGCACCCAGACCAGCGTCCAGGACTATCCCGGCCGCCTCGGTTATTGGGCCGTGGGTGTACCGCCGTCGGGACCGATGGACAGCCGTTCGCTGCGCCTGGGCAATCGCCTCTTGGGCAATGAAGAAGGTGCGGCGGCATTGGAAATCACCATGAACGGGCCGCTGCTGCGTTTCAACTGCGCCGCCCGAGTGGCGGTGACCGGTGCGGTGATTGCCCTCACGCTCGACGGTGAAGCGGTGCCGATGAATACACCGTTGTCGATTGCTGCCGGCGCCACCCTCGCGATCGGCAACATCTCTGGCGCCGGGGCACGCAGTTACCTGTGCCTGCAAGGCGGCGTGCAAGTGCCGGATTACCTGGGCAGTAAAAGCACCTTCACCCTCGGCCAGTTTGGCGGCCACGGCGGACGAGCGTTGTGTACCGGCGACGTGTTGCACCTGGCACCGCTGGATGAACACACGACACTGCCGCCAACGAGCGCACCGGACCTGGAACTGCCGAGCGTGCGGCAGATCCGCGTGATCTACGGCCCCCACGGCGCGCCCGAATATTTCACCGAGCGCTACGTCCAGACCTTCTTCGACACGGCGTGGGAAGTGCACTTCAACTCCAGCCGCACCGGCGTGCGCCTGATCGGGCCGAAACCCGAATGGGTCCGCGCCGACGGCGGCGAGGCCGGGCTGCACCCTTCCAATATCCATGACAACCCCTACGCCATCGGCGCCGTGGACTTCACCGGCGACATGCCCGTCATCCTCGGCCCCGACGGCCCGAGCCTGGGCGGTTTCGTCTGCCCGGTGACGGTGATCGAAGCGGACCTCTGGCAGTTGGGGCAACTCAAGGCAGGGGACAAGGTGCGGTTTGTGCCGGTGGACATATCGACCGCCCGCTCACTGGCGACACACATCCCTTGTGGCGAGGGAGCTTGCTCCCGCTCGAGTGCGCAGCACTCGCCAGACAATGATCCTACCGATAAAGAGTGGGGGCCGCTTCGCGACCCAGCGCGAGCAAGCTCGCTCGCCACAGGTTTTGGGTGTACCCAGAAATGGGGGTCGCCTGTGGTACTGGATATCGGCCAGGACGATACCCGCCTGGTTGCAAGGCTATCTGGCGACACCCACCTGCTGCTGGAAATCGGCGCCCCCGAACTGGACCTTGTGCTGCGCTTTCGCGCCCACGCCTTGATGCAAGCGTTGGAATACAAACACCTGCCCGGCGTGATCGACCTGACGCCGGGCATTCGCTCGCTGCAAGTGCACTACCAACCCGAACAATTGCCCCTGGCCGATCTGCTGGCCATCGTCGCCGGGGAGTGGGACGCCGTGTGCGCCGCGCAGGACCTGCAAGTGCCGTCGCGCATCGTTCACCTGCCGCTGTCCTGGGATGATCCGGCCTGTCAGTTGGCCATCGAAAAATACATGACCACGGTGCGCAAGGACGCGCCCTGGTGCCCGAGCAACCTGGAGTTCATCCGACGCATCAACGACCTGCCCAACCTCGATGAGGTGCAACGCACCGTGTTCGACGCCAGCTACTTGGTGATGGGCCTGGGCGACGTCTACCTCGGCGCGCCGGTCGCCACGCCGCTCGACCCGCGCCATCGCCTGGTGACCACCAAATACAACCCGGCCCGGACCTGGACCGCGGAAAACTCCGTGGGCATTGGCGGCGCCTATATGTGCGTGTACGGCATGGAAGGCCCGGGCGGCTATCAGTTCGTCGGGCGCACGTTGCAGATGTGGAACCGTTATCGGGACGTCGCCGCCTTCGACGGCAAGCCGTGGCTGCTGCGGTTCTTCGACCAGATCCGCTTCTACCCGGTCAGCGCCGACGAACTGCTGCGCATCCGCCGGGACTTCCCCCTGGGCCGCTTCGACCTGGCGATCGAGCATAGCCAGCTCAATCTCGCTGAATACCAGCGTTTCCTGGCGCAGGAGGCTGACAGCATCGCTGCGTTCCGCCGCCAGCAACAAGACGCCTTCGAGGCCGAGCGCGAGCGTTGGATCGCCAGTGGCCAGGCGCACTTCGACAGCGAAGAACCGGCCATCGCACCGAGCGAGGATTCGCCGCTGACTGACGGTCAACGGAGTGTCGACAGCCATATCGCCGGCAACCTCTGGCAGGTGCAGGTGGAGGTTGGCGCTCGGGTCGCCGCTGGCGATGTGCTGGTCATCCTGGAGTCGATGAAGATGGAAATCCCGGTGCTGGCACCCGTGGCCGGCGTGGTACGCGAGGTGCGCGTGCAGCCCGGTTCGGCGGTGCGCGCCGGACAACGCGTCGTGGTGCTGGAACGTGACTGAACTCAATAAAAGGATTAACCCCATGAACCTTTCGCTTCGCTTGGACGACCTGCGCAATGCCTACCGCAGCGGCGAACTGACGCCTCGGACATTGCTGTTGGAGCTGCGGGAAAAAGCCGCGGCGCTGAACCCGGACTACCACCTGTTCATCCACCTGCTGACGGCCGAGGAACTGGAACCCTACCTGGCCGCGCTGGAAGGCCGCGACCTGGAGAGCCTGCCGCTATACGGCGTACCTTTTGCCATCAAGGACAACATCGACCTGGCCGGCATTCCGACCACCGCCGCCTGCCCGGCGTTTGCCTACGTGCCAGACCGCTCGGCGACCATTGTCGAGCAGTTGTTGGCACTCGGCGCGATCCCCCTGGGCAAGACCAACCTCGACCAATTCGCCACCGGACTCAATGGCACTCGCTCGCCCTACGGCGCCTGCCGCAACAGCGTGCTGCCCGACTACCCGGCAGGCGGTTCGAGCGCCGGCTCGTCGCTGGCCGTGGCCCTGGGCGTGGCGAGCTTTGCCTTGGGCACCGACACCGCCGGCTCCGGTCGGGTGCCCGCCGCGTTGAACAACCTGGTGGGATTGAAAGCCACCCTAGGGCTGATCTCCACGGCAGGCGTGGTCCCGGCCTGTCGCACGCTGGACTGCGTCACGACCTTCACGGCGACGGCCAAGGAAGCCAGCCAGCTGTTGGCGCTGACGGCCCGTCCAGACCCTCGTGACGACTACAGCCGCCACAACCCGCAGTGGAACGATGGCACCGCGTTCGGCGCGCCCCGGCGCTTTCGCTTCGGTGTGCCGCGCCAACAGGACCTGGCATTTTTCGGCTGCCAGGAAGGTCCGCAACTGTTTCAGGAAGCCGTCGAACGGCTCGAACGCCTGGGCGGAGAAGCCGTGGAACTGGACCTGTCGCCGTTCCTGGAAGCCGCACGGCTGCTTTATGAAGGCCCATGGGTGGCCGAACGCTACAGCGTTGCCGGCCCATTGATGGAGCGCGAGCCCGACGCCGTCCTACCCGTCATCCGCACCGTATTGGCGAAAGCGCCCACAGTGGATGGCGTACAAACTTTCCGCGCCCGCTACCGTTTGCAGGCGCTCAAAGCCCAATGCGACCGGGCCATGGAGGCGCTTGATTGCGTACTCACACCGACCATCGGCCGGCCGGTGACCCTCGCCGAACTGGCCGTCGAACCGGTGCTGCGCAACTCGGAGCTGGGGTACTACACCAATTTCATGAACCTGCTGGACTACGCCGCCGTCGCCGTTCCCAGTGCGTTCATGGGCAACGGCTTGCCTTGGGGCGTGACGCTGTTCGGCCGAGCATTCACCGATCAATACCTCTTGAGCGTGGCCGATGCCTTGCAGCGCCAACAGGACACGGCTTTGCCAGCGCCCGCCAACCCGGCGCGCCACGACCGGGCGCGGCTGGTGGTGTGTGGTGCACACCTGGACGGGTTGACACTGAACTGGCAGCTCAAGCAACGCGGTGCCCGGCTGATCGAGGCTACCCAAAGCTCGCCGGACTACCGCCTCCATGCGTTGGCCGGCGGCCCACCCTTGCGTCCCGGCATGGTTCGGGTTCGTGAAGGCGGCGTGGCGATCGAGGTCGAAGTCTGGGAGCTGCCGAGTAGTGAACTGGGCTCGTTCCTGACGGGCATTCCCGCACCGCTGGGGCTGGGCAAGGTGCAACTGGCCGATGGGCGCTGGGAAAGCGGATTCATCTGTGAGTCGTATGGCCTGGAAGGCGCACGGGACATCAGCCATCTGGGGGGATGGCGGGCTTATCTAACGACCCTTGAGTAAACAGTACCCTGTGGCGAGGGGATTTATCCCCGCTGGGCTGCGCAGCAGCCCCAAAACCTGTCAGCGTGGTGTATCAGACAGAATGCATTGGGGCCGCTTCGCGGCCCAACGGGGATAAATCCCCTCGCCACAATCTTGCAAACCTGCAAATTCGACTGTCTTTTCCCACAAGGCCACTAAACTGACTTCATTGGGTCTGCGCCAAGGGAATCGCCATGTCGCTCCGTTCGCCGTTGTATTCCCAGCGCAAGCCGCTCCTGGCCGTGGTGGCGCTGCTGGGTGCCGGATTCCTGATCATTGCGTTGCTAGGCTATTACGCAGCCCATGCCTCGGTACGCGATAACATCCTCAAGACACTGTATCTGAACCTGTTGATCGGCATACTTGTGACACTGGCCGTCCTGGCAATCCTTTATCGGTTGATCAACAGCTACCAACAACGCATCGACGCCCAGGCCACCCTCGACAGCCTGACCGAATTGCCGAATCGCCGTGGCTTCGATCTGCTGGCCGTGCAAGCCCTCCATGAAGCCCAGCGCGAACCCAAACCCTTGACTGCGCTGCTGGTGGAACTGGACGACTTCAAGCGGCTGGACACCACTCACGGTCATATCGCCACCGATCAACTGTTGACCGGGTTCGCCCGCAGCCTGACTGAGAGCCTGCGGCATTCGGACATCGTCTGTCGCTGGAGCGCCGAAGCCTTTGTCGTCCTGCTCAAGGACACCGATGGACAGACCGGTCTGAAGATCGCAGAGAAAATTCGTCAGCACATCGAAAAGCAGCGCTATTTCTGCAGTGGAAAACAATTGCTGGTCACCGTCAGCCTCGGCCTCACCACCTTGCAGGACGAAGACACCTTGCACAGCCTGCTGTCGCGGACCGATCATGCGCTACAACGCGCCCGGCAGACTGGGCGCAACCGAACCTGCGTGGAAATGCCTCATTCCAGTTATGAATAAGCCCGATCTTTGCCCGGCCTGCGGCGGTGCCAATGACTGCACCCTGGCCGACCCACGAACCGCCGACCGCGCCTGCTGGTGTTACGGCGTGAGCATCGACCCGGCCGTGCTTGAAGCATTGCCAGCCGAGCTGCGTGATCAATCCTGCCTGTGCCCACGCTGCGCCCAGGTCCAAGCCCAGTTGCGCGCCAAGCCTCAGCCGATCGCGTAAGATGCCCGCCCTCCGTTGCCTTGCCTGAACTGCCCATGCGCGTCGACCGTTTCCTCAGTAATCTGCCGCGATTCAATCGCCAACAAGTGCGCCTGTTGCTGGTGGAACGCCGGGTGCGGATCGACGGCCAGACCGTCAGCGATCCCCATGCACAAGTCCGCGAATTCAGCCGTGTAGAAGTCGACGACGAAATGCTGCAAGCAGGCCGGCCAGCGCGCTACTTCATGCTGCACAAGCCGCCCGGCTGTGTCAGTGCAACCCGCGACCCGCAACACCCCACGGCGCTCGACTGGTTGGACGAACCGGACAAGGACGACCTGCACATCGCCGGGCGCCTGGATTTCAACACCACCGGACTGATGCTGATCACCAACGACGGCGCCTGGTCGCGGCGCCTGACCCAGCCGCAGACCAAATTGCCCAAGGTCTACTACGTTGAAACCGAGCAAATCATCACCGCCGAATACGCCACCACCTTCGCCCACGGCTTGTACTTCGCCTTCGAAGACCTCACCACTCAGCCCGCTGAGCTGACGTTGCTGGGGCCGAAATCAGCGCGACTGAGCATCGTCGAAGGGCGCTATCACCAGGTCAAGCGCATGTTCGGCCACTTCGATAACAAGGTGCTGCGCCTGCACCGTGAACGTATGGGGCCACTGCTGCTGGACGCCAACCTCGAGCCCGGTCACTACCGCGCCTTGACGCCTGAAGAGATCCGTCTGATTTGAGTCGATGACCGTCGGGCAGAAGTGTCGAACAATTTTCCGATAGGTACTTGCGCAACGGTCGCCCCCCTGCTTGAATCAAACCGTCGGCCGAAATGTGACCGATGAGTCACAACATACTTCCAAGAAACTTTTTGCCGGCCGGAACCCTCAGGTTCCGCCTTGTCCCGCCGGCGAACTGCCCGCCTATAACAACACCCGTCGACCGTTTTCTGGATCGACATGGGCCTTATCTTCCAGGCGTATGCCTACCTGTCACATTACTCGTGCAATCTCATTGCGCGCATACCCGCTTGCCAGGAGTCTTATGACATGAGGCCAGAAATCGCTGTGCTGGATATACAGGGTCAGTATCGGGTTTACACGGAGTTCTATCGCGCAGACGCCGCACAAAAGACCATCATCCTGGTCAACGGCTCAATGGCCACCACCGCGTCGTTTGCACAGACCGCCAAAAACCTCTACCCGCAATTCAATGTTGTGCTGTACGACCAACCCTACGCGGGCAAGTCAAAAGCTCACAACCGACATGAGCAAATGCTGACGAAAGAGATCGAGGGCCAGATTCTCCTGGAACTGATCGACCACTTCGCCGCCGAGCACGTGCTGTCGTTTTCCTGGGGCGGCGCCGCCACGCTGACCGCCCTGGCCCAGCGCCCACGGCGCATCGAAAAAGCCGTGATCAGTTCGTTCTCACCGGTACTCAATGCGCCGATGCGTGACTACCTGGAGCGCGGTGTGGATTACCTGAGCAGCCTGGACGGCGACCGTGTCGGACACTTGGTCAACAGCACCATCGGCAAACACTTGCCGCCGCTGTTCAAGCGTTTCAACTATCGCCACGTGAGCAGCCTGGCCGAGCACGAATACGGGCAGATGCACTTCCACATCAGCGATGTGCTTCACAGCGACCAGTTGTGCTACGTCAACGCGGCGAAAAAAATCAACGTGCCGGTGCTGTTCCTGAACGGCGAATGGGACGAATACACCTCGGCCGACGACGCCAGGCTTTTTGCCGATCACGTGCAGTACAGCAGCTTCAGCACACTGCAAGCCACCGGGCACTTCCTGGACATGGAACACAAGGCCGCCTGCCGCGACAGCCGCAACGCCCTGCTGGACTTCCTGAAACCGGCCCACCACGAAAGTCGACCACGCTACAACTACGTGCAGGACTACCATGCACTGGCTATCTGAAACCGAGTCCTCGCAAGCAAGCCCCGCCCAACGCTTCTGGCAACGGGGCTTGCCCGCGAACGACCGCTCTGGTTTGAGCCTTGCGTAGACGAGTGATCTCGCCGTACGTAAAGAAAAACTTCAAATCCTCGGCCACATCTGGTACAAAGTCAGCCGCTCTGAGCGGGTGTCGTATAATGGCATTACTCCAGCTTCCCAAGCTGATAACGAGGGTTCGATTCCCTTCACCCGCTCCAATCGAATTCTGGTCCTGCGCTGTGTGTTTTTTGGCGAAGGATAAAAAAACCGGCTCTTGGTGGCCGGTTTTTTTTGGTCTGGAATTTTGTGGGATTTGCGCCCCTGAGGTTCACACCGAGTACCTATGAAGGAGAGCAAGGATGCACCTGATTGACTCATATCTGCCTACGTATCAGTTCAGTGAATTGCATACCGTGGACATCCCCGTAGACCCTTCCCGTGCCATTGCGGCAATCCTCGACCACCGCCCCGAAGACGACCGTTTCTTTCGGTATGCAATCAAGCTTCGCGAACTCCCCATGCGCCTGCTGGGTCGATCTCCGCATCCAGGCGCTGATCAACGCGCTTCATTCGGCATGGATAATTTCACATTGCTTCAGCGCAACGGCGACGTAGAGGTCGCTTACGGACTCGCCGGCAAGCTGTGGAAAGCTGACTACGGCCAAGTCGTTGTCGCGGATGCCGAAGCGTTCGAGCTATTCAATGAGCCGGGGAATGTGAAGCTGGTCATCAGTTTCAGCTGCCAGTTGCTGCGATCGGGGCTGACGAGGGTCACCACGCAGACACGGGTGCATTGCCTCGACGCGGATGCGTTGCGAAGTTTTACGTCGTATTGGTATTTGATTCGCCCGGTCAGCGGGCTTATCCGTCGGCGCATGCTGAAGGCTATTGCGAGGCGTTGCGCAGCAGGCGCTTTGAAGAGCAGTACGCCAAGAGCATGAATGAGCGCTCATGGCGAAAATTTCACCGCGCCCTCACCAAGAGGGGAACTGGTAGGCGGTAAGGGTGCTGACCAAACCGGACTGGGCTGTGCCGAAAAGTGGACAGAAAATCAAACATGCCTTGCGACAAAAGCGACGACGGCAAACAGGGTCAGGGCGAACGCGGCACCGATGCTGAACGGCAAAAACGTAACGCGGAATGTGGCCGGGGCCGGGCGTCTCATCTCTTCAGCTAACGCCTCTACCTCTTGATGCAATTGCTCGATGCTTGCTTGGTAACTACGAGGTGTAGGCATGTTTCTTTCTCCTCCGAGGTCGCGGGTCGTGCTGAGTCTGAACCATTTCGAGCAATGTGAGCCGTATGCTTGCAAAGCTCAAGTACCAGTAATGTAGGGTGGGTATTGGCGCATTGTGGCGAACCAGCGTTCAAATTTTAATCCCAAAACCCGCAACGGCGACAAGGGCAGTCGCAACCCTTGCCCCTACTGCGTATGGATACCAGAAGGCCTCGTGCTTCAGCTTCGTTTCCTCGGCCGTAAGTTTGCGAGTCTCAGCCAACAGCTTTCGGGTTTCGATCAATAGTTTATCGAGTTCTAAATTATCGCGGTCGTTCTGAAGCATTGATCATCCTTCCAAGGTTTGAGCCGCCGCATTAAGCGTCGTTTTCTGCGAAGCCGGAAAAATCTGTCGGACATCAATGGCTCGTTGCCAACCGTGTAGTCCGTCTGCGGAGCACTATTTCCTATCTGCGCAGTTGTGGATAGCGGGCGGCTCTCGCTTAATTTGTAGGCCGAATCCGAGAATTGCGTAGGGGGTGCGCATACTTTACTTTTCGGCGAGTTTCGCCTTGTTGCGCTTGTCCTTCGAGCCACTCTCCAGACGTCGCTGCAAATCAGCGATCGGGGCTTGGAAACCCGCGAGTCAAGCAACCGCGCTTCACGGGAGCTAGACAATGCGTACCTCGCAGCAAATCAAATCACTTTCAAACCAGCCAAAGCTCAGGCCCCGAACCTACTGTTTCTCGATCGACAGAGGCAGGCCATGAACGAAAACACTGAACTAAAAACCATCGGCTACCCCCCCTTCAACTATTCCGCTGATCGAGCGCTGTTCCGGGTCAACGGCGGATTCCCCATCCAAGAGGCACTGGAACAGGCGTCGGATCTTTGCTTTTTGTATCTTGGCCGCCCACTTGTGTCGTTCATTGCTCAGTCCCCGGCAGATGCCCCAACGGCAGCGCCCCCGGCGTCTTCACCGTATGAATCGCAAAATTGCTCCGGATATCACTCACACCCGGCAGTTTCAGCAGCCGCCCGGTGAGGAACCGGTCGTAGGCCCGCAGATCCGGCACCACCACTTGCAACAGGAAATCCGATTCGCCTGACACCAGAAACGCCGAGATCACCTCCGGCAATGCCGTGACCGCCTGGCGAAACGCTTCGGCTTGTTCGTCGTTGTGCCGTTCGACCTTCACGCCGACAAAGATCGTCAGCCCGAGGCCCACTTCGTCGCGATCCAGAATGGCTTGATATCCGCGAATCACCCCGGCTTCTTCAAGCATCCGCACGCGGCGCAGGCAGGGCGACGGGGACAGGCCGATTTCTTCGGCCAGTTGCACATTACTCAGGCGACCATCGCGTTGCAGCGCGGCGAGGATTTTGCGGTCGAAGGCATCCAGTTTCACGAGTTGGCATTTCCCGATTGAATAACACGAGTGCATGGCAGGTTATGCCAATTTCCTGAGCTTTAGAAGCTGACTTCGCAACCACCTGCCCTGCCCTTCGGCCCTAGACTGGCACGACCGAATCGTCGATGAAGGGGGATGTGGCATGGCAGAGCTCTGGTTGTTCCTGATGGCCTTGATGGTGGTGTATGTGCTGCCTGGGCCGGACATGATCCTGTTGCTGCAAACCGGTGCCCGCCAGGGCAGGGGCGCGGCGCTGGCGACGGCGGTGGGCCTGGGCGTTGCCCGGGGATGTCATGTCGCGCTGGCCGCATTGGGGCTTTCGGCATTGTTCAAGACTGCGCCCTGGACCTTTGACGCGGTACGCCTGGCCGGGGCGGCCTATTTGTTATGGATCGGTTTTCAATGCCTGCGGACCACGTTGTTGCCGAGTTTTGAAGGAGCCGGTATCGAGGCCGGAAAACGGCGTTGGTATCAGGCGATTCGGCGCGGTCTGCTGACCAATCTGCTCAACCCCAAGGCATTGTTGTTTTGCTCGGTGTTATTGCCGCAGTTCATCGATCCGCAGGGCGGACCGGTGTTGGGGCAGTTTGCGACCCTGGGCGTGGTGTTGGTCAGCGTGGGTTTGTTGTTCGATAGCGCCTACGCGCTGGTAGGTGTCGCGCTTGGGCGCTGGCTTCAACGCTCGCCATCGGTCCAGCGTGTTCAGCAATGGTTGTTTGGGAGTCTTTTGATTGGGTTTGCGGTGCGGCTGACGTTTGTGCAGCAGGCCTAGTGCCTGGATAAGCTGGTCGGACGGGACCTGGAGCGAAGTAAACCGGGGACTGCTACGCAGCCCAGCGGGAGCAAGCTCCCTCGTCACGTGGCATCACCTGTCGCAATCACATTCCAAATGTCAGTAAATCGAACCAGGCGTCTTCTGATGTACTTCTTCACCATCGGGAATAGCGCACTAGCATGGGGTGCTAGGGGTCGAGCGGACCTTTCAGCCCCCTCAACTCCGTTCCCGTTAAGCACCATTTGCAATGGTGGGATGCTCAGACTAGACTCCTCCCAAAACGGGAGGTAATGGGTGCGGATTATTGCGAGAGGTACCTTGCGGGAATTTTGGGAAAGTAATCCGGCTTATGCCGACTCTCAGACTCCACTGGTTGAATGGTATCGACACATGGAGAAAGCAACCTATCACACGCCTCAAGAGATTAAGGCAGAACTCGGAACAGCCAGCATTCTCAAAAGCAGCAGGGTTGTATTCAACATTGGCGGTAACAAATACCGAATCATTCTGGCGATCGACTATCAGCGCCAGCTCGGTTTTGTCCGGTTCGTCGGAACCCATGCCCAGTACGACCAAATCAATGCGGAGACCGTATGATGAACATCAAACCCATTCGCAACCAAGATGATCTGAATGCAGCCTTTGCGCGCATCGAGCAACTCTGGGGTGCTGACGTCGGTTCGGCTGAAGGTGATGAGCTGGAAATCCTTGCCTTGCTGATCGAAAAATATGAGGACGAGCACTACCCAATGCCGCCTTCCGACCCAATTGAGGCCATCAAATTCCGGATGGATCAGCAAGGCTTGACCGCGCGCGACTTGGAACCGTTCCTCGGTTCGAGCGGGCGTGTATCTGAAGTGCTGAACCGCAAACGCAAACTGAGTCTGGCGATGATTAAACGCCTTCACGATGGATTGCGAATCCCTTATGAGAGCCTTTTGGCGGACGTTGCCTAACACGTGACGGCATCGACCAATCCCACCAACATCTCAAATAGAACCGGTCCATCGTGACCGGTTTTTGAGGTCCTCGTTTTAGTCACTACCATCCTCATCACATCCCGAAATAACTCACTCCCTCTCCCCCGCAGTCCTTACCGGGCGCGGCTTCTACACTTCGAAGCAACCCACTCAACCACCCGCCAGTGTCGTCCCTGGTGGTTATAGTGTTGATCATTAAATTTCAGTAGGTATAGTACCCACCAAGCACACCACACGGAGGTGTTGTGAATAGCCGATTCTTGATAAGCCAAATCATTGCAGACGGTTGGTATCTGGTGCGGGTTCGGGGCAGCCACCATCACTTCAAGCACCCGACCAAGCCGGGATTGGTCACGGTTCCTCATCCGAAGAAGGACCTGCTCAAGAAAACGGCCATCAGTATTTTGCAACAGGCGCTGCTTCAGCCGGCCCGTTGCGCGACGTTCCCGGAGGACGATGAATATGCTTTACCCGATTGCGATTTCCATGGGCGATGACAAGCACGCCTGGGGGGTTGAAGTGCCGGATATTCCCGGATGTTTCTCCGCAGGCGATGACCTGGACGAGGCCATGGCGATGGCGCGTGAGGCCATCGAGGGACATTTCGAGATTCTGGCTGAAGACGGCTCGCCGATTCCGCCGGCCAATACCGTCACCTTGCACGCCGCCAATCCGAAATATGCTGGCTGCACCTGGGCGCTGGTGGACATCGATGTGACCAAGTACCTGGGCAAGGCGCAGAAACTCAACATCACATTGCCTGGCTATTTACTGAATCGCATTGATGAATATGTGTTGCACCATCCTGAAGAGAAGAGCCGCTCCGGGTTCCTGGCGTCGGCGGCGCTGAAGGTGTTGCAACAAGGCCGGTGAGAAGCCGCCACTACCTGTGGGAGCGAGCTTGCTCGCGATAGCGCCCTGTCAGCCAACAGGAATACTGCTGATCTGACGCCATCGCGAGCAAGCTCGCTCCCACAGGACTCAGCCAGACGGCTATTTGTTCTCCTTTCCAGACTCCTGCATCTGCACCGAAGACTTGGTGCCATCGGTGTTGTCCTTGGTCTCGTTATCCGAGTTGTCGAAACAGCCTTGCAGGGTGAACAAGCAGCAGGCAAGGCAAAAAATGCGGGCGAGATTCATGATGTACTCCAATGCCGAGGGCTTTCAGCAGTGACCTGCGAGAGCGGCAATGGTTGCGACTGTCATCGTGCCGAACGATGAACGTCGACGGATGTTGGGGACTGAAATGTAAGTAGAATCTTCACCGTCTCGTTGCTGTCACACCAGACAGGTGCATCCAATAAGGAAACACGGCAATGACGTTCGCAAAAATCGCGCAAAAACTGGCCCTCTGGGCGGGGAGTCCCAAGACATTCCTGGGGGCCATCGTATTGTTGGCACTGTGGGCAGCCAGCGGACCTTTCTTCGGTTTCAACGACACCTGGCAATTGATCATCAACACCTCAACCACGATCATTACCTTCCTCATGGTGTTCCTGATTCAGAACACGCAGAACCGCGATACAGACATCTTGCACCTGAAGATCGATGAATTGTTGCGAGCGACCAAGGAGGCACAAAACGCAATGCTCGGACTCGAATCCCTGGACCTCAAGCAACTGGAGGCGCTGAGGAAACACTACCAGGCCATGGGCAACGACGAGGTCAAAAGCCTTGAAGGCCTGGAAGCGAAAAGCAAGATCGACCTGAACCAGTGCTGAAAGATGCGCGAGTGGTGAGGTGCCACTCGCGCGGTTCGGCCGAGCGTCAAGGCAGTGGGTTACCGCCCGTCACGCCAAACACTTCCCCAGTGATGTAGCTCGACTCCTGGGATGCCAGCAATACATAGAGCGGCGCGCATTCGGCCGGTTGGCCTGGACGTTTCATCGGCACTTGGGCGCCAAAGGTAGGAATCTTCTGCTGCGGTTGGCCGCCACTGGGTTGCAGCACGGTCCAAATCGGTCCCGGTGCCACAGCATTGACCCGGATGCCCTTGCTGATGACCTGTCCGGCCAACGCCTTGGTGAACGCCACGATGGCCGCTTTGGTCGTGGCGTAATCCAACAGCGTCGCGGACGGATCGTAGGATTGGATCGATGCGGTGTTGATGATGGTCGCCCCCGCCGGCATCAGCGGCACCGCTGTCTTGCAGATCCAGAACATCGCATAGATGTTGGTTTTCATGGTGTCGTCGAATTGCGCAGTGGTGATGTCGGCAATGTCTTTTTGCGCTTCCTGCTTGCCGGCAACGTTCACCACAATATCCAGGGCGCCCAATTGCTCGTGGGCACTCTTGACCAATTGCACACAAAAGGTTTCGTCCTTGAGGTCGCCGGGAATCGCAATCGCCTTGCGGCCTTCGGCTTCGATCAGCTCGATGACTTGCCGCGCATCCCGCTCTTCGCTGGGCAAGTAGTTGATCGCGACATCCGCGCCCTCGCGGGCATAGGCGATGGCGGCGGCACGACCGATGCCTGAGTCACCACCGGTGACCAGGGCCTTGCGCCCTTCCAGACGCCCGAAGCCCTGGTAACTGTTTTCACCATGATCGGGCTTGGGCACCATGTCCTGGTCAATGCCCGGTGGCGACTGCGGCTGATCGGGAAAGGGTGGGCGCGGATATTGGGTCAGTGGGTTCTGCATCGCGTATTGGTTGGGTTCTCGGCGTGTGGACATCGAGGTTCTCCTTTTCGGCGGGCAAAAATCAGCCGGGACGCGAACGTCCCGGCACTGAATACAAAAAACGCAGCGGATCAGCGGCTGGCTTGCAGCGCCCTGGCCATTTCAAGGTGAGTCTGCAATTTAGGCAGGGTTTCATCGGCAAACGCCTTGATCTCCGGCACTTCGGTGGTCTGGGCCTGCTGCTGGATCTGCGCGATGGCCTCCTCGGTGGCCTTGACCTGGGTGGCGGCATACGCAGCCTCGAACGACTCGCCTTCCTTGACCTGCGGCATCAGGGCCTTGGCCTTGTCCGCCACCTCCTCCCGGGGGGCGACAGGCAAGTCGAGCTTCTTGGCGATCTTCGCCAAGTGTTGATTGGCCGTGGTGCGGTCGTTGATCACCATGATGGTGTAGTCCTTGACCTCCCTGGATTCGGCTTTCCCATGGGCCATGCGACTTGTCTCGATGTCAGCCATGCCTTTGGCGGAAGCATCGTTGATGAATTCGGCAGGCGATTGGGCCCAGGCACTGTTGGCGCCCAGGCCCACCAACACGACAACACTGGTGGTGCGAAAAAAGCTGGCCATACGGCTCATGATCGCGCCCTCCTCTGATGAAAGTTCTGGTGGTTTATCCACCGTTGAATCAGAACCAGCCATGAATACAGCGAAACGTGCGACCCGGCTTTCGACGGTTTCTATCGACGGTCGTGATGGTGGTTCTCCCACTTCTGCGACCCGCTTTGGACACCTTCGTTCGATCATGAGCAATGTTTGCCAGATAAATATCGCTTGAACCGGGCATGGTCCGGCCCCCCCTATTCGTGGATGCAGGGCACGCAGCCCCCTTCTTGCATTCGAATGGGATACGGGTTGAAGGTTTGAGAAAGGTGCTCGTGCCACGACGAACGGTGGCGCACTTTCAGATGCCGAACGCCCTGTGATTCTGGCGTTTGGCGGCATACATCGCCTCGTCGGCGTGGCGAAACAGGGCAACATCTTCAGTGCCATGGTCGGGGAAACAGGCCACGCCGATGCTCGGTTCGATGCTCAGGCAGTGCCCGTCCAGACGCAGCGGCTGGGCCAATGCATGACGGATTTTTTCCTGCACGCGTTGGGCATCCTCCAAGGCCTGGATGCTGTGCAGCAGCACCACGAACTCGTCCCCACCAATACGTGCCACGGTGTCGGTGTCGCGGATACAGCCCTTGAGACGATTGGCCACCGCCTGTAACAGCATGTCGCCAACCCCGTGGCCATAGGTGTCGTTGATCTGCTTGAAACGGTCCAGGTCGATGTACAGCAAGGCCATGCGCCCAGACGCCGCGCGCGCGGTCGCCAATGCACACTTGAACCGTTCACGGAGTAATTCGCGGTTGGGCACCTGGGTCAATTGATCGTACTGAGCCATGTGCTGCAATCGGGCGTGCAACTGCTTGCGCTCGATGGCGACGGTGATCTGTGCGCAGACGTATTGCAGCAGTTCCTTGTCCTGCTCGGTGTAGCGCTCGTTGTGCGGCGCACTCTTGACGATCAGCGCGCCAATCGTACCGCTCTGCGAGTTCAGCGGCACGCCCAGCCAACACGGCGCATCCGGCCGCGCTACAAGGTCATCGAACCCCGGCGGCAAGTCGTTACAACCAGGCGTCAGCAGGATCGGCTGGCCGCTGCGAATCACCTCGGCGCACAAACGTCCGGTGACCGTGCCCGGCAATTCGGGCTGCCCTTCCCGGTCGTCGACGTGATAAGGGAAGTTAAGTTGCGAACATTGTTCGTCATACAGCGCCACCGAGAAATTCAGCGCCGGCAGCCACTCGCCAATAATCAGGTGGATGCGCTTGAACAGCGCCAACAGGTCTGCCGCGGCATGGGCCGCCTCGGAAATCGCATACAACGCCGCCTGTCGGGACTCGGCCTGCTTGCGTTCGGTGATGTCTCGGGCCACGGCAATGCGCAGCTGGTCCGCCGGCGACCAGCGCGCCGACCACAGGATGTGCACCACCCGCCCGTCCTTGCGCACGTAGCGGTTCTCGAAATTGAGCTTGGGCTCGCCGTCCATGATCTCCCGCGCCGCCTCAAGGGTCCGCTGGCGGTCGGCGGGATGCACCAGGTCGATCATTAGCTGGCCGATCAGTTCCTGCGGTGTGTAGCCAAAGATCTGTTCGCAGGCAGCACTGACGAACACGAAACGCCCTTGGCCGTCGACGGCACACACGGCGTCCAGCAGAAGATCGATGTAGCTGGCCAGCGGCGCGGAACTTCGAGTGTCCATGGGGCTGGAGGTCATCCGGATAATGCAGCGGTGAGCGAAGCGGGTGATCGTCAGTTCGTGACGCCGATACCACGAACGAGAACTACGCGCCCCCTGTAGCGATGAGGATAGCGCAGGGGATCAACTGTAGGGAACGAAAAGCCCAAGAGGTGCAGCCACTCGCTTCAACGCAACCCCGTCACTCCGTAAAAAACGCCATACCGGCATACGGTGCCTGCCGACAGGCCTTCAACCGCGACGCCAGGTCGCCCACATGCACTTCAAGCTTGTGCCCGTCCGGGTCGAGAAAGTAGAACGAATCACCCTCGCTGCGGTTGTCGCGCCACGATGACACCTGGGCCGCGTTCAGCCGCGCCACCAGTGCCGGAAAATCCTCGGCAGTGATGCTGAAAGCGTAATGGGTGTAGTCCGCCGCCGGTTCGGGGCTGCGTAACGGGTCGAAAGCCAGGCACAACCACAAACCCGGCAGCGACAAATAGGCCCCGCGATCCCACTTGGCTTCGAGACGCAACTGTAATAGCTCGCCATAAAAACCCACGCTGCGATCCAGGTCGGTGACGGCAAGGGTCAGATGATTGAAGCCTGAGAGCATCAGCAAACCACTTTCAGAAAAGAGTGATAACCCAGTGGGCGTGGGGCGAACCCAGGGTACTTCCAAGCTCCGACATCGCCGACGGATTCCCCGTCCAAGGCCCTAGGCAAAGTCCTACGCAGAACTCTCCAGTGACACTCAAACACGCCGGAAACAGCCGATTCAAAGCCCTGCACAACAATCTGTAAAGTCTGGAAACACACCGCTATCGAAACACCCCACGGACAGTACCATTCACCAAGGAATGTAATCGCACCATGAACCAGACTGCTCAAGCGCCCCATCACTTCACCCACTACCGCAAGGTGATTTCCCTGGCAGACCAGAACTGGCAGGGCACCGAGGCCGGCAAGGTCTCAGGGCTGAATGTCGAGGTCAAGACACCCAATGTGCTGGTCGACCAATACGGTCGTACCTTTCATCATTTCTGTACCACGTCCTACCTGGGCCTGGACTATCACCCCGCATTGCTGGACGGCGCCATGACGGCCCTGTGGGAAACCGGGACCCTGCGGGTCGCCAACTCAAGGAATCGCTGCAAGCTGGCGATCCTGGACCAGTACGAAACCCAATTGTCGGAGCTGTTTGGCGCCAGTTGCCTCAGTGCCCTGTCGTGCAGCGCGGCAAGCGCCGGAATCCTGCCGCTGCTGGCCAGCGGTGCATTCACCAACCATTGTTCGCCGGTCATGGTGTTTGACAAACACGCCCATTACTCGATGAACCACAGCAAGGCCGCCTGTGCCGATGAAACCCAGGTCGTCACGTGTCCGCACAACGACATGGACTTCATCGAAGACCTGTGCAAACGCCAGCGCTGCGTGGCGTACGTGGCCGACAGCGCCTACAGCATGGGCGGCTTGGCGGACCTGGACAGCCTGATGTATCTCAAGCAACGCTATGGCCTGTTTCTCTATCTGGATGACTCCCACGCGCTGTCTGCGGTCGGGGAGTCCGGCGCAGGCCTGGTCCGTTCGCGCGTCCCGGCCGTGGATGAACGCACCCTGATCGTTGCGTCCTTGGCCAAGTCATTCGGGGCCAGTGGCGGGATGGTCATGTTCGGTAGCGAGCGGCACAAAGCGCTGGTGCAGCGTTACGGTGGGCCGAGCAATTGGTCCCAGAGCCTGAACGCAGCGGCCATCGGCGCCGGTATGGCGTCGATACGCCTGCACCGCAGTCGAGAATTCAGCGCCCTGCAGGAGCGTTTGCAAGCTAATATCCGCTTCTTCGACAGCCTCGTGCGCACTGAACAGCGTGGCAATCCCATGGCAATCCGCATGGTGCCCTGCGGTGAAGCGGCCCTGGCCAACAGCCTGGCCGTCGAACTGGCCGAACTGGGGTATTTCACTTCAGCGGTCTTTTTTCCCGTGGTGCCGCAAGGCAAAGCCGCCATTCGCATCACCCTGCGCGCCGACATGGAGCCGAACGTGATTCGCTCGTTTTGCGAAAAGATCACCGAACTGCTGCTGACCCACGGGCGTGACATCCGCCCTTGAGACAGGACGCTCGATGAAGAACCGTACAACCCTGATCGTCACCTGCACTACCGTTTTCCTGGCCCAACTGGGCATGAGCATCTACTTGCCGGCCCTGCCCGATATCGCCCGGGACCTGGGCGCCGATGCGTCCCGGGTTTCCTGGGGCTTGTCGGTGTACCTGATCGGCATGGCGCTGCCCATGTTGCTGTGGGGCAGCCTGAGCCAACGGCTGGGGCGCAAGCCGGTCTTGCTGGCGGCCTTGGGGTTGTACGGTTTGGGCAACCTGGCCCTGCCGCTGGGCACAACCGTGGAGGCGTTCCTGACGCTCAGGTTGATCCAGGGCATCGGCGCCAGCGGTATCTCGGTGATGGCGCGGGTACTGATTCGGGACAGTTTCAGCGGCGACCTGTTGGCCAAGGCACTGTCATGGATATCGATCGCCTTTGTGATTGCCCTTGGTATCGGCCAGTACCTGGGCTCGCTGATCCAGGCCGTTTTCGGCTGGGAGGCGATTTTCCAAGGCTTGGGCGCCGTCAGCCTGGCCATGGCAGCGGCGGTGTCCCGGGCCAGGTTCCCAGTGCTGGTGCAAACCAGCAATGGGCAATCGGCGTGGGGCATCTACGGGCTCATCCTGCGACAACCCGCGTTCCTGCTGCCGGCCTTGGCCGGTGGGCTGGGTTACGGCGTGATCGTCGCCTTCAACACCGCCGCGCCATTGATCCTGCAGGAAAGCTACCACTGGTCACCCATTGAATACGGCCTGCTGGGCTGGCCGGTCAGTGCGGCGTACTTGCTTGGGGCGTTGGTGGTGAATGCTTTTGTACTGCGTACCGGTCAACGGCGAATGATGGGCTGGGGCATTGCCCTGGTGCTGGGCGGGAGCATGAGCATGCTGGCAGGCAGCCTCACCTTGAGCAGTGTCGCGCTGCTCTTCTGGCTGCCGTATTGCTTCGCGGTGTTTGGCCAGTCGTTGATCTACCCCATCAGCCTGTCCCTGGCCAACGAAGGCTCACCGGTGGCCGGCGCTTACGCCATGGCGTTGAGTGGGTTCCTGCACCAACTGATGGCCTCGGTGATCGGTGCCATGGCCAGCCTGTTGTTGAGCCAACAGGCCTGGCCGCTGGCGGGGTTATGCGCACTGTTGGGGGCGGCGGCGATGCTCTGTGTGAAGTTCGTGCCACCCCGGGTCGCTTAGGCTTTGTACGAAAAGTGCCTGCGCGACGATCATGCTGCGTTGAAAACAGGCTCGGAATGCTCATTGACAACCAGTCAACTCCGCTTCCTCGCCTGTTTTCGCCTTGCCTGATCGCCGCTCGGCGACTTTTCATACAAAGCCTAGAACGCGCTGCGGAAAATCTCTTCGATCTGCCGCTGATCCGCCGCCCGTGGGTTGGTCAGGCCGCAGGCGTCTTTCAAGGCGTTGGCGGCCAGCACCGGTACGTCGTTGAGGCGTACGCCCAGGTCACGCAAACCGGCCGGAATGTCCACGTCAAGGGCCAGTTTGCGAATCGCAGCAATGGCGTCCCGGGCGCCCTCTTCCGGGCTGAAGCCGCGTGTATCGGCGCCCATGGCATGGGCCACGTCGGCCAGGCGAACGGCGCATACCGACGCATTGAAGCTCTGCACATGAGGCAACAGCACCGCGTTGCACACACCATGAGGCAGGTCATAGAAGCCACCCAACTGGTGCGCCATCGCGTGCACGAAACCCAGCGATGCATTGTTGAACGCCATCCCCGCGAGAAACTGCGCATAGGCCATGTTCTCCCGCGCGGTCAGGTCATTGCCGTCACGCACGGCCAGGCGCAGGTTGTTGCTGATCAGGGTGATGGCCTTCAGGGCGCAGGCATCGGTGATGGGGGTGGCGGCGGTGGAGACATAAGCCTCGATCGCGTGGGTCAGTGCATCCATGCCGGTGGCAGCCGTCAGGCCCTTGGGCATCGCCACCATCAGCGCCGGGTCGTTCACCGACATCAATGGGGTGACATTGCGATCGACAATCGCCATTTTTACGTGGCGTGTCTCGTCGGTGATGATGCAAAAACGGGTCATTTCGCTGGCGGTGCCCGCCGTGGTGTTGATGGCGATCAGCGGCAACTGCGGTTTGCTCGAACGGTCGACGCCTTCATAGTCGCGAATCTGCCCGCCGTTGGTGGCACACAGGGCAATGCCCTTGGCGCAGTCGTGGGGCGAACCGCCACCCAGCGACACGACGAAATCACACTGGCTCTCCTTCAGCAGCCCCAGCCCGAGCTCGACGTTGGCGATGCTTGGGTTGGGCTTGGCGCCGTCGAAAATGACCGAGTCGACGTCCTGTATCGCCAACAATTCGGCCACCTTGGTGGCGACACCGGCCTTGGCCAGCCCCGCGTCGGTGACGATCAGGGCTTTGCGAAAGCCGTAGTTGCGGATAGCGGTCATCGCTTCATCGAGGCAACCCAGCCCCATGATGTTCACGGCGGGAATGAAAAAAGTGCTGCTCATGGGGTCACGCTCCTGGTTGAGGCCGGATCGGCAGGGCCTACAGAATGACCGACTAGTCATGACGCATCTTGATCTGGCTCAAGACTGGGTCGTGATAAAGTCGCGCCCTGCCTTTGCCACGTTTTGAGATGATCCTTGCGATGACCGATTTCCAGGAATACGACACCCGGCTCGAAGACTGGGAGGCCTTGCGCGCCGACACCGCCTTCAGCGGCCTGTTGGTGGGCAATGGGGCCAGCCGCGCAGTGTGGGATGATTTCGGCTATGACTCGCTGTTCGAAAATGCCCGCACCGTCGAGGAGAAACCCCTGAGCCCGTCGGAGCTGAGCGTGTTCGATGCGATGCAGACGCGCAGTTTCGAGCAGGTCCTCGCTGCGCTTAAAACCACCAGTCGGGTCAACAAGGCCCTGGCCGTCAGCTCCGCCGCGCCGCGCAATCGCTATTACGCGATCAAGGAAGCACTGATCAACACTGTGCATACGGTGCACATCCCATGGCGCCTGGTGCAACCCTCGACCCTGGCGACGCTCAACCAGGAGCTGAGCCGCTACCGCACGGTGTTCACCACCAACTACGACCTGCTCAACTATTGGGCAATCCAGCAGGCGCCCGAGAGCATCAGCGACCTGTTCTTCGGCGTCGACCACAGTTTTGACCTGAGCCAGGTGACCACCGACAAACCGCGCCTGCTGTACCTGCACGGTGGCCTGCACCTGGTACGCAACCAGGACGGCACGGCGCGCAAACTCACCTCCACCGAAGGCACCTTGCTGGGCAGTTTCGCCATCAACAACACGATCAAGACCCTCGACGACGTGCCTTTGTTCGTCAACGAAGGCCCAAGCCAGGACAAGCTCAAGACCATCCGCAGCAGCGATTACCTGTCGTTCTGCTACGACCAGTTGCTGCAGCACGGCGACAACCTGTGCCTGTTCGGCCATGCCCTGGGCGAACAGGACAAGCACATCGTGCAAGCCCTGCGCCTGGCCGCACCGAAGACCGTGGCGATTTCGATCTATCCCCGTAGCCAGGCGTTCATCCAGCATCAGAAGCGGCATTACGCCAAGGTGTTCCAGGGGCTGGAGGTGCAATTGCGCTTCTTCGATGCCAAGAGCCACCCGCTGGGCGATCCGAAGTTGTCGGTGCCGGTGGAGGTTTAACCAGTGCAGGCATGACCTGGAAACCCGACTTCAGTGAATGGTGGCGAGGGAGCTTGCTCCCGCTGGACTGCGAAGCAGTCCCATAGTGCAAATGACGGCTGCTTCGCAGCCGAGCGGGAGCAAGCTCCCTCGCCACGGGAAGCTCGCTGCCACAGGGATGAATTCAAAGCGCCGCCACGGTCTTGTCCTTGATCACCGTCGTCGGTCCGTTGGCCTTGACGCTGGCAATGCCTTTGTCCCGGGCCGCGTCCGATGAATAAGCTTCACTGCTGCCAATCACTTCATGGTTGGCCGCCTTGAGGTTGAAGTACGGATGGCCGTCCTTGGTGTTCTTGAGTTCGTAGCGCTCGGCCAACGGACTGTTTTTCTGCACCGAAGCAATGCCACCATCGACACCGCTGCGGGTGGTGTACAGCTCACTGGTCAAGATTGTCTCGGCGTTGGCCGCCTTGAGTACAAACCGAAACTGGCCGCTGCTGCTTTTGCTGATTTCGTACCATCCGGACATGATTTTTCTCCTGGCAATGAAGACATGCCCCGAGAGTAAAGACCCGCCGCGCTTGCCCTGCCAGTCCGCTGTGCAGCGTTATTACAATGTGATGGCCGTGCCCAGCAGCGTCAGGAAACCCGCCAGCCAGCTCGGGTGCGCAGGCCAGGCCGGTGCAGTGGCGAGGTTGCCCTGGACATGGCCTTGGGTCACGGGAATGTCGATATAGGTCCCGCCCGCCAGCCGGACTTCCGGAGCACACGCCGGATAGGCGCTGCATTCACGTCCTTCGAGAATGCCCGCCGCCGCCAGCAATTGCGCACCGTGGCACACCGCGGCAATCGGTTTGCCCGCCAGATCGAAATCGCGCACCAGTTGCAGGACGGTTTCATTCAGGCGCAGGTATTCCGGCGCGCGTCCCCCCGGCACCAACAGCGCGTCGTAGTCGGCGGCCTGGACGTTGGCGAAGTCATGGTTAAGGGCAAACAAGTGCCCTGGTTTTTCACTGTAGGTCTGGTCGCCTTCGAAATCGTGGATCGCCGTGCGCACCGTCTGCCCGGCGGTTTTGTCCGGGCACACGGCGTGCACGGTGTGGCCGATCATCTGCAGGGCCTGGAACGGCACCATGACTTCATAATCTTCGACGTAATCGCCGACCAGCATGAGGATTTTCTTGGCGGCCATGGGAAGGGCTCCTTTGGGGGGCTGCATGAGTGGTTAACGCATTAAAGGTAGCCCGCTACGTCGGTAGATGAGGGATAAGCGCTGATTACCTGACGGGATGCACCTCGCTCCCACAGGATGTCAGTGATGTCAGACGAGGTATCCATCCGCCCGCAGCAGCGTTTCGAGGCAATGCTCGGTAACGTGGTAGAACGCCTTGAGTTCCTGGATCTTGGCCAGCAGCTCGGTGGGGTCCGCCGGTTCGGCGCGTTTGACGGCCAGGATCATCTTGTTCTTGTTGGTGTGCTCAAGGGAGATGAACTCGAAGACCTTGGTCTCGTAGCCGCACGCTTCCAGGAACAGCGCCCGCAAGCTGTCAGTGACCATTTCCGCCTGCTGGCCAAGGTGCAGGCCATATTGCAGCATTGGCTTGAGCAAGGCCGGGCTCTGGATCTGCAAGCGGATCTGCTTGTGGCAGCACGGCGAGCACATGATGATCGAGGCGCCCGAGCGAATGCCCATGTGGATCGCGTAGTCGGTGGCGATGTCGCAGGCATGCAAGGCGATCATCACGTCCACCGCGCTCGGCGCCACGCTGCGCACGTCGCCGTGCTGGAAGCTCAGGCCCGGGTGTTCCAGGCGCGCGGCGGCTTCGTTGCACAGCTTGACCATGTCTTCGCGCAGCTCGACACCGGTCACCACGCCTTCGGCCTGCAAGGTGTTACGCAGGTAATCGTGGATGGCGAACGTCAGGTAGCCTTTGCCCGAACCGAAATCCGAGACCCGCACCGGTTTGTCCAGGGCCAGTGGCGAAGACGTCAGCGCATGGCTGAAGACCTCGATGAACTTGTTGATCTGCTTCCACTTGCGCGACATCGCCGGAATCAGCTCGTGCTTGTGGTTGGTCACGCCCAGGTCGGCCAGGAACGGTCGGCTCAGGTCAAGAAAACGGTTTTTCTCCCGGTTGTGCTCCGCCGACGGCACTTCTCGCAGTTGCTGGGGCTTGCTCTTGAACAACGAGCTCTTGCCCTTCTTGCTGTACTCCAGCTGCGCCTCGTCGGTGACCGCCAGCAAATGTGCGTTCTTGAACGAAGCTGGCAACAATGCGGCGATGGTGTCCACGCCTTCGGCCAGGGGGAAATTCTTGGTGATATCGCGGGTCTTGTAGCGGTAGACGAAGGACAGGCACGGCTGGTCCTTGACCGTCAGTTGCTTGATGATCAGCCGCTGGAGATCCGCCTCATCCCCCACATACTTGGCCAGCACCAGTTTGATGAACGCATTCTGTTCGAGACTGGTTTTCAGCAACTCGATGAACTGGGCGTGGTGATCCGGCGCGTGATGGGCGGGGGTTGCAGTGGCGGACATGAACAAACGGCCTCGGGGCGGGCGAATCGGAGAATGGCGGGTATTTTAGGGGGGATGGGATGCGAGGGCACGGGAAAATTCATTTGTGGCGAGGGGATTTATCCCCGCTGGTCTGCGCAGCAGACCCAAACCGGGCTGGGGACAAGGTCTCCCTGCATGACCGGTTGTTGGTTTTTTTTTGGGGGGGCTATGCCCCCCAACGGGGATAAATCCCCTCGCCACAGATAAATCCCCTCACCGCAGCTAAATCCCCTCACCGCAGCTAAATTCCCTCGCCACAGATAAATCCCCTCACCACAGCTAAATTCCCTTACCACAGATAAATCCCCTCACCACAGCTAAATTCCCTTACCACAGATAAATCCCCTCGCCACAGCTAAATTCTCTTACCACAGATAAATCCCCTCGCCACAACGGTGTCCGGCAGAAATTTATCTCAGCCCAGCACCACCAACCTATTCGGCAGTTCATTGCGCTCCTGGGTCACCGGCACGTGCTCCTTGAGCAATTCGCCGCAAGCTTCGATGCAGGTCACGAACCCCTGCAACGTCTGCCCCTGGCGAACCTGCTGGGTGAACGCTGCGACGATGGCATCCCAGCATGTGTTGTCCAGGCGCTTGGAAATGCCTTCGTCCACCAGGATTTCCACGTACCGCTCAGCCTCGCAGACAAAGATCAACACACCCGTGCTGCCCACGGTGTGGTGCAGGTTCTGCTCGAGGAATTGCCGGCGCGCCAGGTTGGAGGCCCGCCAGTGACGCACGGAACGGGGGATCAGGTGGGTGGTGATCCTTGGGATGCGAAACACCAGGCACAACACGATGAAACTGACCCACTGCACCAGCAACAGGCTGTGCAGGGCCAACCAACCGGTGAGGTAATGGACCGCGCCGGGCACCACCAGCGCCAGCAGGCTCGCCCAGAGCAGTGGGATGTAAGCGTAGTCGTCGGCGCGGGCGGCCAGCACCGTGACCAGTTCGGCGTCGGTATGCTGCTCGACCCGGGCGATGGCCTCGGCGACCTTGCGTTGTTCGTGTTCAGTCAGTAATGCCATGGTTAAAAGTGCCCGCTCATTATTATTGTCACCAGCCGCCCGACGAACCGCCGCCCCCGAAACTGCCACCGCCACCGCTGAAGCCGCCACCGCCGCCTCCACCGCTGAAGCCCCCCCCACCGTAGCTGCCCGAACCGCTGGAGCCACCGCGCCCGGCCGGCAGGATACCGAGCATCTGGCAGACCGATATCGTCAAAATAAACAGGATCACCAGGAAGATGAACAGCCCGGCATGGCGCTCGACAAAATCGCCCTGCTCCTGCTGTGCATCCGTACTGTAGGCCGGCGCCGGCTCGTCCAGCGGGCTACCGCCCAGCACCACTAGCATCGCCGCGACGCCGTCGCTGATGCCTTTGTTGAAGTTGCCGGTCTTGAAGGCCGGCGTGATCACCTGGTTGATGATCACCGAACTCTGGGCATCGGTCAGGCGATCCTCCAGGCCGTAGCCCACCTCGATGCGCAGTTTACGGTCATCCCGGGCGACGATCAGCAGCGCGCCGTTGTTTTTATCCTTCTGCCCGATGCCCCAATGGCGCCCCAGTTGATAGCCGAAATCTTCGATGCTGCTGCCCTGCAAGTCCGCCAGGGTCACGACCACCACCTGTTCGCCGGTCGCCTGTTCATGGGCCTTGAGCTGCGCTTCCAGTTGCGCGCTCACCGACGGTTCGAGCATCTGGGCGGCGTCCACCACCCGCCCGGTCAATGCCGGAAACTTCAGCTCGGCCTGGGCCGTGATGGCAAACACCCAGAGCAACAGCACAAAGGCGCAACTGCGAGCGGCTAGCTTCACGCCGTAAGCAAAAGCAGTGCGCAAGACCTGTGCTTGCGGCTTGTAGCTTGAAGCGTGTAGCTGCTCCATTAAAACTTCACTTGCGGCGCTTTTTCGGCATCGGGGCTGGTGGCCTCGAACGTTTCGCGCAGCGGCAGGTCGCTGTACATCACGCTGTGCCACAGGCGCCCCGGGAATGTGCGGATTTCGGTGTTGTACTTCTGCACGGCCAGGATGAAGTCGCGGCGGGCCACGGCGATGCGGTTCTCGGTGCCTTCGAGCTGCGATTGCAACGCCAGGAAATTCTGGTTGGCCTTGAGGTCCGGGTAACGCTCGGACACCACCATCAGTCGGCTCAACGCGCCGGTCAACTGGTCCTGGGCCTGCTGGAACTGCTTGAGTTTTTCCGGGTTGTCCAGGGTGCTGGCGTCGACCTGGATCGACGTCGCCTTGGCCCGCGCTTCAATCACCGCAGTCAGGGTTTCCTGCTCGTGCTGGGCGTAGCCCTTGACGGTTTCCACCAGGTTGGGAATCAGGTCGGCGCGGCGCTGGTACTGGTTCTGCACCTGGCCCCAGGCGGCCTTGGCCTGTTCGTCCAGGGTCGGGATGTTATTGATGCCGCAACCGGCCAGCAACGTGGTGAGCAGCATCAGGGCCAGCATCGGCAAGCTGCGAAGGTGGTTCAGTCGTGGATTCATCGAGTGGAGCTCTCCCTTGCATGACATTGGAAAAACACGGCCACCTATCTCACCGGCACCTGGGGCATAATCTGCCGCCGCACTGGATTGAAACGGGTCGATGGGCTAAAAGATGCGCAGTGCGAAACTAAGTTCAGCCCAATGGGTTCGAAAGTGTGCTGCATTTAACTGAACAACAATAGCCGCTCCTCACATTTTGGCCGACCGGCGTGGCCTGATCACCGCCCTTTTAGGCTTGCGAGAAAATTATTCATGAAGAAGCTGTGTTTGCTGGGCCTGTTTGTCAGTCTGGCCAGTCAATCCGTATTAGCCGACAACCTGCCAGCCCCCATAGAGAACAAGGATGCGTTCATCAGCAACCTGATGAAGCAGATGACCCTCGAAGAGAAGATCGGCCAATTGCGCCTGATCAGCATCGGCCCGGAAATGCCCCGGGAGATGATCCGCAAGGAAATCGCCGCCGGCAACATCGGCGGTACGTTCAACTCCATCACCCGCGATGAAAACCGTCCGATGCAGGACGCGGCGATGCGCAGCCGGTTGAAGATCCCGATGTTCTTCGCCTATGACGTGATCCACGGCCATCGCACGATTTTCCCGATCCCCCTGGCCCTGGCCTCGAGCTGGGACATGGACGCGATCTACCACTCCGGCCGCATCGCCGCCCAGGAAGCCGCGGCGGACAGCCTCGACATCACCTTCGCGCCGATGGTCGATATTTCCCGCGACCCGCGCTGGGGCCGCACCTCCGAAGGCTTTGGCGAAGACACCTACCTGGTGTCGCGCATCGCCGGGGTGATGGTCAAGGCTTTCCAGGGCAACGGCGCCAACGCGGCCGACAGCATCATGGCCAGCGTCAAGCACTTCGCCCTGTACGGCGCGGTGGAAGGCGGCCGGGACTACAACACCGTGGACATGAGCCCGGTGAAAATGTACCAGGACTACCTGCCACCCTACCGCGCCGCCATCGACGCGGGTGCCGGTGGGGTGATGGTCGCGCTGAACTCCATCAACGGCGTGCCGGCGACCGCCAACACCTGGCTGATGAACGACCTGCTGCGCAAGGAGTGGGGGTTCAAGGGCCTGGCGGTCAGTGACCACGGCGCCATTTTCGAACTGATCAAGCACGGCGTCGCCAAGGACGGTCGCGAAGCGGCAAAACTGGCGATCAAGGCCGGCATCGACATGAGCATGAACGACTCGCTCTATGGCAAGGAACTGCCAGGGTTGCTCAAGGCCGGTGAAATCGAGCAGAGCGACATCGATAACGCCGTACGGGAAGTGCTCGCGGCCAAATACGATATGGGCCTGTTCAAGGATCCGTACCTGCGCATCGGCAAGGCCGAGGATGACCCGGTCGACACCTACGCCGAAAGCCGCCTGCACCGCGCCGACGCCCGTGACGTGGCGCGCCGCAGCCTGGTCCTGCTGGAAAACCGCAACCAGACCCTGCCCCTGAAGAAGACCGCGAAGATCGCCCTGGTCGGTCCGCTGGCCAAGGCACCGATCGATATGATGGGCAGTTGGGCCGCCGCCGGGCGTCCTGCGCAATCGGTCACCCTGTTCGATGGCATGACCCGCGCCCTGGGCGCCGACGCGAAGCTGATCTACGCCCGTGGCGCCAACATCACCGGCGACAAGAAGGTGCTCGACTACCTGAACTTCCTCAACTTCGATGCCCCGGAAGTGGTAGACGACCCGCGTCCGGCCCAGGTGCTGATCGACGAAGCGGTAAAAGCCGCCAAGGATGCCGATGTGGTGGTGGCCGCCGTAGGCGAGTCCCGTGGCATGTCCCATGAATCGTCGAGCCGTACCGAGCTGAACATTCCTGCCAGCCAACGCGAGCTGATCAAGGCCCTGAAGGCCACCGGCAAGCCGCTGGTGCTGGTGCTGATGAATGGCCGTCCGCTGTCGTTGCTGGAAGAAAAGCAGCAGGCCGATGCGATCCTGGAAACCTGGTTCAGCGGCACCGAAGGCGGCAACGCCATCGCGGACGTGCTGTTCGGCGACTACAACCCATCGGGCAAACTGCCCATCACCTTCCCACGCTCGGTGGGGCAGATTCCGACCTACTACAACCACTTGAGCATCGGCCGGCCATTCACGCCGGGCAAGCCGGGCAACTACACCTCGCAGTATTTCGATGACACCACCGGCCCGCTCTATCCGTTCGGCTACGGCCTGAGCTACACCGAGTTCAGCCTGTCGGACATGGCCCTGTCGTCGACCACGCTGAACAAGACCGGCAAGCTCGATGCCAGCGTGACATTGGAAAACACCGGCAAGCGTGACGGCGAAACGGTGGTGCAGTTGTACATCCAGGACGTGACCGGCTCGATCATTCGCCCGGTGAAGGAACTGAAGAACTTCCGCAAGGTGATGCTCAAGGCCGGCGAGAAGAAAGTCATCCACTTCACCATCACCGAGGACGACCTGAAGTTCTTCAATGCCCAACTCAAGTACGCGGCTGAACCGGGCAAGTTCAACGTGCAGATCGGCCTGGATTCCCAGGACGTGAAGCAGCAGAGTTTTGAGTTGCTCTGACCTTCAGAACAACTTGATTCTAACTGTGGGAGATCGCTCCCACAGTTGTATCTGGGGGTTCGGGCTAGCCCCGTCGATCCAAAAGGTTCACCACCACCCGATCCACCAAGCCCCACACCCGCTGCTTGAAGCGCTTCCACAGCGGCCGACGCTGCCAGGCGTCGAGGCTGACTTGCAGGCTCTGGGTGAAGTCCCGCTCGAAACTGGCGGCCACTGCACTGCTGAGCCTGGAGTCCAAGGCTTCGAGGTTGGCTTCCAGGTTGAAGCGCAGGTTCCAGTGATCGAAGTTGCAGGAGCCGATGCTGACCCAGTCGTCCACCAGCACCATCTTCAAGTGCAGGAAACACGGCTGGTATTCGAAAATCTGCACGCCGGCCTTGAGCAATCGCGGGTAGTAACGGTGCCCGGCGTAGCGCACGGACGGGTGATCGGTGCGCGGGCCGGTCAGCAACAGGCGCACGTCAATGCCGCGGGCGGCGGCCTTGCGCAAGGAGCGGCGCACGTTCCAGGTCGGCAGGAAATACGGCGTCGCCATCCAGATGCGCTTCTGGCCGCTGTTCAATGCCCGCGACAGCGATTGCAGGATGTCGCGATGCTGGCGCGCGTCGGCATACGCCACCCGCCCCATCCCCTCGCCCACTGGCGGTACGCGCGGCAGGCGCGGCAAGCCGAAGTTGGACGCCGGTTTCCACGCTCGCCGATGGCGGTTGGCGAGCCACTGGCGGTCGAACAGCAACTGCCAGTCGAGCACCAGCGGGCCGACGATCTCCACCATCACTTCATGCCACTCACTGCGGTCGTCGAGGGGGTTCCAGAACTCATCGGTCACCCCGGTACCGCCGACCACGGCCAGGCGTTGGTCCACCAACAGCAACTTGCGGTGATCCCGGTAAAGGTTGCGCACCCAGCGGCGCCAGCTCAGGCGATTGTAGAAACGCAACTCCACCCCAGCCTCGGTCAGACGCTTGCGCAAGGCCAGGGTAAACGCCAGGCTGCCATAGTCATCGAACAGGCACCGCACGCGAACGCCACGCTCAGCGGCCTGCACCAGTGCCTGGACCATCGCCTCGGCGCAAGCGCCCGCTTCCACCAGATAGAGTTCCAGCTCGACCTGCTCCTGGGCTCGAGCGATTTCCACCAGCATGCGCGGGAAGAACTGCGGGCCATCGATCAACAGCTCGAAGCGATTGCCTTCACGCCAGGGAAAAACCGCGCCGCTCATGTCAGCGCGCCGTGAAAATCAGCACCGCATTCACCGGCACCGAGAGGCTGATGGCCGACAACCCGGCCAGGTTTCGCAGCTTTTCCAGCCCCGGCGCCAGATCGAAATCCGCCGCGTTGAGCACCACCGGTTCCAGGGTCACCACTTGGAAGCGGCGCTCATCCAGGCGCGTCGCCAGCAGTTCGACGTTGTATTCGTGCTGCTTGCCGTGCAGGTTCACCGTCAGCGGCAGGCGCAATTCCAACTGCGCACCGTTGGCCAGGTCCTGGATCGGTGCCAGGTCGATCTTGGCGGTGACAGTGGCGTCGGCAAATTGCTTGATCTCGAACAGCTCGGCCCGCATGCGCTCATCGCGCAGGGGAATGCCGCTGTTGATGGATTCCAGCTCCACCTCCAGGCGTGCCAAGCCCTCGGGCTGGACCTGACCGTGCAGCACCAGGAACCGCTGGACCTCGGAGACGTTGCCATTTTTACTGCTGATAAACGACAGCCGCGACGACTCGCCGTCCAGGTACCAGTCGGCCTGGGCTGGCAACGCGGCGCCGGCCAGCAACGCACTTGCGACAGCATGAGAGAAGAACCGCTTGAACATACACACTCGCAGGGCACATAAACCTGTGGCGAACCTTAACCGCGCCGAGGGCGCTTGCAAACTGTCTGTTTCAACAACTGCCAGAAACACACAAGTTCCTGTGGCGAGGGGATTTATCCCCGTTGGGCCGCGCAGCGGCCCTATAGCTGACTATGAGGCCTGTCAGACGGACCGCATCGCCTGTTTGGGGTTGCTGCGCAACCCAACGGGGATAAATCCCCTCACCACAGGTTCGCGCCGTTCTCGAGTTACTCCAACCGACACCCCATCCGCGCCCCCATCCACCGCGCACTGTGGCTACGTCCCAACCCGCTGACGGTAATGCGTTTCGCTTCAGCGGTTTCGAGAAAGTCGCTGATGGGCACCGACTGCTTCACATAGCCACGGCAATAGTCCGCCGGTTGCTCCATCACATAGCGGCACGAGCAGTATTCCTTGGCGGTGTAGGCGCTGATGATGTCGGGGAAGGCCCGCAATGCCACCCGCTCCAGCCAGACCCAACCGAGCAGGACAATGAGTAGCACCGACAGCAAGGTAAGCAAGATCTTGCGCTTCATGGCTGCCCTCTCCCGACAAACGCCGCCATGGCGCGCTTGAGCAGTTCGTTATGGCGATAGCTGCCGTCGCGGTCGTCGCCGTAGCGCACGATCACCAGTCTGGCGCTGGGAATGACGTACAGCGCCTGGCCCCAATGACCCAGCGCGGCAAAGGTATCCGGCGGTGCATCGGGCCAAGGATGGATGGCCGGCTCGGTGGCGCGGTTGAGCCACCAATGCCCGCCGGGTACGGCTTCGTCCTGGCCGGCCTGGAAGTGGGCGAAAGGTTCGCGATTGAAGGCGACCCATTCCTTGGGGATCAGTTGCCGTTCGCCCCAGCGACCGTCCCGTTGCATCAGCAACCCGACGCGCGCCAGGTCCCGCGCGGTGAGGTAGGCATAGGACGATCCCACGAACGTGCCGCTGGCGTCGGTTTCCCAGGTGGCGTGGCGGATGCCCAGGGGTTCGAACAAGGCCGTCCAGGGGTATTCGGGATAGCGCTGCGGGCCGACGATGTTTTTCAGGGCGACCGCCAGCAGGTTGCTGTCGCCGCTGGAATAACGAAACGCCTGTCCTGGGCGGCTGAAGCTTTCATGGCGCGCGGTAAATGCCGCCATGTCATGACGCCCGCGGGTGTAGAGCATCGCCACCACCGAGGACTTGAGCGGCGCGTATTCATAGTCTTCCTGCCAATCCAGGCCCGAGGCCCAGTGGAAAAGATCGGCCAGGGTCAGGCCCGGGTGCCGGCTCAGTGGCGGGTAGTACTTGGCTGCTGGATCATCCAGGGCAAAGCGCTTTTCCCTGTAGGCCACGCCAAACACCGTCGCCAGCAGGCTTTTGCTGATGGACCAGCTCAGGTGCGGGGTCTGGGCGGTAGTCGGTCCGGCGTAGCGTTCGTAGACCAGCCGACCGTCCTGGATCACCAGCAGCGCGTCGGTGCGGATGCCTTGGCGGCTGGCATCGTCCCGGGGTGGGAAGGCGTATTGTTCCAAGGCTTCGATCGCCGGCCCGCTCGGGGTCGGACCGATTGGCCATTGCTCGCCGGGCCAGTCTTCGGCCTGGACGCTCAGGGTGAGTATCAGCAGCGGGATCAGGAACCAGCCTTTGGACATGCTTGGGGCTCGCAGGATTGAACCTTCAGAGCCTATGCAGACTTGATGACAATTTGAGTTTGTGTGCTCCCACAGGGGGCAGTCGCTTGAAGGGCTAGCCCAACGCCTTGGCCAACCGCTTGGCCCGCGCCCCTGCCGCAATCTCCATCACGCCTTTATCCCGCGTCCACATCTCGCGCCACGCCGCAGGCCCGGCGGCCAGGGCAGCGTCGAGTTCGCCATCGAGCCCTTGGAACTGAGCGAACAACCCGCCCAGCAGCACATGCCCGGCCACACTGGAAGGATTATGCCGACTCACCTCCGCGCAGCCGGCGAGCAACGCCAGCAGGCGCAATTGCAACGCCTGGGGCCAGGCACATTCCTGCCCGACGCCATACAACCAGGCGGTCATCGCACTGAGCACATAAAGGTCTTCCAGGGTGCGGAACGGTTTGACGTAGGCGTCCCAGCCATCACCGGCCAGCAACTCGCACAGCGCGCCGTCGAGCAGCACGCGGCCATGGCTGATGTCCGGCATCAGGGCAATGGCGGGCAGTTTTTCCAGGGTTACGCCGGGCTCGCCCGTATAGGCCACTGCCAGATTCAGCCGTGGCGTTTCACCGGGAGCTTCGCAGCGAGCAGCAACCAGCAGCCACTCGGCGGCGTCGCCGGCGGTGACGAAATCCTTGCGTCCGCTCAGGCGCAAGTCGTCGAGACGGGTGTGCATGTCCGCCGGGCGCAGGCTGCGCTGTTCGGTGGCACACAAGGCGCCGAGGCTCTGGGGCGCACTGGGCCAAAGCACCCGTAGCGCCGCCTGATACCCCACCAGGAACGCCAGCCCCGGTGTCGCCATCAACCGCGCCCCGGTTACGGCCAGCTCGAACGGCGTCACCGGTCCCAGGCGTTGCAACAACGCTGAGTAACCTTCGGCCAGGTCCGGATGGGCCGGCAGGCGCTCGCCGCGTTCGATCAGGGTGTGCCAGGGCATAAGAGGCTCCTCGAGGGCTGTCATATAAGCATCACCAAAGCTTCATGGCGATGACACCGGGGCTACATAGCCTGACTTTGCACAACATGGCTGCATAAAGAAAGTCGATTGGCTGCAACTGAACAGCCCGCACGGAGATTCGCTATGACCCAGATCGCCCGCATCAGCGACACCGGCAATGAACGCCGCCTGCAAGCCGAACGCCTGATCGGCGCCCAAGCCTTGCAAGAAGCACAGGCCCTGCGTTTCAACGTCTTCAGCGGCGAATTCAACGCCAAGCTCAAGGGCGCGGAAATGGGTCTGGACATGGATGACTATGATGTTCACTGCGCCCACATCGGCGTACGCGACCTGAACACCGGCCGCCTCGTGGCGACCACGCGCCTGCTCGATCACCAGGCCGCCAGCAGCCTGGGTCGGTTCTACAGCGAAGAAGAATTCAGCCTTCACGGCCTGGTCCATCTCAAGGGCCCGATCCTGGAAATCGGCCGTACCTGCGTCGACCCGGCCTACCGCAACGGTGGCACCATCGCGGTGCTCTGGGGCGAACTGGCCGAAGTCCTGAACGAAGGCGGCTACAGCTACCTGATGGGCTGCGCGAGCATTCCGATGCAGGACGGCGGTATCCAGGCCCAGGCGATCATGCAGCGCCTGCGTGAACGCTACCTGTGCACCGAACACCTGCAAGCCGTACCGAAAAAGCCGCTGCCGACCCTGGACGTGCCGTCCAACGTCATCGCCGAAATGCCGCCACTGCTCAAGGCTTACATGCGCCTGGGGGCGAAGATTTGCGGCGAACCGTGCTGGGACGAGGATTTCCAGGTGGCTGACGTGTTCATCCTGCTCAAGCGCGACGAGCTCTGCCCGCGCTACGCTCGCCACTTCAAGGCAGCGGTCTGATGAACCGGCTGCGGGTGTACGCGCGAATCGCGCGAGTATTGCTGGTGGTGGCGCTGGGCCTGAGCATGGCCAGCGTGTTCGGCCTGTTCGAACGAGCAGGAATCGCCAACTCGATGGTCCGTCGCCAGCGCTGGTCGCGGTTCTTCATGGCACGGCTGAGCCGTGCCCTGCCCTTTTCAGTCACCGTCCACGGTCAATTGCCGCAACGGCCGATGCTGTGGGTCAGCAACCACGTGTCCTGGACCGACATCCCGTTGCTGGGCATGCTCACGCCGCTGTCGTTCCTGTCCAAGGCCGAAGTGCGCACCTGGCCGGTGGCCGGATGGCTGGCAGCCAAGGCCGGCAGCCTGTTTATCCGACGCGGTTCGGGTGACAGCCAGTTGATCCGCAAGCAAATGAGCCGCCATCTGGAACAGGCCCATCCACTGTTGATGTTCCCGGAAGGCACCACCACCGATGGCCGCACCTTGCGCACCTTCCACGGTCGCTTGTTGTCGGCGGCCATCGATGCCGATGTCGCGTTGCAGCCGGTGGCGATCCGTTACCTGCGCAACGGTGAACCGGATTCGCTGGCACCGTTCATTGGCGATGATGATCTGTTGTCGCACTTGATGCGCTTGTTTGCCAACGATAGGGGTGAGGTGGAAATCCATCTGCTGGAACCGATTGCCTGCCATGGCCAGGAACGCGCGGCACTGGCATTCCAGGCGCAGCAGGCGGTGCACAAGGCGTTGTTCGGGGCGCTTCCAGAGAAACAGCAAGCGCCGATGCGACCTGCTGCGATTGCGGCCTGATCCGGATCTCTGCGCAGCCCCCCTGTGGGAGCGAGCAAGCTCGCTCCCACAATTAGTAGTCCTGCGGCGTGACTTGGTTTTGAGCAAAATCCTGAAGCTGCGGGTAGAACAGCCGAAAGTCCTCGCTCAGCGGCTCATAGAGCGCCATCAACTCCCTCATCGCCCCGGCCAGTTCCTCGGGCCGGGACAGGCGTCGGGAAATGCCGCGCAGCACCTGCCCCAACACTTCGAATTCCCGATAAGACCCCAGCCAGTCATCCGCCGCCATGTACGGCGCGATCTGTGCCAGGCGCCCCGGCAACTGCGGTTCGGTGCCGAGTACCTGGTACACCCGGGCAGTGAAATCCACCAGCGGCCCTTCGCCGTACAACGTCCAGTCCCGGGCCAGGCAGTGGTCGAAAAACACGTCCAGCACGATCCCGGCATAGCGCCGTCGCACCGTGGAAAAGCGCGACAGGGCGATGTCCACCAGGGGATGGCGATCGGTGTACATGTCGATGCGCCGATGCAGGGCAATCGCCGCTTCGATCCGTGGGTCGTAGAGCCCTTGCAGCGGGCCTTTGACGAAGTCGCCGTAGAGGCTGCCGAGCAGTTGTTCCCGGCCAGGGCCGCCGAGGTGCAGGTGCGCGAGATAGTTCATGGCCGCAGCTTAGCACCACCCTGCCAATATCGTTATAACCCGATATAGCGATTTGTTCGGCTTCCAGGTCAAATCCATATTTGTATATCGCGAAATAACGATTTAAGGTTCGCTCCATCGCGATATAGCGTTTTACTCATCACGAGCTGCCACCATGCCCCTTGACCTCGACGAAATAATAAAAGCCCTGGCGCACCCAGTACGGCGAGACATCCTCAACTGGCTCAAAGACCCCAAGGCCCAGTTCCCGGAACAGTTGCACAACCACGAATTCGGCATTTGCGCCGGGCAGATCGACCAGCGTTGCGGCCTGTCGCAATCCACGGTGTCTGCGCACTTGGCGGTGTTGCAACGGGCGGGGCTGATCACCAGCCAGAAGGTCGGCCAATGGCACTTCTTCAAGCGCAACGAGGAAACGATCCAGCAGTTCCTCAAGCAAATGAGCCAAGAGCTCTGACCCGACAAGGACCCATCATGCCCCTCTCACTCCTGATCCTGGCCCTGAGCGCCTTCGCCATCGGCACCACCGAGTTCGTCATCATGGGCCTGTTGCCCGATGTGGCGGCCGACCTGGGCGTGTCGATTCCTGGCGCCGGCTGGCTGGTGACCGGCTACGCCCTGGGCGTGGCCATCGGTGCGCCGTTCATGGCCCTGGCCACTGCGCGACTGCCGCGCAAGGCCGCCCTGGTGGTATTGATGGGGATTTTCATCGTCGGCAACCTGCTCTGCGCCATTGCCAGCGACTACAACGTGCTGATGTTTGCCCGGGTCGTCACGGCCCTGTGCCACGGCGCGTTCTTCGGTATCGGTTCGGTGGTGGCCGCCGGTCTGGTGGCACCCAACAAGCGTGCTTCGGCCGTGGCCCTGATGTTCACCGGCCTGACCCTGGCCAACGTGCTCGGCGTACCGCTGGGCACCGCATTGGGCCAGGAAGCCGGCTGGCGTTCGACCTTCTGGGCAGTGACTGTCATTGGCGTAATTGCGCTGATCGGCCTGATCCGCTTTCTGCCGGCCAAGCGCGATGAAGAAAAACTCGACATGCGCTCGGAACTGGTCGCGCTCAAGGGCGCCGGCCTGTGGCTGTCCCTGAGCATGACGGCGCTGTTCTCCGCCTCGGTGTTTACTCTGTTCACCTATGTCGCCCCACTGCTGGGTGAAGTGACCGGCGTATCGCCCCGCGGCGTGACCTGGACCCTGGTGCTGATCGGCCTGGGTCTGACCCTGGGCAACATCATCGGCGGCAAGCTGGCGGACAAGAGCCTGGCGAACACGCTGATGGGCGTCTTCCTCACCATGGCCGTGGTGTCCACCGTATTGAGCTGGACCAGCGTGGCGCTGATCCCCAGCGAAATCACTCTGTTCCTCTGGGCCACCGCCTGCTTCGCTGCCGTGCCGGCCCTGCAAGTCAACGTGGTGACCTTTGGCAAAGATGCACCCAACCTGGTTTCCACGTTGAACATCGGCGCCTTCAACATCGGCAACGCCCTGGGCGCCTGGGTCGGCGGCAGCGTCATCGACCACGGCCTGGGCCTGACCTCCGTGCCCCTGGCCGCCGGCGTGCTGGCCGTGCTGGCGCTGCTGGTCACCCTCATCACTTTCCGCCAGGGCGGCAATGCCGAACTGGCCCCAGCCACTCACTGACTTTAACCACTCCTTGATTCTGACGAGGTTGTAATTCATGGCGACTATTTTCGATCCGATCAAACTTGGCGACATCGAGCTGAAGAACCGCATCATCATGGCTCCACTCACTCGCTGCCGCGCCGACGCGGGCCGCGTGCCCAACGCGCTGATGGCCGAGTACTACGTGCAACGCGCCTCCGCCGGCCTGATCCTCAGCGAAGCGACCTCGGTCACGCCGATGGGCGTGGGCTACCCGGACACCCCGGGCATCTGGTCCAACGACCAGGTGCGCGGCTGGTCCAACGTCACCAAGGCGATCCACGGCGCCGGCGGCAAGATCTTCCTGCAACTGTGGCACGTGGGCCGGATCTCACACCCGTCGTACCTGAACGGCGAAACCCCGGTGGCGCCCAGCGCGATCCAGCCCAAGGGCCACGTGAGCCTGGTGCGTCCGCTGGCCGACTACCCAACCCCACGCGCACTGGAAACCGCTGAAATCGCCGACATCGTCGAGGCGTACCGCGTCGGCGCCGAGAACGCCAAGGCTGCCGGTTTCGACGGTGTGGAAATCCATGGCGCCAACGGCTACCTGCTCGACCAGTTCCTGCAAAGCAGCACCAACCAGCGCACCGACCAATACGGCGGCTCCCTGGAAAATCGTGCCCGCCTGCTGCTGGAAGTGACCGACGCGGCCATCGAAGTCTGGGGCGCCGGCCGGGTGGGCGTGCACCTGGCACCACGCGCCGATTCCCATGACATGGGCGACGAGAACCGCCTGGAAACCTTCAGCTACGTGGCCCGGGAACTGGGCAAGCGTGGCATCGCCTTTATCTGCTCCCGTGAAAAGGAAGGCGACGACAGCATCGGCCCGCAACTCAAGCAAGCGTTCGGCGGCCCGTACATCGCCAACGAACGCTTCACCAAGGACAGCGCCAATGCCTGGCTGGCCGAAGGCAAGGCCGATGCCGTCGCCTTCGGAGTGCCGTTCATTGCCAACCCGGACCTGCCGGCGCGCTTGAAAGCCGATGCACCGCTGAATGAGCCTCATCCCGAAACGTTTTATGGAAAAGGGCCCGTGGGATATATCGATTACCCCGTACTCTGATGGTTTAACTGGAATAACTGAGCCCTGCCTCGAAAGAGCAGGGCTTTTTTATGCATTTAAATATTCGGTCAACTATCTAAACTTCCTAAAGCCCAAGGCAATGCTCATATTAAGTCTGACGACAAAGCCAAACAGCGCCGTCGATCAAACTTTAATACGCCTCATTTGAAAAGGAATTCAAGCATGACGAAGAACCTTGGGCACAGCCACCAGGACAACAATGGGTTTTACGAAAAAACACTCGCGCAGTTCAACTACGCACCGCTGGATGTTTTGTACAAATACATTGAGTCGCTGAACACGCAAGAGCACGCGGAGATCCTCGACGCCCTGATGAAACAAGCAAAGCTGAACGACGGTGCCAACCAACAGGTTCAAGCCTGGCAGCAGGAGCGCATTCGCCCAAACCGCACTCGCCTCATCGTAAAAGTAATCAACCATACCGAGCGGGCGTTTCCCGTGGGTGAAAACGATATCAACCTGGACGACGATGAACGAGATTTTTTGAGCATTCGTCCTTGGGACATCCTGGCCTTCAAGCTCGACTTCATATATTCCAGACAACTGGGCAGCCGCAGCAAGGACATGTACAAGAACTTCATGATGTTTGGCGACGACGACGCTGCCTTCCTCTTCAACTTCGGCTTGCGCGTCAATACGACATTCGGAGTAATTTCATCGACACTGACGCCAGTCCGGACAAACAGGGTGATCTCTGTCGGCGCGACACCCATCAAGTGCTCGACCCGAATCACTCACTCGGCAAATGAAGAACCCTACGGTTTCACCGTGGAGATCACGCTGACTTGAAAATGCGGCCCCGGCAGGTTCGTCTGGCGGGGTATCCAGCGGGCCTTTCGAATGGACTTTTCATGGTCTTTCACAAGTACGAAACAAATCACCTACAAAATTTGCCACCGATTGCCTATCAACCACGGTTGTGTCGGTTTATAAAAGCACCTTTGGATCTCAGGTATTGACATAAACTGACAAAATTACTCATTTTGTTTCATTTGCGCAGGCTGGGGCTCAGGCGCAGCATATCCAGCCCGATGTCGACCCAGCGCTCAGCCTCAGCGGCCAGCGCGAAACTGTCGGGCGCCAGTAGCCATTGGTAGAGAATGCCGTCGATGTAGGCGTGGATGGCAATCGCCGCCCTTTCGGGATCCAGGTCATCCGGCAACTGACCGCGCTTCATCGCATTGCTCAACGACAGCACGATACGCACGTTGCAGTCGAGACTGACCTGGCGCCGCTGCTGGCGTAAATCGCACATTTCATCGGTGAATTCGCACTTATGGAACAGAATTTCATTAATGCGTCGGGTCTTCGGGTCCAGGGCAACTTGCTGAAACAATTGCACCAGCAGCTTGCGAGTACAGCCCAGCGGGTCAAGTTCCTCTTCATTCTCACTGGCGCGGGCCAGGTCATCGAGCGGCTCATGCAAGGTATCGAGCATGGCTTGGAGCAGGTCCGCCTTGTTGCTGAAATGCCAATAGATGGCGCCACGCGTCACACCGGCCAGGGTTGCGATATCGGCCAGCGTCGTGCGAGCCACGCCCCGCTCGAAGAAGGCTTTTTCGGCCGCTTCGAGAATCTGGCTGCGAGTCTCCAGGGCTTCCTCTTTGGTACGACGGACCATGGCAGTAAACACCTCAATCAGGATGCATCAACAATGCGTAAGGATCAGCTAGACGTGAGGCGGCGTTTCTCGAAACGCGTCCCCGACCTCCGAATGCCTTTGTCAGGCTTTTGTAAATACGGATGGTACGCAATTTGGCTGTTTACAAACAACCATGTACGTAAGTATATTTCTTAGCATCCTACTAATTGCTTATCTTGCTCTTTTTCCACCTTCCACCTTTCGAGTGCGCCCGTTGCGCGCCTGGACCCGAGGATTTCCATGCAATTCAAGCCAGCTGTTACTGCCCTGGTCACTGCCATCGCCCTGGCATCGCTGCTCAGCGGATGCAAAAAGGAAGAGGCTGCACCTGCTCCTCCGCCTCCTCAGGTCGGCGTCGTAACCCTCAAGACCCAGCCCTTCACCCTGACGTCGGAGCTTCCAGGGCGCACCAGCGCGTTCCGCGTCGCGGAAGTACGGCCACAGGTCAACGGCATCATTCTCAAGCGCCTGTTCAAGGAAGGCGCCGACGTCAAGGCCGGCCAGCAGCTCTACCAGATCGATCCAGCCGTGTACGAAGCGACCCTGAAAAGCGCCGAGGCCAACCTGCGGTCCACCAAGTCGATCGCCGATCGCTACAAGCAATTGGTGGACGAACAGGCCGTCAGCCGGCAGGAATACGACACCGCCGTGGCCAACCGCCTGGAGTCGGAAGCCAACCTGCAGACTGCCCAGATCAACGTGCGTTACACCAAGGTCTACGCGCCCATCTCTGGTCGCATCGGCCGCTCCTCGGTCACCGAAGGCGCGCTGGTGAGCAATGGTCAGGCCGACGCCCTGGCAACCATCCAGCAACTGGACCCGATCTACGTCGACGTGACGCAGAGTTCGGTCGAGTTGCTGCAACTGCGCCGAGAGCTGGAAAGCGGTCGTCTGCAAAAGGCCGGCGATAACGCCGCCATGGTCAAGCTGACCCTGGAAGATGGCAGCCTGTACCCGCACGAGGGCAAGCTGGAATTTTCCGAAGTGTCGGTTGACCAGACCACCGGTTCGGTGACCTTGCGCGCCGTGTTCCCCAACCCGGACCACACCCTGCTGCCGGGCATGTTCGTCCACGCCCAATTGCAGGCCGGTGTGAACAGCGCAGCCATCCTGGCGCCACAGCAAGGCGTGACTCGTGACCTCAAGGGTACGCCGACCGCTTTGGTCGTTGGCGCTGACAACAAGGTCGAACTGCGTCAACTCAAGGCCAGCCGCACCGTCGGCAGCCAATGGCTGGTCGAAGACGGGCTCAAGGCCGGTGATCGCGTGATCACCGAAGGGTTGCAGTTCGTACGCCCTGGCGTGGAAGTCAAAGCCACCGAAGCCACTAACGTCAATACCAAGAACCCGGCCCCCGCACAGGCAGCTGATAAAGCCGCTGGCGGCAAAGGGGAGTAAACCATGTCGAAATTCTTTATCGACCGTCCGATTTTCGCCTGGGTGATCGCCCTGGTGATCATGCTGGTCGGGGCTCTATCGATCCTCAAGTTGCCGATCAACCAGTACCCGAGCATTGCGCCGCCGGCCATTGCGATCCAGGTGACCTACCCGGGCGCATCCGCGCAAACCGTACAGGACACCGTGGTGCAGGTGATCGAGCAGCAGCTCAACGGCATCGACAACCTGCGTTATGTATCGTCGGAAAGTAACTCCGACGGCAGCATGACCATCACTGCCACCTTCGAGCAAGGCACCAACTCCGATACCGCGCAGGTCCAGGTCCAGAACAAGCTGAACCTGGCCACCCCGCTGCTGCCGCAAGAAGTGCAGCAACAGGGCATCCGCGTGACCAAGTCAGTGAGAAACTTCCTGATGGTGATCGGCGTGGTGTCGCGCGACGGCAGCATGACCCGGGAAGACCTGTCCAACTACATCGTGTCCAACATGCAGGACCCGATCTCGCGTACCGCTGGTGTCGGTGACTTCCAGGTCTTCGGCGCCCAATACGCGATGCGGATCTGGCTCGACCCGGCCAAGCTGAACAATTTCAACCTGACCCCGGTGGATGTGAGCACGGCGATTACCGCGCAGAACGTCCAGATCGCCTCCGGCCAGCTCGGCGGCCTGCCGGCCATGCCCGGCCAGCAACTGAACGCCACTATTATCGGCAAGACCCGCTTGCAGACCGCAGAGCAGTTCAAGGCAATCTTGCTCAAGGTCAACCCGGACGGCTCGCAAGTGCGTGTCGGCGACGTGGCCGATGTTGCCTTGGGCGGTGAAAACTACAGCATCAACGCCCAGTTCAATGGCGCCCCGGCTTCCGGCCTGGCAGTGCGGCTGGCGACTGGCGCCAACGCCCTCGACACGGCCAAGGCCCTGCGCAAGACCGTCGACGACCTCAAGCCGTTCTTCCCGCAAGGCCTGGAAGTGGTGTTCCCCTACGACACCACGCCAGTGGTGAGCGAATCGATCAAGGGTGTGGTTGAAACCCTGGTCGAGGCGATCGTCTTGGTGTTCCTGGTGATGTTCCTGTTCCTGCAGAACTTCCGCGCCACCATCATCACCACGATGACCGTGCCGGTGGTACTGCTCGGTACCTTCGGGATCCTCGCGGCGTTCGGTTTCAGCATCAACACCTTGACCATGTTCGGCATGGTGCTGGCCATCGGTTTGCTGGTGGACGACGCCATCGTCGTGGTGGAGAACGTCGAACGGGTGATGAGCGAAGAAGGCCTGTCGCCCAAGGAAGCCACCAAGAAATCCATGGGGCAGATCCAGGGCGCCCTGGTGGGTATCGCCCTGGTACTCTCGGCGGTACTGCTGCCGATGGCGTTCTTCGGCGGCTCCACCGGTGTGATCTACAAGCAGTTCTCCATCACCATCGTCTCGGCCATGGCCCTGTCGGTACTGGTGGCACTGATTTTCACCCCGGCCCTGTGCGCCACCATGCTCAAGCCAATCCCCAAAGGTGAGCACGGCACGCCGAAACGCGGCTTCTTCGGCTGGTTCAACCGAACCTTCGACCGAGGCGTCAGAAGCTACGAACGGGGCGTGGGCAACATGCTCAAGCACAAGGCCCCGTACCTGCTGGCCTACATCATCATCGTGGTGGGCATGGTCTGGCTGTTCACCCGCATCCCGACGGCGTTCCTACCGGAAGAAGACCAAGGCGTGCTGTTTGCCCAGGTACAGACACCGGCCGGTTCCAGCGCCGAACGTACCCAGGTGGTAGTGGACAAGATGCGAGAGTTCCTGCTGCGTCCGGGCAAGGATGGCGGCGAAGGTGATGGCGTAGCCTCGGTGTTCACCGTGACCGGCTTCAACTTCGCCGGTCGTGGCCAGAGCTCCGGCCTGGCATTCATCATGCTCAAGCCCTGGGAAGAGCGTAACGCTGATAACACCGTGTTCAAGATCGCTGGCCGCGCCCAGCAACACTTCTTCACTTTCCGCGACGCAATGGTGTTCGCCTTCGCCCCGCCAGCGGTGATGGAACTGGGTAACGCCACCGGTTTCGACGTATTCCTGCAAGATCGCGCCGGTATCGGCCATGAAAAACTGATGGAAGCCCGCAACCAGTTCCTGGGCATGGCATCCCAGAGCAAGATATTGGCCCAGGTGCGTCCCAACGGCCTGAACGACGAACCGCAATACCAGTTGGAAATCGATGACGAGAAGGCCAGCGCGCTGGGCATCACGCTCTCGGAGATCAACAGTACCCTGTCGATTGCACTGGGCAGTAACTATGTAAACGACTTCATCGACCGTGGCCGGGTGAAGCGGGTGTATGTCCAGGGCCAGCCGAACTCGCGCATGAGCCCCGAGGACCTGAAGAAGTGGTACGTGCGCAACAGCGCCGGGACCATGGTGCCGTTCTCTGCGTTCGCCAAGGGCGAGTGGGTCTATGGCTCGCCGAAACTGGCGCGTTACAACGGCGTGGAAGCGATGGAGATCCTCGGTACCCCGGCACCGGGTTATTCCACCGGTGAAGCCATGGCCGAAGTCGAAGCCATCGCCAAGAAGCTGCCGGCCGGTGTTGGTATTTCCTGGACGGGCCTGTCCTATGAGGAACGCCTGTCGGGTTCCCAGGCACCAGCGTTGTACGCCTTGTCGCTGCTGATGGTGTTCTTGTGCCTGGCTGCGTTGTATGAAAGTTGGTCGATTCCGATCGCGGTCATGCTCGTGGTTCCCCTGGGCATCATCGGTGCCCTGATGGCGACCAGCCTGCGCGGCCTGTCCAACGACGTGTACTTCCAGGTGGGCTTGTTGACAACCATTGGCTTGGCGGCGAAAAACGCCATCCTGATCGTCGAGTTTGCCAAGGAACTTCACGAGCAGGGCCGCACGCTGATGGAAGCCGCCATCGAAGCCTGTAGGATGCGTCTGAGACCGATCATCATGACGTCCCTGGCGTTCGTCCTCGGCGTGGTCCCACTGGCGATTTCCACTGGTGCAGGTTCGGGCAGCCAGCACGCCATCGGTACCGGTGTGATCGGCGGTATGTTGACCGCCACCGTCCTGGCGATCTTCTGGGTGCCATTGTTCTTCGTGACCGTGTCGTCGATAGGCCGTCGAAAAAATACCGACGAGCACGACACTCCTGAAACTTCCAAAGAGGCTGGCCAATGAGCAAGTCGCTACTCTCCCTGACCATCGCCGCCGTCGTGCTCAGCGGTTGTTCGCTGATCCCCGACTATCAGCGGCCCGAAGCACCGGTCGCGGCGCAATACCCGCAAGGGCCGGCCTACGAGGCGGCCAATGCACCCGGCCAGGCCGCCGCCGAGCAAGGCTGGAAACAGTTTTTCCATGACCCGGCGTTGCAACAGCTGATCCAGGTCGCCTTGGAAAACAACCGCGACCTGCGTGTCGCGGCGCTGAACATCGATGCCTATGCCGCGCAATACCGTATCCAGCGCGCGGACCTGTTCCCGGCCGTCTCGGCCACCGGCTCCGGCAGCCGCCAGCGGGTACCGGCACGGGCTTCGCAAACCGGTGAAGCGGCGATCAGCAGTTCGTATTCGGCAACCTTGGGCATCAGCGCCTATGAACTGGACCTGTTCGGTCGGGTTCGCAGCCTGAGCGAGCAAGCGCTGCAAAGCTACTTCGCCACCGAAGAAGCCCGTCGCAGCACCCAGATCAGCCTGGTGGCCAACGTCGCCAATGCCTACCTGACCTGGCAAGCCGACAAGGAACTGCTCAAGCTGACCCGGGAAACCCTCGGGGCCTACGAACAAAGCTTCAAGCTGACCTCGCGCAGCGCCGAAGTCGGCGTGGCCTCGGCCCTGGACTTGAGCCAGGCGCGCACCGCCGTGGAAAACGCCCGCGTGCAACTGGCCCGCTACACCCGCCAGGTGGCCCAGGACGAAAACAGCCTGACCCTGCTGCTGGGCACTGGCCTGCCGGCCAACCTGAACTCGCAACCGCTGAGCGATGACCTGCTCAGCGAAGTGCCGGCCGGGCTGCCGTCGGACCTGCTGCAACGTCGTCCGGATATCCTCCAGGCCGAACGCAACCTGCTGGCTGCCAACGCCAATATCGGCGCCGCGCGGGCTGCGTTCTTCCCGAGCATCAGCCTGACGGCCAACGCCGGCACCCTGAGCCCGGACCTGTCCGGCCTGTTCAAGGGCGGCTCGGGCACCTGGACCTTCGCTCCGCAAATCAACCTGCCGATCTTCAACGCCGGCAGTCTGCGGGCGAGCCTGGACTACGCCAAGATCCAGAAAGACATCAACGTCGCACAGTACGAGAAGTCGATTCAGACGGCGTTCCAGGAAGTCTCCGACGGCCTGGCCGCGCGCCAGACCTACAACGAACAGTTGCAGGCCCAGACCGACTTCGTCGCCGCCAACCAGGACTACTACCGCCTGGCCGAGCGTCGCTACCGCATTGGCGTCGACAGCAACCTGACCTTCCTCGACGCCCAACGCCAGTTGTTCAGCGCGCAACAGTCGCTGATCACTGACCGTCTTGCGCAACTGACCAGCGAGGTCAATCTGTATAAGGCACTGGGTGGTGGCTGGAATGCCGAGACCGGCAAGAACGAACCGGTGAAAGAAGAAGCGCCGAAGATGAAGTTGTTCTGATGGATGCCTGACCGCTGAAACACGAAGCCCACCGAAAGGTGGGCTTTTTTTTAGGGATCCAACTCTGGCGAGGGGATTCATCTCAGCTCAAGTGCAAAGCACTCGCACAGCTTGTGCTCCCAGGGAAATCCAGAGGGTTGCTTAGAGACGACGCTGCGCTGCGTCGTAAACTTCCTTGTCTCGCCGAGCACCGACGGCCACGATCAACACCTGGATGGCTTTCCCATCGACTCTATAAACGATACGCGTATCGCCCGTTCGAATTCTTCGACATCCGGCCAGGCTGGCTCTGAGCGGCTGACCGGTTTTGTCCGGCTCTCCCCTGACAATCCGCTCTTCAATGACATCAAGGATACGGTTCGCCGCTGCCGCCCCCAACTGATCCAGATCGTCCTGAACCTCCAGATGGTAGATAACCCCCCAAACCATTCACCCCTCCTTCAGTCGTTTTTGGCGTACCGCGCTCGCATAGCCTCATGACTGATGGCCTTGGCCTCATCGAAATCGAGCAGCCGCTCGCGGGCTGTCGCTTCGACGCGAAGGTTTTCCAGTTCATCAAGCATTTCCTGATAGGCATCGACATTAATAATCACGGCTGCCGGCTCATTGTCCTTGAAAATAACCAGTCTTTCGGTTGCGCGACTCGAGACGTCCTTGAGCTTCGCGCTGAAGTTCCTGACCATTGCGGTAACGGATACCGCCTGATCAGCCCGTTCCAATAGCGCTGCCATAACCAACCTCCTAGCACATCAAGTTACATATATTTATACATATCTTTATGCGTAAAGTGTTGCGCTTCAAGAAGCATAAATCAAGTTGAAAAAACAGCTCCCGACCGGTTGCGCCTCTACAGATCCTCCCCACTCAAAAGCCCCCGCTGCCAGGCACCGTTTTTTTTCACTAGGCACACAACCCTGTGGCGAGGGGATTCATCCCCGTTGGGCTGCGATATAGGTAGTCCGTTCCTTGCTCCCCCATACTGATACTCGCTGGAGTCCGGTTGTCGCGAGGAAGGAACATGCACCTGCGAGCTA
>NZ_FPIX01000019.1:0-107733 GCF_900119205.1 Pseudomonas sp. NFACC16-2 | reverse complement strand
AGCGGAACGCGGAGCGTCCCTGGCGGCGTTACCACGCGGGAGCGTGGGAACGATCGAATCCAGACAACCTGACACAACGAGGTGTTGATTGTTCCCACGCTCTGCGTGGGAATGCATCCCGTGACGCTCTGCGTCACCTTCCCACAGGGGGGGATTGGCTGGAAGGATCGAGTGACGACAGATCGGTGACTGTCAGAAAAATCTGTGGGAGCTTGCTCGCGATAGCGGACCGACATTCAACACCGTCACTGACTGTCAAGCCACTATCGCGAGCAAGCTCGCTCCCACAATGGGCCTGCGGTGAACACAAGACTCATGGACACCCACCGATCTACATATTCCCGAAGGCCCTGAACACGCCGATCATGGCCGGGCCGATGGCAACCAGGAAGAAGCTCGGCCACAGGCAGAAGATCAGCGGGAAAATCAGCTTGGTGCCAATCTTGGCCCCCATCTCTTCCGCGGCCTGGGTACGCCGGTCGCGAAACTCATCGGCGTAGATCCGCAGGGTATCGGCCACGCTGGTGCCGAAACGAATGCTCTGCGCCAGCAGGCTGACCAGACCCTGGATATCTTCCAGGCCGGTGCGCACGGCCAGTTGCTTGAGGGCCTCGGTGCTGGTGATGCCCGCCCGGATCTGCGCATTGACCAGCGCCAGTTCCTCGGCCAGTTCAACCTGGCTGACTGACATCTCTTCGGCCACCCGCTCGATCGTCGTGGGCAGGGCCAGGCCCGACTCGACGCAAACCACCATCAGGTCCAGCGCGTCCGGGAACGCGGCGCGCAGCCGGCCTTGCCGTGCCTGCTTGCGTTTGCCGACATAGATCGCCGGCAGCAACCAGCCAATGCCCGCCACAAGGGTCACCGCCAGCAGACCAATGGCCACTGAAACCTTGACCATCGGCAGCAGCAACAACGCAACGCCAACCATCAACAACGGCAACATCAGGCGCACGGCCCAATACATCTGCACCGCCGAGGCAGAGCGGTAACCGGCATGGGTCAGCAAGGTCTGGGTGGCGGACGTATGGGCCTGGTCGGTCGAGGCAAAGCGCTGGCCAACCCGTTCCAACAAGAGTTGCAGGTTACTGGGCGCCTCCTGCCCCATGGTGTTGCCAGCGTAACCGCGCTTGATCAATGCCAAGCGCCGCTGCACCGGATCCTGCAAGCCCAACATCAAGAGCATAAGCGCGACGACCGCCAACACCGTACTGACGCCGACCACGGCGACGAACAACAGGCGTGCCAGCTCTTCGTTGCCGGTAAACCGACTCAACAATCCGAGCAAAAAGTCCATGACTGAAACCTCTCGGCGCAACAGCGCTTATACCTGGATCCGGATGATCTTTCTTATCCAGAAAATCCCGATCAACATGGCGCAGAACGCGCCGATGATCAGCTTGTGCCCTATGGGGTCATTGATCAGCACCGGCATGTAGCTGGGGCTGGTGAGCACGATGGCGATCGCCAGCACGAACGGGATCGCCACCAGCACCCAGGCCGACATGCGCCCTTCGGCCGACAACGTCCTGATCTTGCGCTGGAACCGGAAACGCCCGCGTATCAAGCGACTCAAGCGCTCCAGCACTTCGGTCAGGTTGCCGCCAGTCTCGCGGTGGATGAGGATCGAAGTCACCAGCATCATCACCGTCATGCTCGGCATCCGCTCCAGCAGGCCGAGCATGGCCCGGCGCACGTCGTTGCCGTAGTTGATGTCGGAAAACGTCATGCCGAACTCTTGGGCGACCGGCCCCTTGTGCTCCTCGGCGACCAGACGCAGGGTTTCGTTGAACGGATGCCCGGCGCGCAAGGCCCGGCACATGGCGTCCAGCGCATCCGGCAAACCTTCCTCGAACGCGGCGAAGCGCTTGTTGCGGTCACGCAGGATTTTCAACACCGGCGCCCAGGTCAGTGCAAACGCCGCCAGCAGCGCCATCCACCAGACCGGCGAGACCATCAGCACCAAGGCACCGGCCGCCGTCCCCAGGACCAGACCCAGCAGCATGACCCGATAGGCCCGGTATTCATGACCGGACTGCTCGATCAGTTGGGTCAGGTTGGCCATGAATGGCAGCTGTTCCAGGCGGGCTTCCAAGGGTGACAGGCGCGTCAGGTATTTCTGCCGCAACACGGTCTGCATGTTGGGCAAGTGGTTGGCCTTCTCCAGCACATGCAAGCGCCCGCGAATGCGCTTGCGCATCTTGCCGGCTTCACCGAACACCGGCACCACCACGCCCTGGGACAGCAGGAATACGGCGATGAACACCATGCCAAGGAAAATCAGAATGAACTCACTGGGGATATTGCTCATGACGTCCGGCCCTCCATCCACTCAGGGCGAAACAGGGTCAGTGGCAGTTCGATGCCGCGCTTGGCCAGCACATCGCGGAACGCCGGGATCATGCCACTGGGCCGATATTCCCCAAGCACCTCGCCATGTTCACCCATGCCCTGGCGCACGAAGGAGAAAATTTCGGTCATGGTGATGACCTCCCCTTCCATCCCGTTGATCTCTTGCATGCTCACCACACGCCGCTTGCCGTCTTCTTGACGCTCCAGTTGGATCACCACATCGATGGCCGAGGCAATTTGTTGACGCATGGCCTTGATCGGAAACGTCGCCCCGGTCATCGACACCATGTTCTCGACTCGTCCCAACGCATCCCGTGCCGTGTTGGCGTGAATGGTGGTCAGCGAACCGTCGTGGCCAGTGTTCATCGCCGTGAGCATGTCCATCGCCTCCGCACCGCGCACCTCGCCAATGACAATGCGGTCCGGACGCATCCGCAGGCTGTTGCGCACCAACTCCCGCTGGCTCACCTCGCCGCGCCCCTCGATGTTCGACGGCCGGGTTTCCAGGCGTACCACGTGAGGTTGCTGCAGCTGCAACTCGGCCGAATCCTCGATGGTGACGATGCGTTCGTTATGGGGAATGAAACTCGACAGCACGTTGAGCATGGTGGTCTTGCCGCTGCCGGTCCCGCCGGAGATCAGCACGTTCAGACGCCCGCGAACGATGGCCTTGAGCAGCAAGGCAATGGCCGGGGTCATGGTGCCGACCTGGATCAGGCTCTCGGTGTTGAGCAGGTCCACGGCGAAACGCCGGATCGACATGCTCGGACCGTCGATGGCCAGCGGTGGAATGATCGCGTTGACCCGCGAACCGTCCTTGAGCCGGGCGTCCACCAAGGGCGAGGATTCGTCGATACGTCGCCCCAGGCTGGAAACGATGCGGTCGATGATGTTCAGCAAATGCTGGTCGTCGCGAAAACGCACGTCCGTGCGTTGCAGCTTGCCGAAGCGCTCGACATAAACCGAGGCAAACCCGTTGACCAGGATGTCCGATACGCTATGGTCGGCCAACAGCGGTTCCAGCGGCCCGAGGCCGAGGACTTCATCGGTGATCTGCTTGATGATCAGTTGCCGGCTGACGGTACTCACCGGAGCCGAATGCTCCTCGAGCAAACGCTGGCAGATATCGCGGATCTGCCGCGCGGCCTCGACTTGTTCAAGGGCATCGAGCAACGACAGGTCCATGACCTTGAGCAGTTGCTGGTAGATCTTTTCCCGCCACTCGGCCTCCACCGGCGTGACCTGGCTGCGGGTCTCATACAGCACGTCCGGGATGGCCTGCTCCCAGGCCATCAAGGCGTCTGTCGGGTCAGGCAGGCCGGCGCCGGGCTGGGCGCCCACTGAAGCGCCAGGTTTGGCGGGCTGTTTGCGCAAGCGGTTACGAAAGTCGCTGATCATGGGTCATCCCCCGAAAAAACGGTTGAAGGCACGTTTAAGCAGGCCCTTGTCGGTGGCCATCTGGTGACCGACCAGGTCTTCGGTCAAATCGCGCAGGGCGGCGGTGATGGCCGCCTTCGGCGCATGCAGTCCCAACGGCACGCCAGTGTTCTGACTCTGGCTGACCAGGTTGAAGTCATTGGGCAATTTCGACAGGTTCGTGCAACGCAGGGCCTCGCCGATGTCCTTGAGGCTGACGGCGGCGGATTTGTCATAGCGGTTGACCACGATCTGCAACTGGTCCCCGCGCACGCCCAGGTCTTCACGCAGGATCCGCACCAGGGCGCTGGCATCGCGCAGGTGGCTGACGCTCTGTTGCACCACCACGTACACCCGGTCCACCTGCTCCAGCACCGAGCCGGTGAGGTGATCGATCTGCCGCGGCAGGTCCACCACCACCCAGTCATAACTGGCGCGGGCCAGTTGCAATAGGGCGTCAAGCTGTTCCGGTTGGGCGTCCTGGGGCAGGCACAATTCGCCAGCCCGGCCACCCAGTACATGCAGGGTCGGACTGAAGTGGCTGCAAAAGCCTCGCAGCGCGACGCTGTCCATGTCATCGATCTGCTGCAGCACTTCCAGATGGCTGTGGGACTGCGCCACGTCCAGGTAATGGGTCACGCTGCCAAATTGCAGGTCCATGTCCAGCAGCAAGGTATTGCCTGCCCGGGCGCTGAGCTGCTGGGCCAGGTTGCACGCCACCAGGGTTCCACCGGAGCCGCCCTTGGCGCTGATCACGGCAACCAGCTTGCCTTCGTTGCCACTGCCCAGGCGCACATCCGCGACCAGGCGATTCAACGCCGCCACCAATTCGGTATCGGCAATGGGTTCGGGCAGCACGTCGCGAGCACCGGCCTGCATGGCCAGGCGCATGCTCTCCTGCTCACTCAGCAGACCGCACACCAACATGGGGGGGCGCTCATGGGCCGGACGTTGCAGCAAGGCCGACAATTCTTCGCGCCACAGGTGGCTGACGCGCAGCAACAGCAGATCGGGCATGCGGTCCAGGCCATAGAGTGGATCGACGTGCCCGTTGCTCACCAGGCGCGTGCTCACCTCAAGGCCGGGCATGCGCTGGCAGACGCATTGCAAGTCGCGCAGCGATGTGGCGTCGCGGCTGCTGATCAGCAGCCGCAGGCCGGCCTTGCCGGTGGTGCTCACAAGCGGAGTTTCCCGAGTATTCAGCATGGTGTGATCTCCCCTGAATCGGTATGACGCCCAAGGCTTTCGCGTGGCAGGGTTGCCTTGAATGCGGGCAAGGTGATGGATACCCCCAACCCGGGAATGAACAGGTTGAAAACGAAGCCCTGTACGCTCAACTGGACGTAGCGGATGGCACGAAACCCAGTGACGCCGGACGTATCGCCGGGGTTTGCCACCACGGCGCCATTGACGTCCAGATAAGTCAGCGCCAGGTTCGTGGTCGCCAGGCTGCTGATCAGTTGACTGGTGCCTGAATCCGTCGCCGCGTTGAAGATGGCCCGACGCAACACCACCGGGTCGCTGATATTGCACACCGCTGCCAGGCGCGCACCGCGCCGCGCGGCTTCATCCAGGGCGTTGACGGTGAAATACAACCGGCCCATCTCCACCACACCGAACAGCAGGGTAAACACCAACAGCCCAACGAAGGCGAACTCCACGACGTAAGTGCCGCGCATGTGCTTATTGTTCATCAGAGCGCCCTCATGACAGTGGTCGCCACCAACTGGATGCCCAGCGGAATGGCGTTGCCAAAAAACCCGGGGATCGATCCATTGCAGCTGCCCGCACCAATCACCGGGCAGAAGGTGTAGGTAATGGTGACGCGCACATGATCGACGCCCACGGCGGCGACCTGCACGTTAGCCGTGGTCAACCCGGACACCACGGCGGTTCCGGTAGCGCTGGGCACGCCATACACCGCAACGTTCTTCGTCTGGGTCAGGAGCGTGCTGCCCAAGGCGACGGCGCCGAGGGTGGAATTCCACGCCTGGCTGGCGACGAAGCGGTCGGCATCGCGACTGGCCTGCAACAGCACGTTGTACTGGTAGAGCATGCGACCGAACTCACCGAAGGCCAGCAGCAACAACAGCAGCAACGGCAGCACCAGGGTGAACTCCACCAGCGCCACGCCTTGCTGGGCTTGTGGTGGCTTGAATCGGGCAAGTCTCATGACGCCTCCTACGAGTCGGTGCTCGGAGTGCCGCTGCCGTTGAGATAGGTTTTGTAGAGCTGGATGATCTGCGGGCCGGCGTCGTTGTAGGGCGTCGGGCCGGGGACGTTGTCACCCTCGCACTCATGGACGAACTGGCCGAATATCTGCGCCTGGGTACCGCCGCCGTTCATGGGTTGCACGACGAAATAGCAGCCGAACCCCAGCACCGGGATTGAAGTCGAGCCGCCCTGTTTGCCGGTGCAGTTACCAATCACGATTTTCAGCATCCGGCGCTCGAAGACCCCGTTGCTTTGGCAGCCACTGCCGCTTCCCGCCACACAGGCGGCGACCTGGGTCCGCCAGTCGTTGTAGTCCTGTATCGCCTCGCCGCCCGCCGAGAGATCGCCACCATTGGAGGTGACGGGCTGCCCTTTGTATTGCGCTTGCGCGAGCGAGTCGTTGTAGGTCATCGCCGGTGAGCTCGAAGTCGTCACCAGGTCCGGCGGATAGTTGGATGCACTGACCGGACCGTTGTAGATGCCAAAGCGTGTGTTCAAGCCCTGGGACGCCGGACCGACGGTGTTACCAGGCGAAGTCTGGACATTGTCCCCCACCGTGCGGCAGACCGCGCCGCCACCCGCCAGGTCGTCACGGACCGAGCTACCGCCCGAGCCGAAATCAAGCAGTTGGAAGTTGCCCGGCCCGATCGGTGAGGTGTTCCCCGCCGCCGTCTTCAAGACCACCAGGTCGCCAAAGCGATAGCTCCAGAAGTTGCCGGCGCCAGGGTCGTATTGAGCGGGGTCGCCGCAGACCATCAGGGGCGCCATGTCACAAGGAGAAGTGGGGCTGGGACCTGCCGTTGCAATCGCCGCCACGCGCTTGGCGCCCAAGCCGGCGCTGCCCATCGTTTGCACGAAACTCCAGAAGAACCCGCTCAACTGATAGCTGGACACCGACACCCGTACGTATTTGGCATCGGTAGGCCCCGGATAGGAGAACGGGCCGTAGACGCTGCTGGACAGTTCCACCTCGGCAAACGCACCCGGGTTGCCGGCAACGGCGGTTGCCAGTTCGGTGTTGCCGGCGGCGTTGGCGTTTCTGTTGAGCGTGTCCAGGGCCGCCGCGCGAGTGGTGCTGGCCATGTTGATGCTGCCACTCACCTGGCTCAGGGTCTTGGCCCCGCCCAGGGCGGCGGCATCCACCGCATTTTGCAGACGCGTTTTATTCAGCAGCATGTGCCCGCCATCCAGGGCCAACGCCGCCATCATGGAAATCGCTACCAGCGCGATCACCATCAGTACACTCACCGCCCCTCCCTGGCGCCGGATATTGGCATTCATCATCGAGCCCTCATACAACGTTTGAGGATCGGCATCGCCACGGCCCGTAACGGCCCGGCATGGAGGCGTCACTCAGCGAACATTGATCACGCTGCTTTCAATCCCACGGATCAACGTGATCGCCCCGCCTTGTGGCTTGGCACTGCGCTGAACCACAGGTTTTGGCACTGGGGCCGCCGCCACCGCCATGACCGGCGCAGGGGCTGGCGGCGCAACGGCCACAGCCTTCTTCTCCAGGTTCAACGGGTTGCGCAAGGCCAATTGCAACTTGCCCTCGGTCTGCGCAGTGACCAGCAATTCCGCTTCGGTGGCCGACATTTCCAACGTCACCGCACGCACCACTACGGGTTGGGTCTTGTCCGTGCCTGCGGTCTGGTCCACGGCCAGTACCCGCAGGTTTTCCAGGAGGGTCCGGGACGTCGCACTGTTGCTGCCGGCACTGGTGGTCTTGGTCGCCAAGACATCGACCCGGTTGCCCGGCAAGAGGAAGCCACCCACGCCGACCACATCATCCACCCTTACCGAAATGGCGCGTTTGTCCGGTGCGATCAGCGAAGCCAGGGTGCTGCCACCCAGGTGCTCACTCAACCGCGCGCCCCGCACGATGTCGCCACGCAGGATGTCGAAGGTGGCGATCTTGCCTACGGCCTGCTCGCTGGAATCGAAGGCGTCGTCCGGGATCGTGTCCATGGGCATGCGTACGGTGGTGACCTGCTGGGCCTCGACCATTTGCCCGAAGGGGATTTCCACCGTGGCGACCACCACGCTTCGCAAGTGGTCATCGGGGGTCGCATTGAGCCGTGCGCTCAGCCAGGAGTCGGCCATCCATGCGGCACCAAGGCCCATTACCAGGGAAACGCCTATCAGGGGAAGCGTACGAGAGCTCATGTCGGTATCTCCAGATCAAAGGAAGTCGAGCTGAACGAAATAGTTGTGCCAGGCCCATTCCAGCTCTTGCGGCGACAGGGGCCCGGTACCGCCCAGGTAGCGCTGGCGGTCAAGCGCCATGTTCAACAGGTCACGGGGATGGCAAGGCACCAGCGGCATGCCTTCGCCTGCATACAGCCGCTGCAGGACATAGCGCACCAACAAGGGGTCATACGGGATGCCCAGGCGTTCGCACTCCTGGCGCCAGATCTGTTCGTATTCCTCGGGCTTGAGGTAGCCGAACTGCACCTTGTAGCCAATGCGCCGCAGGAAGGCCTCGTCGGCCAGTTCGAGGGGATTGAGGTTGGTGGAAAACACCAGCACCAGGTCGAACGGCAGCTCGCAATGCCGGCCGCCGCCCAGGTTGATGAAGTCGCGCTTCTCCTCCATGGGCACGATCCAGCGATTGAGCAACTCGGCCGGGGCCATGCGCTGGCGGCCCATGTCATCGATGATGAACAGGCCGTTGCTGGCCTTGAGCTGCAACGCCGCCTGGTATTGCCGGGTGAACGGGTCGTAGCGCACGTCCAGCTGTTCCATGTTCAGCTCGCCGCCGGTAATGACGATCGGGCGTTTGCAGCACAGCAGCCGGCGGTCAATGCCTTCGTTGAGCATCAGGTGGTTCGATTGGCCGTTGTCATCCAGACGCTGGTGCACCTGCGGGTCGTAGATCTCGATCACCGACTCGTTGATGACAATGGCATGGGGCACCCAGATGGCTTCGGCAAACAACCGGATCAACCGGCTGCTGACGTAGGTTTTGCCGGTGCCCGCCGGGCCGTAGATCATGATCGCCCGCCCGGAATTCAGGGCGACGCCCAACTGGTCGAGCATGCCTTGGCTCAGCACCAGGCCGGCCAAGGCCTGGTGCATGTCCTTGGCGGTGATGCGGCCATGGTGAATGGTCTGGATCTTGATCAGCGAGCGATAGGTGCTCACCGGGAACGGCGCGGCGCCGATGTAGCCGCTACGGGCCAGGGCGTCACGGGCCGAGCTGCGGCCGCGTTCGGTCAGGCCATAGCGCAGCGTCTGCACGCCGGTCTGGCCCAATTGGCCGAGCACTTCGACACGACCGTCCTTGCGCAGGAACGCCAGGACTTCTTCCAGCACCGCGCCGGTCAGGGCCAGGCGCTCCACCAGCCGCGACATGTCCAGCACACCGGCGTCTTGCAGGTGCTTGCACACCAGCTCACCCAGGAAACTGTCGGTCAGGCCGGTGTCGCGAATGGTGCAGGGTTGTGGCGCCAGGCGTTGCACCGCTTCCCTTTCGCTGGGATAGGCATCGCTATCATTGATGACGTGCATGACTAGACTCCCCAGCCGCCGGCAACCAATTGCCAGTAGACGCTGTTCAAGGTGCCGATCAGGATCGCGATCGAATAAGGAAAGGGTTTACCGGCTACTTCATCGGAAGTCGGCGCCAGATAGGCCTGGGCTCGCACCATCAACCAGTAGCGCCCCAGGGTCTGGAGCAGTTGGCCGCGGGCCAGGACGATCAGGAAACCGCACACACCGCCGGCGATCAGGCTGAACAGCGCCGCCCACAGTGCGTAATGAAAAGGCAGGAAGCTGCCGACCATGGTCATCAGCTTGACGTCACCAGCGGCCATGCCACCCACCGCGTACATAGGCAGGAACAACCCGAAACAGATCAGCATGCCCAGCAGGCTGTCGCCCAGGCCACCGATTCCATCGGCGTACACCTGACCGGCCAAGCCCAGGGCAAGGCCCAACAGGACCAGTGTGTTGGGGATGCGGTGGCGAAGCAGATCGCTCACCACCGCCACACCCAGCAGTCCCAGCAGCAGCACCGTCGATACCAGCAATTCCATGGACATGATGCGTCTCCCTAGTGTGATTATCGTTATGTGCAGGCAACGTTGCCGTTCACGGCCTGGCACAGCGCCCGGATCTTGGTATCCACGGCACCACCCAGCAGCACGAATGCCGCCGCCACCAACACCGTGATCAGGCCACCCGCCACCGCGTATTCCACAATGGTCAGACCGTCTTCATCTTTGGCGAACTTGCTGATCGAAGTTCTTATTGTCTGGAGAGTCATTTCATGAACCTCACGAGCGTTAAGAAGTCATGCTACGAACTTGGTCGGAGGGGACAGCGCGAAGTCCATTTGATTGATTCGTTGTACTCACTGCAAAAGAGTCGCAAGCGGTTTTCCTTGATAGTTACCGTGTCCCCAAGCAAGTGATCGCTTATGCGCAGGCAACGTTGCCGTTGACCGCCTGGCACAGCGCACGGATCTTGGTATTCACGGCACCGCCCAGAAGCACAAACGCGGCTGCCACCAATACGGTGATCAACCCACCGGCCACGGCGTATTCCACAATGGTCAGGCCATCTTCATCTTTGGCGAACTTCAGTACCGAAGCCTTGATTGTTTGAAGAGTCATTTCGCACACCTCATCGGGGTTGTTTTTCAAGGGCAGTACATTGCGAACTGCCTGATGCAACCCTAGTCAGCAGGTGGTCATAGCCGTTAGGAGGATTTTGCACATCGCTAGGATTTTTTTGCGGCGGGTGGGAAAGGGCCTGCTGGGTCGGAAAATCCATCCGTACCGCAGCGCGGACGGGCGCTCGCGAGCGTCTCGTGGTGGGACGGCGCTAAAAGACCGGTTTTTTATAAAAATTTATTCGGCGAAGTGATAGCACTGTGACAATACTGCTAGCTAAAGGGCAGGAAGAACCTCTGGGTAGTCGTCCTATGGCGCCAAGTCTGACTGAAAAACCAAAGCTGTTATGGTTCGATCTGACTCACGATCGGTCCACCCAGGAACTCGTCTCCCAATTCCAGGACACGTGCGACTGCACGCTGGCAAAAACCGCCATGCTGCCCAGTGGGGAACAGGTCGACATGATCTGCATCCACTTCGATCGCCCGGACACGCCGGGCCTGCGGCGCCTGTTGGAGATCAAGCGGGCCGTTCCTGCCACCCCCATCACCATGTTCACCGTGCAGCACTCCGAAGAACTGGCGGTGTGGGCCATGCGCTCCAGCGTCTGGGAATACATGGTGCTGCCCTTGTCCGCCGCCGAGAAAAAGCGCTACCTCACGGCCGTGGTGCAACTGTGCGAGTTGCGGCGCAATACCCATGGCCGGGGAAAGACCTCGCAGATCGACCACTCCCCGACCCTGCCGGACAGTATCCGCCTGACCGCCGGGCACCAGAAACATCAGGCCCTCAGCCACATCATGCTGTACATCGACCAGCATTTTCGCGACAGCATCGATCAGCGCGACCTGGCCAAGCGCTGTGGCATGACCACATTTCGCTTCAGCCGGGTGTTCAAGGAAGCCAACGGGCTCGGCTTCACCGACTACGTGCTGAACAAACGCATGAGCTTCGCCAAGGAACTGCTCGATAACAGCCAGATGCCCATCACCAGCATCGGTTACGAGGCCGGCTTCAAGGACCCGTCCTACTTCGCCCGCGCCTTCAAGCAATACGCCAGTTGCACCCCCAGTGAGTACCGTCTTGCGTACCAGATGCGCAGTGCACATCCGACACCGGAGCCACCGGATGAGGCCGCCCTGGAAGCGATTGAAAACCTGGTGCACAGCCTTGAAGGGTAAAAGGTTTTTTACCGTTATTGATTAATTGCACATCGCAAGTTGTGTCCAAATAATAATATTCGCCCCCCTGCCAACTTAGAAAAAGACCATGCAAGGTCTGTCTTTACGGCGCCTGGCGGGCCAAGCTGAAACAACATGAATCATCATGTCGTTATCGGTAATTCTTTTTCGACTGAAACCAACTCTGTCAGCCTTGCATAATGCCAGCCGTTTCCAAATGGGTGAACCGTGCTTCACGTCCGTAGGCCGCTCCAGATACAGCAGAGCGGGTTCTCTAGTTGGCATGCTTCATCCAAAAAAATCGAATAGAGCGCTGATGGGTATATGAAAGCAATCAGTTTAGCGAGCGCACGAACGTTGAGCTTGGTGAGTCACGAAGTGTCCGAAACGCTACCCGCCGATGGTATAGAAATAGACATTGTACTCTCCGGCATTTGCGGAACAGACCTGGCGGTATTGTCCGGGCGTGAAGAGGGACAGGTGGGCATCGTCCGTGGTCACGAAGCGGTCGGCGTCGTTGTCAATGTAGGGGCAGGCGTCAAACGCACGCGTAAAGGGATGCGTGTGGTGATAGACCCCAACGAATACTGCGGTAACTGCGAACATTGCAACACCGCTAGAACCCATCTATGCAATGGCGGTTCAAATGCGGGCCTAGACATCGCTGGCGTCAACAAGCACGGTACATTTGCGGAGCGATTCATAACACGCGAGCGCTTTGTACATAGCATCCCAGACGACATGAGTTGGGAAACAGCCGTCTTGGTTGAACCCGTAGCCTGTATTTTGAACAACATTGAACAAGCCTCCATCAAAGCGGGGGAACGTGTGCTGCTTCTAGGATCGGGCCCCATGAGCCTGGTCGCACAACTACTTTTGCGCGCGATGGGCGTCCATACATGTGCTACCGATTTGAATACCTTTCGAATCGAATTCGGACACTCCCTGGGTTTGAACATCGTGCGCCCTGAGGAACTTGAGTGCCTTGGGCAAAACCAGGAAAAATACGATGTTGTCATCGATACCGTGGGTAATCAGCTCGAGACAGCCGCCAGCCGGGTTGCCCGAGGTGGCAGGATTGTCCTGTTCGGATTCAACGGGAATTATGAATATTCACTCCCTGCAAAACACTTCCTGGTCAATGCCATAAGTATCATTGCCGCAGGCGAGTACAACCAGCACTTCCCCCGGGCGCTGCGCATTGCCCACAGGCTTCCTGAACTTGGAAAGCTAGTCACCCACCGTTATCCCCTTGAAGCTTATTCAACAGCATTTGACAGTTTGTTGAATGATCCTTGCGCACCCACGATAAAAAGCGTCTTCACCCCCAATCCCAAGCACTTGTCACGCTAAAGCTAACCAGCCCTTCAAGTAGACCCCTTATGAAAGTTACTGTATTCAGCCAGATTTCCATCGATGGCAAACTGACGCTCGGCAATGAAGCCTCCAGCAAACCGCTTTTTCAGCATTTTGACGATGAGGACATGCGCTTCATTCATAAATTCCGCGGTGAAGTCGATGCCATCATGGTCGGTCGCAATACGATTATCACCGACGATCCTCAATTGACCAATCGCTATGAGTCCGGTCGTAATCCTGTGCGTATCATTCCTACGACATCGCTCAACTTCCCAGCTTCTGCGAAAATCTTCAGTTCTCCCGAACACACTATCATCGCAACGACAGAAGAAGCACGTGACCACGAGATGGTCGAGCAAATCCGCGCGCAGGGTAAAGAGGTTCTTTTTGCAGGAACCGCACGAGTCGACTTCAAACAGCTCTTCCCGATGCTTGAAGCTCGCGGAATAAATCACATCATGGTTGAAGGGGGTGGCTACCTGAACTGGCAGGTATTCAATCTTGATCTAGTCGACGAAATCATGCTCATGCAATTGCCTATCATCATTGGCGGCTCAGACACTACCACGCTAATAGATGGCGAAGGATTCCAGGATATTGAAATGACCAAAGCCTTCAAGCTGCATGAGTTTGAAGCACGCTCACACTATAACTTCCTGCACTTCAAGCGTGACCCTCAACAGCGGCGTGCGCATTGATGCTGGCTTTCCAGGGGTTCATTTTCGATATGGACGGTGTGCTGGTGGACAGTGAACCGGTCTATATGAAACAGGAAAGACATTCCTATGCACGCCATGGCGTGGTGCTTGATGAGGCAGAACTGTCTCGTTTTGTAGGCACCACGCAGCGTCATATGTGGAGCGCCATCAAAACCGAATACGGACTCGCAGACGATCTGGACTGCCTCATGGCGGAGCATCACCGGCAGTTGATGGAAGTATTGAGTTCCGCCCCCCTGCCTCCCATGCCAGGCGTGACAGAACTTCTCGGCGCCTTAAAGAGAGCGGGAATACCTTGTGCAGTCGCCTCCTCTTCACCGCGAGCACTCGTTGAGCTGATTTTACGTAACGCTGGGCTACAGCTTTTTTTCAGTGAGATCGTGTGTGGCGATGACGTTACGCACAGCAAGCCAGATCCCGAGATTTTTCTCACGGCCGCCCAACGCCTGGGTATCCCACCGTCATCCTGTGTGGTGATTGAAGACTCCGCTCATGGTGTGGCGGCAGCAAAAGCCGCCAGCATGTTTTGCGCGGGTTTGCTCAACCCCAATTCAGGGCAGCAGGACCTGAGCGCGGCGGACTTACGTGTTCACCAGCACAGGGAAATAAACCATTGGTTTTTCGGGTAATAAAAGCATGAAAAAACTGAGTATTTCAGATTGGACCTGGATTAACGTACCCGAGCGATCGTCCATCAACGATCAGGAAATCATTATCCACACCACACCCGACACCGATTTCTGGCGAGGCACCTATTACGGCCTGGAGTATGACAATGCGCCGGCCATTGTGGTTGCCAGCGAGGAACAATACTGGACATTGAAGGCCAAGGTATCTTTTGCCTCAAGTACCTACTTTGACCAATGCGGCCTGTTTATCTACCAAGATAAAAACCACTGGATGAAAAGCGGCATCGAATACCAGAACAATGGTTTCCAGCAGCTGTTCTCTGTCGTGACCAACAATGGTTTTTCAGACTGGTCCATGGCTGATTTCGATCGCGTCACCCAGACCATGTATTACCGTCTGAGCCGAAGAGGCAGCGACTTCCTCCTGGAAAACTCGGTTGACGGGGCACAGTTCTGCATGATGCGTATGTTCCACCTGTTCCATGCAGAAGAACTCGTCCGGTTCGGGTTCTTTGCCAGTAGCCCGGGCGATTCATCTTTCGCAGCTCATTTTTCAGAGATTGAATGGACTGAATGCTGTTGGAAAGCGCACAGCGCCCCACGTTTCTAATTTCAAGAGTTTTATACCTGATGCTGTCTGCGCCCAATCCCCATCGACACGCGCTTTACGCTTGTTATGCAGCCATGCTGTGCCTGGCCATGGCACTCAACTTTCTACCGGTGTACCTGACGACATTCAGTGATGCCTTTGGCCCCTCGTCAGGGCTGACCACGGAGCAACTGGGACGGATTCCGGCGGTCATGTTCCTCAGCTTTATAGTGGCCATTCTGATCACCGGGCCATTGGCAGACCGAGGGGACGCCAGGCGGATCATTCTCTTTGGGCTGATGACCACTTCAGCAGGTCTGGCCCTTGTGGCTTTTGCCCCTTCCTATACCTTCCTGCTCTTCGCGGTTGCCATCATGGGTTTCGGTGCGGGTGTGCTGGATATGATCCTCAGCCCCATTGTCGCAGCCCTGCAACCCGAGCGCCGAAGCGCCGCCATGAACTGGCTGCATTCGTATTTCTGCATTGGCGCGGTAAGTGCCGTGCTGATCGCAAGCATCGCGCTGAGATGGGACGTTTCCTGGCGCATGGTCGCCTTGGGCTTGATCGTTGCCCCGCTTGCAACCTTTCTATTGTTCCTGCGATTGCCCCTGCCACCGCTGATACAGGAGCACGTGCAACGCGAATCCATGCCCGCGCTTATCAGACAACCCTATTTCATCGCCTGCATGATCGCCATCTTTCTAGGAGGAGCTACGGAAACGGGACTGTCTCAATGGCTGCCCGCCTTCGCTGAACAAGGATTGGGCTACTCGAAAGAAGTGGGGGGGTTTGCGCTCGCCGGTTTTTCAGTGGGCATGGCCCTCGGGCGCATGGCCGCCGCTCTGCTGCAAGAACGGATACCCGCCGTTTCACTGATGCTAGGCTGCTGCGCCGTGACCGTCGTCCTGTTTTTCGTGATCAGCTTCACCCCCAGCCCCGCATTGGCGTTAACCGCTGCCATCGCCGCAGGGTTCTCAGGCAGTTGCCTATGGCCCACGATGCTCGCCATTACCGCAGATGCGTACCCTCAAGGTGGAGCAACCATGTTCTCTGTACTGACAGCCTCGGGTAATGCCGGATGCAGTCTGATTCCATGGCTTGTGGGGATTATTTCAGCGCATTCGGATTTGCACATCGGCTTACTGGCGGTCACCCTCTGCCCTGCCGCCATGATGCTATTACTCGTGTGGATGTCTCGCTGGCCACATAAGCATCCCCAGCCATGCCAGAGCTAGACCGCACGCCCATGGCCGGGGAGCGACCTCTTCGATCGAGCACTCCCCGCCCTGCCTGACAGGCCCCTGACTCACGGGGCGAGTTTTCTTCTCTCGATGGGAATGGACAGGACAATGCTGGTACGCGTCTCTCCGTATGCGTTGATTTTCGCAATGATGTCCTCGATTTCAGCCATGGATCTGGCGTAGATCCGGATCAGATAGGAATCGTTTCCCGTGATATGCAGGCATTCAACGACTTCAGGTATGTCGGTGAGCGTTGCTATTAATTTGGATTTCGCCGGCTTGAGGGTGGTGATGCCGACGACAGCTGATATGCCGTACCCCAATTTGGTTGGATCTAACTGGGCGTGATAGCCCTTGATGACCCCTGAGTCTTCAAGTTTGCGCAACCTGTCATTGGTGGCAGGAATAGAAAGACCTGCGTGCTTGGAAAGCTCTGTGATGGAAATGCGACCACAGTCCTGTACCTTACCCAGGATTTTGACGTCTATACGATCCATGTGCGTTTTCCCCGGTTAAAAGTATAAATTTTAATGAAAAGCCCGCGTTTTTCATTAAAAAAAGCATGCACCAAAATAAAGCAGAGCGCTAGTCTATTTCCAGCCTGAAAGCCTGAGGGCAATCAATAGCCCTGCTCTTTAGCGTGACGCACTCATAATAAAATATTCTCTCCAGGGATGGTGCTCGCATGGAAGATGAGAAGATAAAGTGTGGAAAAAAGTCATACTCATTCGCTCAGTACATTGGCACGCAAGTACTAAGTTTTCACCACTTCAAGAAGGACCAGCTCCTGATGTACTTGACGGGTGTGGGTTTCTTTTCACTGGGCGCCAAGTGCTTCATCATCAGTCAACTGGGTACCGACCCATTAGACGTCTTGATCATTTCCATCGATAAAATACTTGTGCTTGGCATGGGCATTTGCTCGGCTATCGTGTCGCTCTTCTTCCTGACATGGTGGATGCTCTGGAACAAAAAATACCCGCCGATAAGTCCCTTTATTACAACAACACTGACCGGCCTGTTGATTGATCTCTGGTCATGGTTGGGGCTCGGAGAGTATTTGATCGCGAGAATGAATGAGTACATGTTATTGGCGACGGGGCTGATGTTATGTGCCTACTCCTCCGCGCTGATCATCATGAGCGGTATTGGAATCAGAATCATGGACCTCGTGGTCCTGACCATGGTCTCCAAGTGGGGCTGGTCATTCACCAGAGCCAAAATGATCATTGAAATCGGCATCTTTTCGAGCGGATGGCTTTTAGGCGGTCCGTTCGGCGTGGGAACGATTGCATTCCTGCTGGTGATCGGCCCGCTTATTCAACCCTTCATGAACATGAATGCCAAGCGCTTTTCTCTCAAGAACTATGGATTGATTCGCGCTTCATCCGCTTACTAATACCCATAAAGATAGTTGCCATCCATGGCAGCGGGATTGTTTCGCCTCGACTTTTTCCAACCGATGATATTGATAACAACTTCCGTGATGAGGAGTGAGAAAGATGGACACTACAAAAAATAAAAACTGGACCTTGGAAAGCAGCCCGGCAAAACTGGAAGAAATACTCCCTGGGGGCGTCGTCAAGTGTCATCTCTCCCCGCGAAACTGTGTCATACAGGAGGGCAAGGTAGGTTTTTGCAAAGTGCGCGGAAACCGAGGCGGCAGGCTCGTTACATTGAACTACGGCAAAGGCGTTCACAGCACGGAAGAAACGATTGAGACCGAAGCCGTTTTCCACTTTGCCCCTGGAGAGCGGATCCTGTCCCTGGGCAATATCGGCTGCATGCTCAACTGCGGTTATTGCCACAACTGGAAGACCTCGCAAGCCAAGTACGTCACCGACAAAGACGTTTACTACTACACCCCTGAACAAGTTGTGGAAACCGCACTCAAGCACGGCATACGCGTCATTTCCTGGACGTATAACGATCCCGTTGTCTGGCATGAGTTCATCCTCGACACGGCAAAGCTGGCCAAGGAAGCGGGCCTGATCAACCTATATAAATCGGCGTTCTTTATCAGTGAAGAAGCCATTGATGAATTACTGCCGGTCATCGATATTTTCTCGATTTCGCTGAAATCCATTTCCCCGGAATACTACCGCAAGGTCACCACCGGCTGGGTAGAGCCAGTCCTGGCGGGTATCAAGAAGGTCTACGACGCCGGCAAATATGTCGAGGTCAGCACCTTGATGGTGACCGACATCAGCGACGACGAGGAAACGGCCCGGAAAATCAGCCAGTGGGTATTGGATGAGCTGGGCCCGAATGTGCCGTTGCACTTCGTCAGGTTCCATCCCGATTACAAAATGAGCAACAGCATCCGCACCCCTGTGGACCGGCTGCTGAAGGCTCGGGACGTTGCTCGGAGCATGGGCGTAGAGCATGTCTATCTGGGCAACGTGAATGACGTTGAGGGCACCAACACCAGTTGCAACAACTGTAACGCCCTGCTCGTCACCCGCTACGGTTTGAACGCTGAAATCATCGGGCTGGACAGCAAGGGTTGCTGCTCTCAATGCGGGCACGATGCGCATTTCAAATTGCTGGGTGAACACCAGGCGAACGTTCCTGTCGAGCTGCGCGAGGAGGCGCTGAGCGCTTATGAGAAACGCAAGTTCGAGTGGCATGGGGATATCGTGTCGCTGCACGCTCAAGTGCTGAATACCGAAGACTTCGAACAGACCGTCTACCTGCGGCGCAACTATACGGACGGGCACAACAGCGATTGGAAATCACTGACGCTGCGGCCACATGAAAGCTATCGATTCATTATTGCCAAGGCACGCATCGACGAAACCGGTCCTGAGGTCTGGCTCCCCAACGGGGTGAACTCGAACCTTCATGAAGTATTCGACAGGGCTCACTTCCCCACGGAATCGATTGAAGAAATTGGTATTTCGCAAAACGACATTACCCCGACCATTGGTTACGAGGGCAAGCAGAACATGTATGAACAGGTCATCAAACTGGTCAGCCAAGCATGAAAGTGTCTACTGAAATACTTCATATCAAGGTCGATGACCGGGACGCGCGTCCTTCGGTCACGCCTATTTATCAGTGCAGCGCCTTCAGCGCCGACTCGGCCTTCTTCTACTCAAGGAAGGCCAATCCCAACGTGAGTGAATTGGAACAGGTTGTCGCGTCCCTGGAGGGCAGCGAATATGCCCTGGCGTACAGCACCGGGATGAGCGCCATCTACATGGTGTTGGAACTGTTGAAGCCGGGAGCTTCACTGGTCATCAACAAATACATTTATGGCTGCTCTTATAAATTGTTCCAGCGGTATGCAGCACGCATCGGCGCACACCTGACGATTCTGGATCTCACCACGCAAGACGGGTTGAATGCCTTGCCGGCGAACGTCGACATGGTCATTTTCGAAACACCGACCAACCCGTTCCTGAAAGACATTGATATTCATGCGGTCAGCCGGGCCGTCAAGCAAAACAACCCACAAGCGCTGGTGGTGGTTGACAATACTTGGGCCACGCCGATATTTCAGAAGCCGTTGAACTTTGGCGCCGACATTTCACTGTACAGCGCCACCAAATACTTCTCCGGGCATAGCGACGTCATGGGCGGCCTGGTTCTGATCAACAGTGAAATGATTTACAACCGCCTGCTCGAGGGTCGCTTTTATTCAGGCACGATATTAACGCCCAATAGCGCATGGTTGCTTCGCAGAAGCATGCAGACGTTCAACCTGCGCATGGAAAAGCACAGCCAGACCACAGCCAGCATGCTCAACTATCTGCGCGAGCTGCCTTTTATCGAGCATGTCTATTACCCACGCGTCGATGGCAAACAACTGACCGGTTACGGCGGCATCGTGTTTGTTGATATTCGACCCGACCTGGTTCCCTTCTACAAAACGTTCACCAGCACGCTCAAATGGTTTGGCACGGGCACGGGAATGGCCTGCGTGACGTCGATGGTTGCCCAACCCTTCAGTGGCAGCCATGCCTCGATGACGGATCAGGAAAAAGCGGACATGGGCATCGAGAAAGGCCTGGTTCGATTGTGCTTTGGCCTGGAGGACCTGGATGACCTCAAGGAAGACCTGCTGCAGGCATTCGAAGCCATGGAGCGCAAGGTCGATCAAGAAAGCTCACTCGATCCTGCGTAGCGGGTGTTGATCATGAGCAACGGGCCTTCAATGGCTCGTTGCTTTTTTATGGAGAAGCGAAAGTGTCCAGCGCACTCGAAAGCACGATATTCGACGACCCCATCCTGAACGTCATTCACCTACTAAACTCGATTGCCCAAGAAAACCCGGAGGCCATTTCACTGGCCTCCGGTCGACCCGATGATGAGCAGTGCGACCCTTCGCTCATCGACAGGGGCCTGACCCAATACAAAGATCACGTTGCCGGCACCGAACAGTCACTTGCGACGCTGCTTTGCCAATATGGAAAAACCGCTGGAATCATCAATGAAATAATCGCCAGCCATCTGCAGGTGGATGAAGCGATCAACGTTGCCAACCCTGAAAGCATTGTGGTGTGCATGGGCTTTCAAGAAGCCTGCACCTTGACGCTCCTGTCCATTTTTGAAGGCGGTGGGGTTTTATTGGTACCTGATCCGGTGTTTTCCGGGATCACGGGTATCGCAAAACTGCTGGGTATAAAAATAGTCCCCGTCCCCATGGCTGCCTTTCTTGATCCGATTGCCCTGCGCAGGCTCATCGAAGCACTGGAATCCAGAGGTGAAAGAATCAAGGCGCTTTATGCGATTCCGGACTTTAGCAATCCTACCGCCGACAGCCTTTCCCATAACGACAGGAGAGCCATGCTCTCTCTGGCCGATGAAAAGAATTTTTTCATCCTCGAAGACACTGCCTACCGTTACTTCAGGTACGAAGGCGATGCCATTGCGTCGATGAAGTCCATCGACAGCCGTCGGGTGTTCTTGCTGGGCTCCTTTGCCAAATCGATTTTCCCGGGCTTGCGCATGGGCTACGTGGTCGCCCCTGAGGGCACTGGGGTCATGTCCTTCAGCGGTCGATTGTGCAAAGCCAAAAGCCTGATCACGGTGAACACCCCCGCCCTGTGCCAAGCGGTTGTCGCAGGCTTGCTGATCGAGCACAACTACTCGTTGAGAAAGCTGAACCAACCCAGGGTGCTGTCTTATACAAAGAAAAGAAATCACATGCTTGAATGCCTTGAGCGCGAATTTCCACTCAAAGCCGGCGCTCAAAGAGCAGTCAGCTGGAATCATCCGGCAGGCGGCTTCTTCATCAATGTGCAGCTGCCTTTCGTCTTTGGATATTTTGAAATGCGCGAATGCGCCAGGCTGTTCAAGGTGATTGTATTTCCCGCCACCTTGTTTTCACTGATGAATGAGGCCACCACCCAGGCCAGGCTGTCGTTCAGCAATGCAACCACCTCGCAAATCACCCAGGCGATAGGCCGTTTCAGGGCGTACGTCGAGTTCAGGCTGCAATAAACGTCCTGCGTGCACGTAGGGAACACCAAGCTTTTATGCCCCGCTCAGCGAGGCATAAAAGCTTGGGTCAGATTGCCGTGGCCAGCATGACGCCAGTGGCGACCTGGTAGGCCCCCAGGAGGGCGATGGTTGCCCCTGAAAAGTAGTTGATCAGCCTTAGTTTCGATTCGGCAATCCGCGCCTTGAAAATGGAGGAGAACCCACTCAACCCCAGCCACCAGGCAGCCGAGCCCAGGAAGATACCGGTCACCATCGGCAGCAAGGCGTGCTGGCCGCCTTGGTCACTGGCCATGCCATCACTCAACGCAGCAAATATCGCGATAAACGACAAGATGGTCATGGGGTTGGAAAGCGTCAGGAACAGCGTGGTCGAGTAGGCTTTGAACATGTTGGCACGCTCCCCCGCCATGGCCGTCGCGCCACCCTTCGATCGTATTGTCTGATAGCCAATGTAGGCGAGGAACAATCCTCCAAAGATGCACAACCAGGGTTTGAAGCTGATGAGCGTCGCAATGACGGCGGTAACACCCAGGGCACCGATGAATCCATAGATCGAATCGGCTGTGGCCGCGCCCAATCCCGTCGCGAAACCGGCTCTCCACCCAAGCATCAGACTTCGCTGTATGCACAACAGCCCAATGGGTCCTACAGGGGCTGCAATGCACAGCCCAATGACCATCGATTTAACGAAAATCAGCATAAATGCATCTCCAGAATGGGTACTGGAAGGTTAGGAGAAGTGCATTTCTTTAGGAATGAACTATTAATCTTCCTAGGCGTTTTCCCTTGAATTTTGCAGGAAGTATTCTCCACTCCCCTTCAATATTAAGGAAAATCGTCGTCAGCCCCCTCAGACAAGACGAATCGCTGGTCAAAGCCCCTTGAGCGCCGGAAACATAACCTTGGGCATTGAGATGGCCTTTTTTACGCGAAAAAAAACGCCGCTCAAATGAGCGGCGTTTTTTTGAATTTGGAGCGGGAAACGAGACTCGAACTCGCGACCCCGACCTTGGCAAGGTCGTGCTCTACCAACTGAGCTATTCCCGCAAATGGCGTCCCCTAGGGGACTCGAACCCCTGTTACCGCCGTGAAAGGGCGGTGTCCTAGGCCACTAGACGAAGGGGACACACTAACTGAAACACATGGTGTGTATTTCAGTGCCCAAATCCGCATCCGAAGATGTCGGCTCTGGCTTCACTCAGCCCTGCTCGAAAGCAACACTGTTTAAAATTGGAGCGGGAAACGAGACTCGAACTCGCGACCCCGACCTTGGCAAGGTCGTGCTCTACCAACTGAGCTATTCCCGCATTGGCGTCCCCTAGGGGACTCGAACCCCTGTTACCGCCGTGAAAGGGCGGTGTCCTAGGCCACTAGACGAAGGGGACACACGTACAACATTCACTGCTTATAGCGTTTGGCTGAGTGCTTTACGCTGTAAGTGGCGCGCATTCTATGGATGGATTGAAGGGTCGTCAACCCCCAGATATAAATTTATTTAAATCAATGACTTCGCCCGGTTTGGGGGCGATCCGGACATTTTACCCGCCCGGTCTCTGACGCCTATATTCTGTCACCCGCCGAGACGCTATAGTCGCGCCCGGCAAATGATGGCAATGTGCACCCATCCGGTTATGCTTCCCATAAACAGCACGACGCCCGTCTAATCGCGTCGCTCGGACCTATGCGCTTAAAAGCCAAGCCACTACACTCATGACATGCGTACCACAATAAAGAGGTCTTACCGGTGACACCACTCATGATCACCCTGCTCGTCGTAGCCGGGATCGCCCTGTTGATCGCCATTGGCTACATGAACCACGTGGTGGAAAACAACAAGCTGGAAAAGGCCCGCACCAAGGTAGAACTCAACGACCGCATGCGTCGCTGTGGGGAGCTCACCGAAACCTTCCCCGGGCAGTTGATGACCCCTGCCCTGAAGTTGTTGATGACGCGCCTTGAGATGAACGTCTGTCAGCGCCTGCTGAACCTGGAGAAAACCAATTCTGCGGTCAAGGCACGCCTGGACGAATTGAGCGCACTGGCCGCCCAAGGTGAATCGATCCCGGTGAACAATCCACCGGCACCGATCCAGACCGAAGCCAAGGCCAAGGACGTACGTTTTCTGCTCGAGGCCTTGCACGGCCAGATCACCCGCGCCGCCCAGGACGGTTTCCTGCCGCCTAACGAAGCCAAGCGCTGGATTCGCGAAGTGCGACACATCCTGGTGCTGCTGCACATCGAGTTCTTTAACAACCTCGGCCAGCAAGCCCTGCAGCAAGAACAACCCGGGCAGGCCCGCCTGGCCTTCGAGCGCGGCGTGCAGTACCTGCGCAAGCAACAGGAACCCCAGGTCTACGCCGAACAACTGGCCTACCTGGAAAAACTCCTGGCCCGCGCCAATGCCCAGGTCCTGGCCAGCACCCAGCCGGTCGAAGGCGAAGTCAACCAGTTGACCGAAGGGCTGAAGGACGACGAAATAAACGACGAGTGGAAGAAGAAGAAAGTCTACGACTGATACGGCTCCTCCCTGTGCAGGTGGAGCTTTTGTGGCGAGGGAGCTTGCTCCCGCTGGAGCGCGCAGCGCTCCCACGAATTTCGGGTCTGCTTCGCAGCCCAGCGGGAGCAAGTGCCCTCGCCACGGGCCTGTAAACTATGCCCGTACCCCGCCAGGCAGGCAAAACTGTTGGAATGTTGGACCTGCTATCGCGGACTCACAACTTGAAATGCCCCACCATCCCCTTAAGCTCAACCCCCAACTGCGCCAGCTCGATGCTGGAAGCGGCATTGCCGCGCATCGCCAGGGACGATTGATCGGCGCTGGCGCGAATGCTGGTGACACTGCGATTGATCTCCTCGGCCACCGAACTCTGCTGCTCGGCCGCCGCTGCGATCTGTTGGTTCATCTGTTGGATCAGCGACACCGCCGCCGCAATACTGCCCAAGGCGCTTTCGGTCTGCAGTGCATCGCTGACCGCCATCTTCACCAACTCGCCGCTGCTCTGGATCTGCTGCACGGAAGCCTGGGCCGCTGAACGCAGGGCGCTCACCAGTCGCTCGATCTCCTCGGTGGACTGTTGCGTGCGCTTGGCCAACGCCCGCACCTCATCGGCCACGACCGCAAAGCCCCGGCCCTGCTCCCCGGCCCGGGCCGCCTCGATAGCGGCATTGAGCGCCAACAGGTTGGTTTGCTCGGCCACGCTCTTGATCACACTCAGCACCGTACCGATGTTCTGGATCTCGGCACTGAGGCTTTCGATGCTGGAACTGGCCGATGTGGCCGAATCGGCCAGTTGTTCGATGCGCACCATACTCTGACGCACCACCTGCTGGCCGCTTTCGACCTTGTCGTCGGCAGTCTGGGCCGCTTGTGCGGCTTCTTCGGCATTGCGTGCCACGTCATGCACCGTGGCCGTCATCTGGTTCATCGCCGTGGCGACCTGCTCGGTTTCTTCTTTCTGGCTACTGACTTCCAGGTTGGTCTGTTCAGTCACGGTTGACAGCGATTGGGCCGAATTGGCCAATTGCTCGATACCCGCCTGCAAGCCACTGACGATACCGCTCAGCCCCGCTCCCATCTGTTGCATCGCCTGCATCAACTGACCAATTTCGTCCCGGCGCGTCACTTCCACCGTGGCGCTCAAGTCACCCGACGCAATCTGCTGGGCCACGCGAATGACACTGCGCAGCGGCGTCACGATCAGCCGGGTTATGACCCACGCCGCGATCAATCCCACCAGCAACGCCAAGGCCGACGAACCGATGATCAGCAGCGAATTTTTCTTCAGTTCAGTCTGCATGGCCTGGTCTTCGGCACTGAAGGCCTGGTCAACCCGCGCCACCACCTGGTCGGCCCGCTCGTGCAGTTGCTGATAGACGACTTTTTCCTTCGCCAGCAGGCCGGTGTATTCGGCCAATTGTTCATTGAACCCGGCGATATGCCCGGCCACTTCATTCAGCACGGTCTGGTAACCCGGGTCCTTGACCGTGGTCTTGAGCACTTCGGCCTGTTTCATCGCCTGCTCGGCCTGTTCGATGCTGCCTTCTCCGGCGCCCTCGACATTGCCTTTGCGGCTCTGGTCCAGGCGGACCCGCGCTTCGTTCATGGCCTGCAACATCAAACGGGATACTTCGCTGACCTGGTTGGCCTGCTCGATGAACTCGGCTCCCTCCTTGCCCTCGGAATCTTTCAAGGTATAGGCGCCATCATCCGCCAGCCCGGCCTGCAACACATCCAGGTTATTGGCGACGCTGGACACCGACCAACTGGCCATTTCCAGCGCCAGGTCCTTGCTCTGGCTCAACCCGACAAATTCGTCGAACGCCTTGCGATACGCGCCCAGCGCCTGCTCCACGTCGTTCATCACCGGCACGTTGGCAGCCGACTGCACCTTGAGTTCGTTCGCCTGGGCCACCAGAGCGTCGACCCCCTGGCGCAAGGCATCGGCGGTCTTGGGGTCGGAGCGCGAGGCGTATTCCTGCTCCAGCAGGCGGACCTTGAGCAACCCGCTGTTGAGGGACGACATCTGTTTCAGGCCATCGAAGCGAAGGCTGATGGTCTGCAGGGACCAGACGCCGATGGCCGCGACCACTGCGGTCAGCAACAGCACCAGGACAAATCCGATACCCAGTTTCTTTGCCATACCCAGGTTGGCAAAACCTCCTTGCACGGCGGAAATCATTGCGCTCAGTCCTCTGCCAGTGTGTGTTGATTGCAGATTCGCAACGAGACGCCCTGCAACACAAGATGCTGGCGTCGGAATAATGGCAAAAAGCTACAGCTGCGTCGTTTTCAGGACACTAGAGGTCGATCCAGAGCCGCTGCCCGGAAGAACGCCAGCGCCCTGGGGTCACGGGCATACGCCACGTTGATCCGTAGCCAGTCACTGTCGGCGCCCGACGGGCTGAATGCGCTACGCGAAGACAGCAGCACGCCAAAACGCCTGGCCAGGCGTTGTACTCCAGCGTAGTCACACAATGGCGGTCTTGCCCAGATGAAAAGCCCGCCGGCCGGTTTGCCAAAGACCTCCCAGTCGGCGTCTTCCAGTATCTGCAACAGCGCCGCCATATCAGCCCCCAGACGCTGCCGTTGGCGCTGGACCAGCTTGCGATAGGCGCCATTGGCCAGGAGGCAGGCAAGGACCGACTCACAGAACCGCGATCCCCCCATGCTGGTAATGCCCTTGACCTCGCTCAGGCGCGCGATGATGGAAGGCCCGGCCACCACGAAACCGACGCGCAACGAACTGCTCAGGGTTTTCGAAAAGCTGCCCACGTAGACCACCTCGGGATCCAGTGCCGCGAGCCGGGTCCGCGCCGAGCTCTGGAAATCGCCATAGGCATCGTCTTCGATCACCAGTACGCCGTGCTTTCTCGTCAATTGCAGCAGCCGTTGAGCAACGGCCGGAGCCAGGCTGGTGCCGGTCGGGTTATGGCAGGCGCTGTTGACGAATAGCGCAGTGGGCCGGTGCATCGCCAGCAGGTCTTGCAGCGCCTCGACGTCCGGGCCGCGCGGGGTCCTGGGCAGCTCGATCATGTCGATGTCGTGCAACCTGAGCAGGTCGAACAGGCTGGAATAACCGGGGCTCTCCACGACCACGCAGGAACCCGGCGACAACAGTGTCCGTACGATCAGGTCCAGCCCGTGGGTCGCCCCGGTGGTGGTCAGGATCAGGTCTTTATCGACCTCGATATTGAATTGTTTCAAGCGCCTGGACAGTTGCTCACGCAGGGCAGGCAGCCCTAACGACGTGCTGTAGTTGAACAATCCCGCCATGTCGGTGCGAGTGACCTGGCGGATCGCATAGCCCAGGTCATCGCTTTCACGCCAACTCTCGGGCAGCCCGCCACACCCCAGCTTCAATTCCCATTGCGAGCTGTCGCCCCCGTCGGCGAACGCGTCTTGCGGTCGATTCCGATCGGTGGGCTCGGGCCCGGACGACGGGGGTGGTGCGACAAAAAAGCTGGAACCATGGCGGGAAGCCAACAGGCCTTGGGCGACCAGGCGTTCACACGCTTCATTGACGCTGGACTGGCTGAGCAGGTTCTCCCGCGCCAGTTGGCGGACGGATGGCAGCCGAGTTCCCGGTTGTACCGCATCCTGTCGGATCCAGCCGGTCAGCGCGTCAACGATTTGCTGCACGACAGGCACCAAGGCCTGTCGGTCGATTCTCAACTCCATGAGTAACCAAGCTCCTAAGCATTTGTTTTATTTCCGGAAACAGTTAAGCACAGGCCGCAACGGGACGATGTACGACAACGTCGCCAAAACCGCCGATTCTCACCCTTTGAAACACATTGAAGGGCCGCTCCGAGGTTTTTTCGAACGCCCACGAAAAAGCCCGCAACCAGTGCGGGCTTTGTCCTACAAGCCGAAGGGCAAGTCCTCAGAACGCCGTGACGCCGCCGTCCACCGCCAGGGAATGGCCCGTGGTGAAGGCCGCGCCGTCGCTGCACAAATACAGCACGGCGCTGGCGATTTCCTCGACTTTGCCAATACGCCCCACCGGGTGCATGGCATTGGCGAACTCACCTTTTTTCGGGTCCGCCTCATAGGCACGACGGAACATGTCGGTGTCGATCACCGCCGGACAGACCGCATTCACGCGGATTTTTTTCTTGGCGTATTCGATGGCGGCCGATTTGGTCAGGCCGATCACGGCATGCTTGGACGCTGCATAGATGCTCATCTTCGGCGCCGCACCCAGGCCCGCCACCGAGGCCGTGTTGACGATCGCGCCGCCACCCTGGGCCAGCAGCAATGGCAGTTGATATTTCATGCACAGCCAGACGCCCTTCACATTGACCCCCATGATCGCGTCGAACTCATCGAGGGTACCGTCGGCCAGCTTGCCCTTCTCGATCTCGATCCCGGCGTTGTTGAAGGCGTAGTCAAGGCGACCGTAGGTCTTGATCACTTCGTTCATCAGCTGCTGCACATCGTGTTCCAGCGTCACGTTGCAGCGCACGAACACCGCTTCGCCGCCCGCATCACGAATCGACTGCACCGTGCCCTCGCCGCCCGCCACGTCGAGGTCGGCCACCACCACTTTCAGGCCCTCTGCCGCGAACGCCAAGGCAGTGGCCCGGCCGATGCCAGCGGCAGCGCCGGTAACCACGGCGACCTGTCCGGAAAACGTCATGCTCATTGTCTGTTCCTCGAAGGATGCGGGAGATGCCGCCAGTCTAGCCACAGGTCCCGAGGACGCGGCAGCACTATCCAAGTGCCGTTTGAGCACTCATGGGCGCCAGTGATAAAGCCCCTGGGCGAACTATCACTGTGTTGGATCGAACTGCATTCGCTGTATCAGCAGACCTTGCGGCAAATGCTTCGAAGGTCTATCAACAAGGCTTCATTCATCTTGAGTGCCCGCCATGACTGCCCAGACCAATCGCCAGTTCCTGCTCGCCAAACGCCCGGTAGGCGCGGCGACCCGCGAGACTTTCACCTATCAGCAAGTACCGGTCGGCGAACCGGCAGCCGGCCAGATCCTGGTGAAAAACGAATACCTGTCCCTCGACCCAGCCATGCGCGGCTGGATGAACGAGGGCAAGTCCTATATCCCGCCGGTCGGCATCGGCGAGGTGATGCGGGCATTGGGTGTCGGCCAGGTAATTGCCTCGAACAACCCGGGGTTCGCGGTCGGGGACTACGTAAACGGTGCGTTGGGGGTGCAGGATTATTTCCTCGGCGAGCCAAGAGGTTTCTACAAGGTCGACCCGAAACTGGCACCGCTGCCACGTTATTTGTCCGCACTGGGCATGACGGGCATGACTGCCTATTTCGCCCTGCTGGACGTCGGCGCGCCCAAGGCTGGCGAGACCGTGGTGCTCTCAGGCGCCGCCGGTGCGGTGGGCAGCATCGCCGGGCAGATCGCCAAAATCAAAGGCTGTCGCGTGGTGGGCATCGCCGGCGGGGCCGATAAATGCAAGTTCCTGGTCGATGAACTGGGTTTCGACGGCGCCATCGACTACAAGAACGAAGACGTTCATGCCGGCCTCAAGCGCGAATGCCCCAAGGGCGTGGATGTGTATTTCGACAACGTCGGGGGCGACATCCTGGATGCCGTGCTCAGCCGCTTGAACCTCAAGGCCCGCGTGGTGATCTGCGGCGCCATCAGCCAGTACAACAACAAGGACGCGGTGAAGGGCCCCGCCAACTACCTGTCGCTGCTGGTCAACCGGGCGCGCATGGAAGGTTTCGTGGTCATGGACTACGCCGCGCAGTTTGCCGCCGCCGGGCAGGAAATGGCCGGCTGGATGGCCAAGGGACAACTCAAGAGCAAGGAGGACATTGTCGAAGGGCTGGAGACCTTCCCCGAGACGCTGACCAAATTGTTCAGTGGGGAAAACTTCGGGAAGTTGGTATTGAAGGTCTGACACAAAACAACTGTGGGAGCGAGCTTGCTCCCACATTAGGGATCTTCGGTGTCAGGTCAGGCCAACTCGGCCACGACCGCCGCCAGCGCCTGAGCCGGGTCGGCGGCCTGGCTGATCGGACGGCCGATTACCAGGTAATCGGAACCGGCGTCCAGTGCCTGGCGCGGAGTCAGGATGCGACGCTGGTCGTCCTGGGCGCTGCCCGCCGGACGAATCCCCGGGGTCACCAATTGCAGCGACGGGTGAGCCGCTTTCAAGGCGCTGGCCTCCAGGGCCGAACAGACCAGACCGTCCAGGCCGGCCTTCTGCGCCAGCGCCGCCAACCGCAGCACCTGCTCCTGAGGCTCGACGTCCAGGCCGATCCCGGCCAGATCCTCGCGCTCCATGCTGGTCAGCACGGTCACGCCGATCAGCAACGGTTTCGGGCCGCTGCGCTGATCCAGCACTTCACGGCAGGCCGCCATCATGCGCAGGCCACCGGAGCAGTGCACGTTGACCATCCACACACCCATCTCCGCAGCGGCCTTGACGGCCATGGCGGTGGTGTTGGGAATATCGTGGAACTTCAGGTCCAGGAACACTTCGAAACCCTTGTCGCGCAGGGTCCCGACAATTTCCGAAGCACAACTGGTGAACAGTTCCTTGCCGACTTTGACCCGGCAAAGCTTGGGGTCCAACTGATCGGCCAGCTTCAGGGCGGCGTCACGGGAGGGGAAATCCAGGGCGACGATAATGGGCGTCTGGCAGGCGGACATGAGCGGGCTCTCAGGCAAGTCGAAATCGGCGCGCATTGTAGCGGAACGAGCGCCCGTGCGGGACCCGATGATCGGTAAATATCATCGTCCCCCAGCAGCATGGACGATACCGGCCTTTGTGTCGAAGCCGATACATTCATGACATGCGTACAACACGTCGACACGCTACCGTCCGCCGCCGCAACCCGTCCTTTCAGCGCTTCACGCCTCGCGGCACGAAGCCTATGCTGAGGGCTCAACCTCGCCGCCTTCTTTGCGGTTGGCAGCCTATCTGGCAGATGATGCATCCATGCAGAACACCCCTGTTGCAAATTCTGACGATCAAAAAGTACCCGACGATGACAAGCGCTGGACCACCCGCGCGCTGATCGTCGATGACGACCTGCCGATCCGCGAGCTGTTGATCGATTACCTGGCCCGCTTCAGCATACGAGCCAGCGGCGTGACCGATGGCGCGGCCATGCGCCAGGCAATGCGGGCCGAGCACTTCGACGTGATCGTGCTCGACCTGATGCTACCGGGTGAGGATGGCTTGCAGTTGTGCCGCTGGCTGCGCGCCGAATCGGACATCCCGATCCTGATGCTCACCGCCCGCTGCGAGCCCACCGACCGCATCATCGGCCTGGAGCTGGGCGCCGATGACTACATGGCCAAACCGTTCGAACCCAGGGAGCTGGTGGCGCGTATCCAGACCATCCTGCGCCGGGTGCGCGACGACCGCAGCGAGCATCGGGCCAATATCCGTTTCGACAACTGGCGGCTCAACAGCGTGCTGCGCCAACTGATCTCCGCCAATGGGCTGGTGGTGCCGCTGTCCAATGCCGAGTTCCGCCTGTTGTGGGTCTTCATCGAACGACCGCGCCGGGTGCTCAGCCGCGAACAACTGCTGGACGCGGCTCGCGGGCGCTCCATCGAGGCCTTCGACCGCAGCATCGACCTGCTTGTATCACGCCTGCGCCAGAAGCTGGGTGACGACCCCAAGGCCCCGCAACTGATCAAGACCGTGCGCGGTGAGGGCTACTTGTTCGACGCACGGGACATCGGTTGATGCAACTGCGCCTCGACTCCCTGTTCGGTCGCCTGTTTGGCGTGCTGTTGCTGGCGATTGTCCTGGCGCACCTGTTGGCGTTTGCCTGGTTTTCTCAATACGACAGGCGGCCTCCCGGGCCACCGCCGGAATTTTCCCGACAAGCCGAAGGCCCCCCGCGCTTCGGCCCGCCCCCTAACCGCCATGCGCGCCCCTGGTTCGGCGGCCCGCTGGTGCCGCTGACCTTTCAATTCGTGTGCCTGATCGTCGCGGCCTGGTACGGCGCCAAGCTCCTGACCCGACCCATCCAGCGCCTGAGCGATGCGGCCGAGCGCCTGAGCGAAAACCTCGACAGCCCGCCGCTGGATGAAAACGGCCCCCGTGAGGCGCGACAGGCAGCCCATACGTTCAACCTGATGCAGCAACGGATTCTTGAGCAAGTGCAGCAGCGTTCGCGCATGCTCGGCGCGGTGTCCCATGACCTGCGCACGCCGCTTTCGCGGCTCAAGCTGCGCCTGGAGCAGATCGATGACATCAAGCTGCAAGGCCAGATGCGCCAGGACCTGGACGACATGATCGGCATGCTCGATGCCACCCTCACCTACTTGCACGAACAGCGCACCAGTGAAGCGCTGCAATGGATGGACGTGCAGGCCTTGGTGGAATCGTTGAGCGAAAACGCCCAGGACCAGGGCGCCGATGTGCAGGTCAGCGGTACCTGTGCACCGCTGCAAGTGCAACCGATGGCGCTGCGTTCGTGCCTCAACAACCTCATCGACAATGCCCTTCGCTACGCCGGCCATGCCTTGATCAGCCTGGAGGACCAACATAAGCAGGTGCTGATTCGAGTCATCGACCATGGTCCCGGTATTGCGGCGGGCAAACGCGAGGCGGTGTTCGAGCCGTTCTTTCGCCTGGAAGGCTCGCGCAACCGCAACTCCGGCGGCGTCGGCCTGGGCATGACCATCGCCCGGGAAGCCACCGAACGCCTGGGCGGGCAATTGACCCTGGAAGAGACGCCAGGGGGCGGTTTGACAGCGGTGATCAGCCTGCCTCGCACCTGAATCCCACCGATGTCCCTCTGTGGGAGCGGGCTTGCTCGCTCCCACACTCGACACTGCGCCGGGACTGAGTTTGTACCCCCACCGGTACAAACTCCACACACCCCAGACAACTCCCTCGCAGAGGCTGCATAAGCCGGTGCACCCACCGGCTATCCCAGCCCAAGGAGAGCGCCCATGATCGGTAGCGTCAGCAGTTACTCCACCTATACCAGCACCAGCAGTACCGCAACCAGCAGTGCCCGCAGCCAGCAGTTTCAAAAGGAACTGCTGAGCAAGCTCGACAGTGACGGCGACGGTTCGGTCAATCAGCAAGAGTTGAGCACCGCCCTGTCGCAAAAAAACGACGATGGCATCCTGGTCAGCCTGAGCGACAACTTCGGTGACCTGGACAGTGACGGTAGTGGTGACCTGAGCAGCGAGGAAATGGCCGCAATGGCGCCACCACCTCCGCCGCCACGGAACCAGGCGCCAAATACCGAACTGGCCGATGCGCTGCTCAGCGTCCTGGACAGCGACGGTGATGGCTCGGTCAGCAGCGATGAGTTGAGCAACGGCCTGGCCACCACGGACAGCGATGCCGACAGCCAGCAAGTGTTCTCGGCGTTGGACAAGAATGAAGACGGCACTGTCAGCCTCGACGAACTCGCCGCCAGCCTTGCACCACCGCCACCACCGCAACAGGACTCCAGTGAAGAGCTGTTCAGCCAGCTCGATGCCGATGGCGACGCCACCGTCACCGCCAGCGAACTGAGCAGCGCCTTGCAGGCCGGTCGCCGCAGCGACAGCTCCACCGAACAGGCCAATGTCAGCGAAGCGTTGAACAGAATGATCGCCAACCTCAGCCGGCAATATTCGCTGGATAACGTCGCCACTGTAGGGAAACACCTGAACGTGGCGACCTGATTCACCGGCAAGCCTGGATTGAAACTCACTTGTGGCGAGGGGATTTATCCCCGCTGGGTTGCGCAGCAGCCCTAAAATAAGACGACCCGGAGTGTCAGGCTGACCGAGCCGGCAGTTTTGGGGGTCGCTTCGCAACCCAGCGGGGATAAATCCCCTCACCACAAAGGTTTGTGCTTGCCTCTGGGATGGGTTACCGCGCCTGGCTTTTGCTCCAGTCCGTCAACAGGCTATACGCCACCGCCAGCAGGGTCGGGCCGATGAACAGGCCGATGAAACCGAAGGCAATCAACCCACCGAACACCCCCAGCAGCACGATGACCAAGGGCAGGTTTCCGCCACGGCTGATCAGGTAGGGCTTGAGCACGTTGTCCACGCCACTGATGATGAACGTGCCCCAAATGCCCAGGAACACCGCCATCCCGTACTCACCCTTCCACGCCAGCCACGCCGTTGCGGGGATCCACACCAGCGGCGGCCCCATGGGAATCAGGCTCAACAGGAACGTGACGATACCCAGCACCAGCGCCCCCGGGACTCCGGCGATCAGGAAGCCGATCAGCGCCAGCACGGCCTGGGCCGCCGCGGTGCCAATCACGCCGTTGACCACCCGTTGCACCGTACCAGCCACCAGCTCGATGTAGTAACCGGCACGGTCGCCGATCAGGCGCTCCAGCAACCCGTGGACGAATACCGCCAGGCGCGGGCCGTCGCGATAGAAAAAGAACACGAACACGATACTCAGGGTCAGCTCGAGTATGCCACCACCAATCTGTGCACTGCGCGCCAGCAGCCAGTTGCCGACCTGCCCCAGGTAAGGCCTGGCGGACACCATCAGCGCGGCCCCCTGCTGGTCGATGCTGTTCCAGATGCCGACCAACCGTTCGCCCACCAGCGGTACACCGGCCAACCAGGTCGGGGCTTCGGGCAGGCCGTCGACCTGTGCGTCCTTGATGAACGCAGTGGCATCACGCACATGGTCGGCCAGGTTGAAACCCAGCCACACCAGCGGCACCGCCACCAACAACATCCAGCCTACTGTCAGCAGCGCCGCCGCCAGGGATTCGCGGCCATTGACCCAGCGGGTCAGCAGGCGCATCAGCGGCCAACTGGCGAACGCCAGCACCGCCCCCCAGAACAGCGCCGACCAGAACGGCGCCATGACCCAGAGGCTTGCGCCGAACAACACCAGGAGCAGGATCTGCACCAACAGCCGATCGTTATTGATCATGTAGGGTCTCGAAAAAATGAACAGGAGCGAGGCAACGGCGTGAAACCCGCGGCCCCGAGACAGCTTAGCGCAGCAACTCCAGGTGCAATCCCGCCGCCTCGCCGCTGGCGGCCTCCATGCGCGCCGCCCGAACGCCCTGGCCCGCCAGAGCCTCAATCCAATCCTCGGCCCGGGGACCGGCGATACTGACCCGCAAGCCCGTGTCCAGGTTCAGCGCCCGGGACAACAGCCGCAACCAGGTGTCGTCTGGCTCACCGGCAAGACGCGGCAAATCCAGGACCCCAGTGTCCTTGAGCTGGCGCAGCAGCGTGGCCGACGTCGGCAGCAAGTCCCCCAGCGGTGCATTCGCCTCGAACTGCTCGACATGCAGGTAGGCCTTGCGATTGCCACGGGTGATGGCATACAGCGCAATCAGCGTGTTGTCCGCCGGTGGAGCCAGGCGCAGCAGCAGGAAGGCCTGGCCGTTGTCGGCGCCATAGAGCTTGGCGTTGCCGAAGACGTCATTGGCCCACAGGCTGCTTTCGCCGCAATCGCGGGCCTGGCACCAGAACAACAGCTCGGCGTCCTGTTTCTGCAACGCTTCGCGCGCGGCAGTAAAGGCCTGGGTGGCGGAATGTTCCGGCGGCAGTTCGTAAGTAACAGAGGTGGCGTTCCCACGGGCATCGACCTGGCCGTCGAAGCGCAACTGGCCGCTGATCTTGCGGATCGAGCCCATGGGATAGACGCGTTCCAGGTCGCTGGTTTGCCGGTAATCGACAATCTGCGCGTCGGGTATGCGCGGCACACGCTCCAGGTCGCGACTGCCTGGCACATCGACGGCGAACGACGCCGGGCTGAAGCAGGCCAGCACCAGCAGGACGAGTGAGTGAACGGATAATTTCATCGGGTCGGCTTGGCCTGGGACGCTTGGACGCAACGGAAGTCGTCGATACACCGCGAGGCTGATAAACAGAGGTCTGTCATGGTTGTCTCCCTTTCAACCCGCCCAGCCTCGACAGTTGCCCGCCGCAAGTCAAGGAACGGTGAAGAACCGATTGAAACAGTCTGCTACAAGCGTGGCACCGACCTCGTCGTTCAGGTGTAGATGATGGCCGCCGGGCAACTGCTCATGACTGAAGGGTAGACGCTCCAGCAGCTCCGGGTGCTGGGCCAGCATGCCGTCGGCGGCCACCACCAGATGCGCCGGACAAGCGACCCGCGCCACGAACGCCATGGCCTGCTCCTCGGTCAGGCGCAAAGGCGATGGTAAGGTCAGGCGATTGTCGGTGCGCCAGGTATATCCCCCGGGCACTGGCATCAGGCCGCGCTGGGCCAGCAATTCGGCGGCCTCGCGACTGACCGCCACCAGCCCCTTCATCCGTGCTTCGATGGCACGCTCGAGGGTCTTGTAGACCGGCTTGCGTTTCTGCAGCAGGTCCAACTGGGCTTGCAGGGCCATGCCCATGCGCTCGGCCGCGTTATCGCCTTTGGCTGTCGGAGGAATGACCCCGTCGATCAACCCCAGGTGCGTCACCCGCTCCGGCAGGGAGCCGGCCAGCACCAGCGAGACAATGGCGCCCATGGAGTGCCCCAGCAGGGCGAAACGCTTCAAGCCCAGTTGCCCGGCGACTTGCAGCACGTCGTGGGCGTAGTCCCAGAGGGCATAACCGGCACCGAGTGGCCGATGGCCGGAGTGACCGTGGCCGGCCATGTCCAGGGCAATCACCCGCAGGCCCTCGAGCCTGGGCGCCAGGCGGGCGAAACTGTTGGCGTTGTCCAGCCAGCCATGCAGGGCAATGACCGGCAGTCCATCTTCCGGCCCGAACAGGTGGGCCGCCAGTTCGATGTGCGGCAGGCTCAGGCGGACTTCCTCGACCACACTCATGCGCTGCGCCCTTCCCAACGCTGGAACAGGTTCTTGAGCAGGTTGGCCGTGTCCTGTGGACGTTCGAGGGGGAACATATGGCCGCCGGGCATGCTCAGGGATTCGCCATGGAGCATACGTCCCACCGAACGGGTGTGATGACGCATCACCACGCGACTCTGCCGACCGCGCACCACGGCCAGCGGCACCTTGAGCTTACGGGGCCGCCCGGGGCTGGTGTGCGGCACGCCGCGGTAAATGCTGATTTCGGTGGCCGGGTCGAAGCGCAGCCGCAACCGGTCGCCGACTTGTTGCAGGCCGTGTTGCAGGTAGGCGTCGAAGCAATCCGGATCAAAGCCGCGGAACAGGCTCTTGCCGGCAAAATACTGCCGGGCCGACGCCAGGTCAGCGAACTCCTCACGCCGCCCCAGGGTCCGGCCCGCTGGCGTCAGGCGGTCAATGAAGCCCAGGCGCTTGGCGGCCAGGATCACCCACTGGTCGGTACGGGTCAGCAGCGGCGAATCGAGCATGACCACGCCACGATACAGCTCGGGGCAGCGCAGCGCCGCGTGCAGGTGCAGCACGCCGCCCAGGGAGTGACCGACGCCCCACACCGGCGCCGGTTGCTGCTCCAGGTGATGGATCAGTTCGTCCACCAGGTTGTGCCAATTATCGTCCACCGGAAAACGCGGGTCATGGCCGTGCAATTCCAAGTGCGCAACCTGGTACTGCGGCGCCAGCGCGGCGAACAGCTTGCCGTAGGTGGCCGAGGGAAAACCGTTGGCGTGGGCGAAAAAAATCTGTTGCGACATGACAGCCGATCCATTGGGGAACTGGGGCAGATTGTCCGCAGAACCCGACGGCACGGCAATGACCGTAACTGACAGGAATGATGACAGTCGGGCTTGGGCTATGGGGGATGGAACTGTGAACATCGGCCTCTGTGGCGAGGGGATTTATCCCCGCTGGGGTGCGAAGCGCCCCCAAACCGGTCTACTCGATCAGTCTGATGCACCGAGTTGGCTGATTTCAGGGCTGCTTCGCAGCCTAGCGGGGATAAATCCCCTCGCCACAGAGGATCGCATCAACCTCGGGTTTCAACGCGCCGGCGGTTGCTCGCCCAGCGGCACCACGGCCATGGTCAGGCGCGACACGCAGTTGACCTTGCCCTCGTCGTTGACCAGGCGGATGTCCCAGACCTGGGTAGTGCGGCCCAGGTGGACCATCCGGGCCGTGGCGGTCACCCGTCCGCTGCGCACACCGCGCAGATGGTTGGCATTGATCTCCAGGCCCACGCAATAGAACTTGCTGGCATCGACACAGAGATAGGCCGCCATGGACCCGACCGTTTCGGCCAACACCACCGAAGCACCGCCATGCAGCAGGCCGAACGGCTGGTGGGTGCGCTGATCGACCACCATGCTGGCGGTCAGGGATTCGTCGTCGAAAGACTCGAACCGGATGTCCAGCACCTCACTGATGGTGTTTTTACCGGCGGCGTTCAATTGCTCGATGTTGGGGGTGGTGCGCCACAGACTCATGGTTGTCGTTCCTTTATGGTTTTACCGTGCTCAACCCTTGCTGCCAACCTGCCTATGGGTGCCGGATGCCCTTGAGCGTCATCGCTCCGGCCAGGGGCAGGTCACCTTCCAGTTCAGCCAGGCCAGCCGTTTGCACTTGCTCGGGTTTTTGCAGATGGCCGTGCTGCAACAAGCCCAGCAGGCTGCCCACCAATGGGTTATGGCTGACCAGCAGTACATCGTCCTGATCCTCCAGATGCCTTAGCACCTCCGTCGGCCGGGTCTCCGGCGTGAGCCAATCGACGGTGATCAGTTCAGGTTCGAACCCCAGTGCTTCGCACACCAGTTGTGCGGTCTGCTGGGCCCGCACATAAGGGCTGGCGTAGATGGCCCGCAACGGCTCGCCCATCAACCGCCCGGCGCTGAGCAACACCTCCTCGCGGCCATGCACCGTCAAGACCCGTTCCGGATCGGGACGGACACCATGGGGCTCTGCCTCACCGTGACGCAATACCCACAGTTTCATAGCTTTGGCTCCTCGTCCCGGGCGGGATGCGGCGCCGGTGCCACGGTGTGTGGCGCTTCGCCTTCCGGCGTGCGTGGGGTCGGCCAGTCGGCGAACGGCCAAGGTTTCTGGTCGCTGTGGAAGGTGCCGAAGCGGCCAATCTGCGCCAGGAACTGGCTCAGGCTGTCGCCGAAATTCATCAGGCTGGCGCTGGGTGCGCCGTAGACCAGCCGATAGATCAATTGCACCAGCACCACGGCGCCGAGGATGAATTGCGCCACCTGCCAGACCAGCAGGTAAATCACCATCCACAGCACACGCAGCAGGATGGATTCGTATTGGGGTTGCCCTTGCGGATCGTTCATGGCTCGCTCCTGCTTGCGGTCAATATCAGTTGAAACCGCTGGTGGAAATGAAATCGACGTCGGTCTTCGGTTCGCCACGCATCAACAGCTCGATCACCTGTTCAAGCGTGCGCCCTTCGAACAGAATCGCGTGCAGCCCGGCGACCAGCGGCATGTACACCCCCGCCTCCTGGGACTTGGCCTTGAGCACCTTGAGGGTATTGACCCCTTCGGCCACTTCACCCAGGCGCGACACGGCCTCGTCGAGGCTCAAGCCTTGGCCGAGGGCAAAACCGACCTGGTAGTTGCGACTCTTGGGCGATGAACAGGTGACGATCAGGTCGCCCACGCCGGCCAACCCCAGGAAGGTCATAGGATTGGCGCCCTGACTGACGGCAAAGCGGGTCATTTCCGCCAGCGCACGGGTGATCAGCATGCTCTTGGTGTTCTCGCCCATGCCCAGCGCCACCGCCATGCCGGCGATGATGGCATAGACATTCTTCAACGCCCCGCCCAGCTCCACACCGAAACGGTCGGCACTGGCATAGACCCGAAAGGTGCGGCCATGCAAGGCCGCCTGGACCCGTTGGCACAGCTCGTCATCCTCACTGGCGACCACCGTGGCGGTCAGCGCATGCTCGGCGATTTCCCGCGCCAGATTCGGCCCGGAGATCACACCGATCCGAGCCTTGGGCGCGATTTCTTCGAGAATCTCGCTCATCAGCTTGAAGGTCTTGGCTTCGATACCCTTGGTCAGGCTCACCAACAGCTTGCCGCTCAAGCGTTCCGCGTAGGGCGCCAGCACCGAACGCAAGGCGCTGGACGGCAAGGCGACGAAGAACAGGTCACTGCCCTCCAGGGTTGCCTGCAAGTCAGTCACCGGTTCCACTTCCGGGCGGATCTTGATGCCCTTGAGGTAACGCGGGTTCTCACGATTGACCCGGATGGCCTCGGCCTGCTCCGGGTCACGCATCCACTGGCGCACCGGGTGACCATTCTCGGCCAGCAGGTTAGCCACGGCGGTGCCGAAACTCCCGCCTCCCAGGACCGCAATCGGGCGCTGTTCAGTCATATGCAATCCGTTCATCCATACCAAGTGGCAATGCGGGGCATTATACGGAGCGGCCAGAGCGCGACCAGCCCCGGCAACAATTACCACCAGCTGTAGGAAGCTGACCATCAATTCCTAGGAAAATGCTGTCAACGCGAATGGAAAAGTCGTTCAGCTCGGTTAACATGCCCGCCATCCACCCCATCGCAAAGGCTGTGCCGTGTCCGTTGGCCCTTCCCGTCCAGGCTCGTCCCTGCTATTGGCATTGATCATCAGCCCGCCAGTGCTGGGCGACGACCTGTTCGTGGACAGCCAGCCCCTGCCTCAGGTGCTGACGGCCACGCGCCTCAAGCAATCACCAGCGGCAGTGCCAGGCAGCATGACCGTGCTCGACAGCGAGTTGATCAAGGCCAGCGGCGCCCGCGACATCAGCGAACTGCTGCGCCTGGTGCCGGGCATGATGGTCGGCAACATCAGCGGCAACCAGGCTGCCGTGAACTACCATGGCACCAACGCCAGCGAAGCCCGCCGCATGCAAGTACTGATCGACGGGCGCTCGGTGTACCGCGCCGGCCTGGCCACGGTGGACTGGAGCGATATTCCAGTGGCCATGGAAGACATCGAGCGGATCGAAGTCTTCCGCGGCCCCAACACCGTCAGCTACGGCGCCAATGCGCTGATGGCGGTGGTCAACATCATCACCCGCGCGCCGGCCAACAGCCACGGCACCCGGCTGAAAATCACCCGAGGCCAGCGCGGCATCAGCGACTGGTACGCCAGCCAGGGCAGCGGTTGGGACGGCGGCGACCTGCGGTTGTCGTTGTCCGGCCAGGAAGACGATGGCTTTGACAGCGACCGCAACGGCGCCGATTACCGCGACAGCCGCCGCCTGAACCGCTTCAACCTGTCCGTCAGCCAGACGTTGAACGAGCAACAAAGTATCGACTGGCAATTGAACGCCAAGGACGGGACCAATCAGCGGCCCTACACCTACCACCCGGTGTTCGCCGGGATTACCGCCGCTGGGGATAACTCCGACGTCATCGCCAAGGACTACGCCGGCTCACTGCGCTGGAACCTGGACCTGGACGCCGACCACAGTCTTTATGTACAGGGCTCGATCCAGCATTGGGATCGCCAGCAGACCTGGCGCGCCTGCGACGCCGAGGTGTCCTTCAGCCCGCAATTGACCGACCTGTGGCAGCTCAATCCCTACTATGCCGAGAAGCTGGCGCGCAATATCCCCAGCTACATCAGCGGCGGCGCGCCAGCCGGCACTCCACAGGAACAGGCGTTGGCCAATCAGGTGCTCGACCAGTGGCGCAACGGCGCCTCGCAAACCCTGTGCGGCGATATCGACCAGAGCGCCCGGGAATCGCGCTACGACCTGGAGATCCAGGACACGCTGAGCCTGTCCGACAGCCTGCGACTGGTCACCGGCGCCAACTATCGCTATGACCGGGCCGATTCGCAGACATACTTCAACGGCACCCTGGACGACACCACCTGGCGCCTGTTCGGCCAGCTCGAATGGCGGGCCACCGAGCATTGGTTGTTGCAAGGCGGCGCGATGTTCGAGGACACCCGCCTGACCGGCAGTTCGCTGACCCCACGGGTCGCGGTCAACTACCTGATCACCCCACGCCACGGCCTGCGCGCGGTGTACTCCGAAGCCGTGCGCTCCCCGGACATGTTCGAGAACAACGTCAACTGGAGCTATCAAGTCACCAACCTGCAACCCGCCGCCTTCGGCCAGAGCAGTGCCCGTTACTTCGTCCAGACCCGCGGCCCGGGTAACCTGGAACAAGAGCACATGCGCTCCCGGGAGCTGGGCTACAACGGTTATTTCGTGGACCTGGCGCTGGCGGTGGACGTAAAACTGTTCCATGACGAAATCACCGGCATGATCAGCGAACCGTTGCGCAACAATCAGTACATCGCCAGCAACAGCAACGAATCGCAATTCTCCGGGGCCGAAACCCAGGTCGACTGGCGCGTGACCAGCGCCGACCGCCTGCGCCTGACCTACGCCTATGTCGACGCCCGGGCCAGCAACCCCCTCGACGAACAACTGACCGCCCGCAACAGCGGTTCGGCCGGCTGGCTACGGGACTGGGGCCAAGGCTGGAACAGTGCGCTGTTCTATTACGCCGCCGACGCCCTCAATGGCTATCGCTACGAACGGGTAGACACCCGCCTCGCCCGGCGCATTTCCCTGGGCAAGGCCAGCCTGGAACTGGCGGGAGTCCTGCAACAGCGCTTGGACAACCAGCCCACTACGTTTACCGACAATCGCTACGACTCCCGCCATGTCGTGTACTTCAGCGCGGAGTTGTCTTTCTAGATGTTTCGACGTCCACCCCGCAAGACGCCATTTCATGGCCGCCTGACGCTAGCCCTATGCCTGGTGTTTGCCGGATGGCTGGCGACCATCGAGGCCCGCGGCGCCGAAATCCTGCTGACCGGCACCGAGGACAGCCCCGGCGTGCAATCCTTTACCCAGGCCCTGAAAACCCTGCGCCCTGAAGACAGCGTGCGGTTTACGCCGCTGGCCGACCTGCCAGCGCCAGACAAGCTGCCGGGCAATGTCCGCCTGATCCTGCTTGACCTGCCCAGCCTCGACTGGCGCCTACAGGACGCCCGGGGCCCGGCCACCCTGGTGCTGCGCATCAGCCGCCAGCAAGCCCGCGATCGCCTGGGCGAAGCAACGCCTGCGCACCTGAGCCTGCTGTGGAGCGATCCACCGATGGCGCGGCAATTGCGGCTGATCCGCGCCATCCTGCCGCAGGTGCGACGGGTCGGCGTGCTCTACGACACCCACAGCGAATTCCTGCTCAAGGACATTCAACAGGCCGCGGCACCGCTGGGCCTGACCATCGTCAGCGAACGCTGGGACGACACCAACGACAGCCGTCCCCTGCAAAACCTGCTGGGCCAGAGCGACGTGCTGCTGGGTCTCGATGACCCCGACTTGTACAACCCCAAGACCGTGAAGAACCTGTTGCTCAGCAGCTACGCCCGGCAACGCGCCCTGATCGGGCCCAGCGCCGCATTCGTCAAGGCCGGCAGCCTGGCCAGCACCTATAGCGACCAACAAGACTGGCTGGCGATTCTCGACGAGTTGCTCGACCGCCCCGCCACCACTTGGCCGCGCACCCTGTATCCGGACCGTTTCAAGGTCCTGGGCAACCGGCAGGTCTCCCGTTCACTGGGGATCGAACCGATTGATGCCGAATCCGTCGCGGCAACGTTGGCCGAAGGAGAACACCGCCCATGACCTTGCGTCGCCGTTGGGACATCAACACCCGAACCCAGCTCATCGCCCTCGGCCCGGCGTTGCTGCTGACTGTGCTGCTGATCAGTTTCTTTACCTTCGTGCGGATCCAGGACTTGCGCCAGGAACTCAATCACACCGGGCAACTGATCGCCAACCAACTGGCCCCCGCCACGGAATACGGGGTAATTTCCGGCAACAAAGAAGTGTTGGAAAGCCTGCTCACCGCCACCCTGGCGACCCCACACGTGCGCTTCCTGGAGGTCCAGGACAGCACCGACAAGGTCTTGGTGTACGTCGAACAACCCGAGCAAACCCGCAGCCATGCCCAGCAGGTCGAAGTCTTCCAGGCCCCGGTGCGCTTGCAGCGCATCGCCCTGAACAATGATTTCCTGCAGGGCAACAGCCCATCCGTGGAGGCCTCCGGCGAAGATTACCTGGGCCGCGTGATCGTCGGCATGTCCAATGACGCCTTCAGTCAGCGGCAACAGGAGATTCTGTTCAAGGCCGCGATCCTGGCGCTGTTCGCCCTGCTGTTCACCTTCCTGGTGGCGCGCCGGCTGGCGACCAATCTGTCCCGGCCGATCCGCGACATCGGCAACGCGGTCAAGGCCATCCAGCAAGGCGACTACAGCACCCCGCTACCCATCGTCGATGATGCCGAATTGGGGGCCTTGTCGCGGCACATCAACAACCTGGCCGATGGTTTGGGGCAAGCCAGCCGCGAACAGCACCAGGCCATGGCGCAATTGATCAAGACCCGCGAAGAAGCGGAAAAAGCCAACAGCGCCAAGTCCGAATTCCTGGCGATGATGAGCCATGAACTGCGCACGCCCATGAACGGCGTACTGGGCATGCTGCAGTTGTTGGAAACCACCCGCCTGACCGACGAGCAGCACGAGTACACGGCGCTGGCCTCGGAATCCACCGAACACCTGCTGAAGGTGATCAACGACATTCTCGATTTCTCGCGCATCGAACGCTCGGCCCTGGAGCTGGAGCACATCCCGTTCAACCTGGCAGAACTGGTGGGCAGTTGCGCGCAATCGTTCCAGCACAGCGCCGCGCAACGCAAGCTGGGCCTGGACCTGCTGGTCCCGGACGACATGCAGGCCTTGCAGGTCCAGGGCGATCCGACGCGGATACGGCAGATCCTGGTCAACCTGATCGGCAATGCACTGAAATTCACCGAGCAAGGCCGTGTCACCGTGCAATGCCAGTGGCAGGCCCTGGACCACGAACTGCTGTGGTTCACCTGCGCGGTGCGCGACAGTGGCATCGGAATCCCGGCCGAGAGCCTGGAGCGCATGTTCGACGCCTTCCAGCAGGCCGACAATTCGATCTCCCGGCGCTACGGCGGTACCGGCCTGGGTCTGCCGATCGCCCGCACCCTGGCCGAGCGCATGGGCGGGACGCTGCGGGCCCAGAGCGAAGAAGGCCAGGGCTCGGTGTTCACCCTCGAAATCCCGCTGGCCCTGTCGCGCCAGACGCCACCGACCCTGACGCCGCGCCTGCCCACCGGCAGCGGCGATGGTGAAGGCCGCAACGTATTGCTGGTGGAAGACAATCCGGTCAACCAGACAGTGGTCGAAGCCATGCTGCGCAGCCTGGGCTTCACCGTCAGCATCGCCACCGATGGCGCCCAGGCTGTACGCAGCGCCGAAAGCCTGATTTTCGAAGCGATCCTCATGGATTGCCGATTGCCCATCATCGATGGCTACGAAGCCACGCGGCAGATCCGTCAGTTGCCGGGCTGCGGCGAGGTGCCGATCATCGCCCTGACGGCCAACGCCTTGCAGGGTGACCGCGAAGCCTGCCTCGCGGCGGGCATGAACGATTACCTGGCCAAGCCGTTCAAAAGGAACGACCTGCAGCAGATTCTGCAGCGCTGGGTGAATTAGAACAGGTCACTGGACCATCTGTGACTGGCGTGAAAGGCGAAAGTGCGGCAGTCTTAGGCACCCGAACAAGCCTCGATTGGGGCTTGAATAAAAATTTCAGTGCACAGGTGTACATTCATTTCCCGTGTGCTGTGACTTTCACTACAACGCAATAGTCTATGAGTAGGCTGTCGATTCGAGGCATGAACGCTTCGGTCGGCCGGGAAGATTTGCCCCACCCTGCCGCATGGGACTATTGAGGAGCTCGCATGACCAAACAAAACGCCTTTACCCGGGAAGATCTGCTGCGCTGCAGTCGCGGTGAGCTGTTCGGCCCAGGTAACGCGCAACTGCCCGCCCCGAACATGCTGATGGTGGATCGCATCACCCATATCAGCGAAGAGGGTGGCAAGTACGGCAAAGGTGAATTGGTCGCCGAGCTGGATATCACTCCGGACCTGTGGTTCTTCGCCTGCCATTTCGAAGGTGATCCGGTCATGCCGGGCTGCCTGGGCCTGGACGCCATGTGGCAACTGGTCGGTTTCTTCCTCGGCTGGCAAGGCCTGCCGGGTCGCGGTCGCGCCCTGGGTTCGGGCGAAGTGAAGTTCTTTGGTCAGGTCCTGCCGACCGCCAAGAAAATCACCTATAACATTCATATCAAACGCGTCCTCAAGGGCAAGCTGAACATGGCCATTGCCGATGGTTCGGTTGCCGTGGATGGTCGCGAGATCTACACCGCCGAAGGCCTCCGGGTCGGCGTTTTCACCTCCACTGACAACTTCTAAGGGTTATCCGCATGCGCCGCGTCGTTATCACTGGTCTGGGCATCGTTTCGTGCCTGGGCAATGACAAAGAGACCGTCTCCGCTAACCTGCGTGCAAGTCGCCCTGGCATCCGGTTCAACCCGGAATATGCCGAAATGGGTCTGCGTAGCCAGGTTTCCGGCTCCATTGACCTTCCCCTCGAAGAGCTGATCGATCGCAAGATCTACCGTTTCGTCGGCCACGCAGCGGCTTATGCCTACCTGGCCATGAAGGACGCCATTGCTGACTCCGGCCTGACCGAAGAGCAAGTGTCCAACGTACGTACCGGCCTGATCGCCGGTTCCGGCGGCGCCTCGACCCTGAACCAGATGGAAGCGCTGGACATCCTGCGCGAAAAAGGCGTCAAGCGCGTTGGCCCGTACCGCGTCACGCGGACCATGGGCAGCACCGTTTCGGCCTGCCTGGCTACCCCCTTCAAGATCAAGGGCATCAACTACTCGATCTCCTCCGCCTGCGCCACCAGTGCCCACTGCATCGGGAACGCGGTCGAGCAGATCCAGTTGGGCAAGCAGGACATCGTGTTCGCCGGTGGCGGCGAAGAAGAACATTGGAGCCAGTCGTTCCTGTTCGACGCCATGGGCGCCTTGTCCAGCAAGCGCAACGACACGCCGGAAAAAGCTTCCCGTGCCTACGACGCCGACCGTGACGGCTTCGTCATCGCCGGCGGTGGCGGCATGGTGGTGGTCGAGGAACTGGAACACGCCCTGGCCCGCGGTGCGAAAATCTACGCCGAAATCGTTGGCTACGGCGCCACATCCGACGGTTACGACATGGTCGCGCCAAGCGGTGAAGGCGCTGTGCGTTGCATGCAGATGGCCATGGCCACTGTCGATGCCCCGATCGACTACCTGAACACCCACGGCACCTCGACCCCAGTGGGCGACGTGATGGAAATGAAGGGCGTACGGGAAGTGTTCGGCGACAAGGCGCCAGCCATCAGCTCCACCAAGAGCCTGTCGGGTCACTCCCTGGGCGCCGCCGGTGTTCACGAAGCGATCTACTGCATCCTGATGATGGAAGGCAACTTCATGGCCGGTTCCGCCAACATCGACGAGCTGGACCCAGAAGTGGCCGATCTGCCAATCCTGACCAAGACTCGCGAAAACGCCACCATCAATACCGTGATGAGCAACAGCTTCGGCTTCGGCGGCACCAACGCCACCCTGGTACTGAAGCGCTGGCAGGGCAAGTAAGCCCCGCCGACAGCCGCACACAAAAAGCCCCGACTGGTTCGGGGCTTTTTTGCGCCTGCTCAATTACACCGCATGGGGTCTGTGGTGAATGGGATTCAGCGCACCACAAACCGCTGCTGCGTCAGCAGCCGATCGCCCTGGAACACCATGAACCGCCACTCTCCCGGCACCACTTCGTGGCTTTCGGTGAATTCGTAGGCCATGACATCCTGAGGCGCGCCGGGCACCAGTTTCTGGATGACTTCGAACTTGTCGTGGCGCACGCCATCGGGGGTGCGGATACCGGGAGTGAAGTACAACAGGGTCAACGGCTGGTCATCCGCGACCTTGCCGGCCAACTGGTAGCGCATGCCGAACTTGGTGCCCAGCTTCGCCGGCACGCTCTCGGTCTGGCGGATCTGCTCGTTGCTGCGACGCAGGACCCGCTCCCCTGATTGCAACTCGGCTTGCGGCCCTTCGAAAACGCCGTATTCCACCGGGCCTTCGACACGGACTTCGGCTTGTGCCAGGCCGCAGGTCAACCACAGCGCGACCAGTGCGCTTGAACGGGTGAGATGCATAGTGCGCTCCTTGATTGAGATGAGCGCGAGGGTATGACGCGGGAGTGACAGGCTGATGACAAACCAGCATTCGCCCACACACCAAGAGTCCTCAGTGGCGAGGGGATTTATCCCCGTTGGCTCGCGAAGCGGGCCCAAAACCTGATATCTGGGGAGTGTCAGACCGATCACCGTCGAAGTTTTGGGCCTGCTGCGCAGTCCAGCGGGGATAAATCCCCTCGCCACAAGGTACTTACCTATCGCGGGACAGAACGAGGTAACACCGCCAGAAAGTTATCCCGCGCCACCTTCCGCGCCACGTCTTCGGGCAAGGCATCGAGGAACGGATCGAAACCGCGCAACTCCTTACCAAGCTTGTTGAAACGTCCTACCACGTCCGACCCCACCATGAAGCGCTCCGGAAAGCGCTCTACCAGGCTTACCCACTCCTGCCGAGGCTTACCCGCCTCGTCCAGCAAGTACGGCGTGAGCAGGCTCCAGGACAGGTCTATGTACAGATTGGGATAGGCCTCGAGCATGCGGGTCAGGGTCGGCAACAGAAAATCCAAGCGGGTCTGGTGGCGATGGATTTCCATGCTGGTACCGGCGTGGGCCCAGATGAAGCGCGTGTGCGGATGATTGCGCAACGGCTCCTCGATTTCCGCCAGGTACAGCGGATTTTTCTCACGCTTGGACGTGATGTTGGAATGCAACATCACCGGCAGGTCGTTCTCGGCCGCCAAGTGATAGATCCGCGTCATGGCTTCGTTGTTGGCCCGCGGGGTATCGCCCGAGGTCAGCGCAGTCAGGTCGTCATGGCGGGTGAACACCTCACCGATGCCTTGCCACAGCCCCGGGTACAGGTCGAGCATGCGCTGGATATGGGCGACGGAGTTCTTGTCGTTGGGATTGAAGCCCGACAGGAATGGATGAAAGCGCTGGCGTTGCTCGGTGGTCAGCTTGCTCACCGCGGCAGCGACAATCACGTCGGTGGCGCTGTACCAATAGGCATCCGCATCGTCACCGGCGTAATAACGTGGGCGCTTGGGTTCGTCCTCATGCCATTTCTTGGCCACCGGAATGCCGGAGATCATCACATGCTCGATGCGATTGTCCGCCATCGCCTGAAGCAGCTTGGGCATGCCGGCGGTTTCCTGGAAGAAATCGACGTAATGCAGGTGCGCATCGCTGTAGGCATATTCACGCGCCATGGCGCCGCCGCTGGAAACGACCAGTAGCCAGGCGCAGATCAAACGGGTCAGGGGCACGGGCAGTCTCCGGAAGCCTTGAACAGCGTAGACCCCAACCGTCCCGCCTGGGTTCAAGGCGTATCTGCCGCGCCTGCCGACGACGGGTTATGCTTCATGCAACCGTTGTTCAACCTGGAAAACAACATGACCACTCCCCTGACCGTTCGCCCCCGCGCCGAAGATGTCGAAGGCCAGCCGATTCTTCGCCCGCTGCCGTCCGCCAAATGCCGCAGCGTCGGGCCTTTCGTGTTCTTCGATCACATGCTGCAAACCACCTACCCAGCGGGCAAAGGCATGAACATCCGCCAACATCCGCATATCGGCCTGTCCACCCTCACCTACCTGTTCGAAGGAAAACTCCAGCACAAGGACAGCCTGGGTTCCGACCAGGTGGTGGACGCCGGGGAGGTCAGTTGGATGACCGCAGGCAGCGCCATCGCCCATGTCGAGCGCACCCCCGAGTCATTGCTGGGCAGCGCATTCGTTATGCATGGGTTGCAAGTCTGGCTGGCCTCGCCCAAGGCCCACGAACAAGGCCCCGGGCACTACAGCCATCACCCGGCACACAGCCTGCCGGTCAGCGAGAACCTGGGGGTCAGCATCCGGATGATCGCCGGGTCAGGCTTTTGCCTGGAATCGCCGGTGCCGGTGCTGTCGCCGACGCTTTACGCCGAACTGAACCTGCAGACCGCGACGACCTTGCTGATTCCTACCGAACATGAAGAACGGGCGCTGTATGTGTTGAGCGGCGAGGCGTCGCTGGACGGCGAGCCGGTGGAACCCCACTCGTTGGTGATACTGCCAAGCGGGGAAGAAATGACGCTGTTTGCAGAGAGCGACTGCCATGCCGTGCTGTTCGGCGGCGCACCGTTGGACGGGCCGCGACGGATGAACTGGAATTTCGTCTCCAGCGACCCGGCACGGATTGATGATGCCCGTCGACGCTGGGCAGCCGGAGACTGGCCAACCGTGCCAGGGGAAAGTGAACGGATCGAGTTGCCCTGATTTCAGGATTGCTTGTCAGGCCGCCATCGCGAGCAAGCTCGCTCCCACATTGGATTTGAGTGACCACAGAATGTGCGTTCACAGTGGATCACTGTGGGAGCGAGCTTGCTCGCGATGGCTTTATGTCAGACAACAAGAGGTTCAAATCCAGAACCCAACCTCAGCCCTTGAACACTTCATCCAACAGGTTATGCATCGACCGGAACGCCCGCCCGGCGACCTTGGCGTTGTACATCATCTTGCCCGGCATATTGGCTTGTGGGTCGGTAAACGAGTGCACCGCACCACCGTAGCTGAGCAGTTGCCAATCCACCCCGGCGGCGTTCATTTCGTCTTCGAAGGCCGGTAACTGCTCTTTGGGCACCAACGGATCCGAGGCGCCATGCATGACCAACACCGCACCCTTGATGTTCTGGGCATCGGCCGGGTTCGGTGTATCCAGGGTGCCGTGGAAGGAAATGGCGGCCTTCAGCGGCGCACCGCTACGGGCCAGTTCCAGGGCGCAGCAGCCACCGAAGCAAAAGCCGAACGTGGCCAGCCTGGAAGCGTCGACCTGCGCTTCGTCCTGGCTCTGCAGTTGCTCGAACGCCGCCTGCATGCGCTTGCGCAACAACGCCCGGTCGTTCTTGAGGGGCATCATCGCCGCTCCCGCCTCATCGGCATTGCTCGGGCGGACCGTCTGCCCGTACAGGTCGGCGATCAACACGACATAACCGTTGGCCGCCACCGATCTGGCGATGTCCTCGGCCCCCGCCCCTACGCCCATCCAATTCGGCGCCATCAGCAACCCCGGGCGCGAGCCCTGCTGGCTAATGTCGAAGGCCAGGCGGCCTTCATAGGTTTGACCTTCAATCTGATAGACCAGCGAACGAACCGTAACCTGACTCATGACGGACTCCTCTTCAATCGGAACACCAGAAATGAAAAAACCCGCCGAAGCGGGTTTTTCCTGCACCTGATTAAGCTGACAGTTCAACCAACAGCTTGTTCAGGCGACGCACATACGCCGCCGGGTCCTTCAGGCTGTCGCCAGCCGCCAGGGCCGCTTGGTCAAACAGGATGTGCGACAGGTCGCCGAAACGCTCTTCGCTCTGCTCGTTGTCGAGTTTTTCCACCAGCGGGTGGGCCGGGTTGAATTCGAAGATCGGCTTGGAGTCCGGGACTTTCTGGCCGCTGGCTTCGAGGATCTGGCGCATTTGCAGGCCCAGGTCCTGCTCACCGATGGCCAGGATCGCCGGGGAATCGGTCAGGCGGTGCGAGACACGCACTTCGCTGACAGCATCGCCCAGGGCCGTCTTGATCCGCTCGACCAGGCCTTCCTTGCTCTTGGCGACTTCTTCGGCGGCTTTCTTGTCTTCTTCCGAATCCAGGTTGCCGAGGTCCAGGTCACCACGGGCCACGTCGACAAAGCTCTTGCCGTCGAACTCGTTGAGGTAGCTCATCAGCCACTCGTCGATGCGGTCGGTCAGCAGCAGCACTTCGATGCCTTTCTTGCGGAAAACTTCCAGGTGCGGGCTGTTCTTGACCTGTGCATACGTTTCACCGGTCAGGTAGTAGATCTTGTCCTGGCCTTCCTTGGCGCGGGCCAGGTAATCGGCCAGACCTACGACTTGTTCGCCATCGTCACCCTGGGTCGACGCAAAGCGCAGCAGGCCGGCGATTTTTTCCTTGTTGGCGAAGTCCTCGGCCGGACCTTCTTTCATCACCTGGCCGAAGTTTTTCCAGAAGCTCTTGTACTGCTCGGGCTCGTTCTTCGCCAGTTTTTCCAGCATGTCCAACACACGCTTGGTCAGCGCCGACTTCATGGAGTCGATGATCGGATCTTTCTGCAGGATTTCCCGCGACACGTTCAGCGACAGGTCATTGGAATCCACCACACCCTTGATGAAACGCAGGTACAGCGGAAGGAACGACTCGGCCTGGTCCATCACGAACACACGCTGGACATACAGCTTCAGCCCGCGTGGCGCTTCGCGCTGGTACAGGTCGAACGGCGCACGGGCCGGCACGTACAGCAGCGAGTTGTATTCCAGCTTGCCTTCGACCTTGTTGTGGCTCCAGCTCAGCGGGTTCTCGAAGTCGTGGGCGATGTGCTTGTAGAACTCCTGGTATTCCTCGTCTTTCACTTCGGTGCGCGGACGGGTCCACAGGGCACTGGCGCGGTTGACGGTTTCCCATTCCACTTCAGGCTTTTCTTCGCCTTCGGCAGCGGTGACTTCCTTCGGCAGCTCGATTGGCAGCGCAATATGGTCGGAGTACTTCTTGATGATGTTGCGCAGGCGCCAGCCATCGGCGAACTCGTCTTCGCCGGACTTGAGGTGCAGCACGATGCGGGTGCCGCGATCGGCCTTGTCGACGGTGGCGACTTCAAACTCGCCCTCGCCCTTGGACGACCAGTGCACGCCTTCGCTCGCAGCGAGGCCGGCACGGCGGCTGAACACTTCGACTTGCTCGGCCACGATGAACGCGGAATAGAAACCAACGCCGAACTGACCGATCAGGTGGGAATCCTTCTTCTGGTCGCCTGACAGGTTCTTCATGAAGTCGGCGGTGCCGGACTTGGCGATGGTGCCCAGGTGCGTGATCACCTCTTCGCGGCTCATGCCGATGCCGTTGTCTTCGAGGGTGACGGTTTTCGCGTCCTTGTCGAAGCTCACACGGATTTTCAGCTCAGCGCCGCCTTCCAGCAATTCAGGCTTGGAAAGGGCTTCGAAACGTAATTTGTCGACAGCGTCAGAGGCGTTCGAAATCAACTCGCGAAGGAAAATTTCCTTATTGGAATACAGCGAGTGAATCATCAGGTGCAGCAGTTGCTTCACCTCGGTCTGGAAGCCCAGGGTTTCCTTTTGAGTTTCCACGCTCATGGTCATCAAACTCCAAGTGGATGGTGGTGTCCGCCTCGCTGAGATTGGCGGCGGGATGTCCTCAAGGTGGGGGCAACGCGGATGATTTCAAGGGCGATCCGGTTTTGACGGTTCCTGGATCTTGAAATGGGCCCGGGCAGTGGCGATGAGTTCGACCTCGACATCTTGCCAGGCGGTGATCGCGACGTTGGCGACCCGCCGGCCCTGGCGCCAGACCTGGCATTTGGCGTAGGTGTCGCGAAACTGTCCGGTGCGCCAGTAACGATCAAAAAACAAATAGCAGCCGAAAGCGGCCATGAAAATGACGATGACCTCACTATGGGTCTTTGGCGGTAAAGGGTTACCAAATGTTGTAACTGTCGACGAGCGAAAAAACAACAGTAGCTCAATAGGACTTCATCGATATCTGTCAGAGATTTCAGATATCCAACACTTTTTTCTGGCAGTATCACTTGGTATTGCCATACCTATTGTCGACATGTATCTTACGGCATATCGTGTCGAGCTCTGATCAACTATTCAAGCTCAACACCCCAGGAGCTGGAACATCAATGGACTTTAATTACAACAGAGTTATTGCTTACCTAAAAGTCGCCGAATTCAAATCATTTTCCGGCGCAGCGGTACATCTCAATATTAGCACCGGAATGGTCAGCATCCATATAAAAGAGCTTGAGCGCTCTTTGGGCACAACTTTAATCAGCAGAACAACTCGATCGTTGGTCCTAACAGAAGCAGGGCAGCGCTTCTATGATGACTTTATCGACATAAAGCAACGAATCGACTGTGCTCTTGAAACCTTAAAAAGCGAAGCGGAGCACGTCTGTGGCGTACTGCGAATTGTATCACCCAGAGATGTTGGCTCACGACTTATTGTACCGATCATCGCAGAGTTCGCGAATTTATACCCTCAGTTAAAAATCGTTCATGATGTTGGCGCACCGTTTTCCAAGTTAGCCAAGGGCAAGCATGACTTAGCAATCTGCCTTGGAATCCTGCAAGACTCTTCATTCAGGTGTCGAAAAATATCGGAATTCCGGAATTATCTAATTGCAAGCCCGGAATTCATCGAACGGCACTCCCTGAAAAACATTACCTGCCTTAACACTTTACCCTGGATTGCAAATGAGAAACTTCATAAAGACGGGAAGATATCTCTAAGAAAAGATCAAACAGAACAGCTCACCATAAAACCTATTATTCGTTACAGCTCCAACTCGTTGACTCTAACTCACCAAATGGCTCTATTTTCCCTTGGGATAGCCATCCTGCCAGCCTGGATGCTCAACGACGACATCAAAACCAACAAACTTGTTCGATTATTTCCAAATTACGAACTCAGCACAACACCCATAAACATTCTTTATCCCAACTGCATAAGATTACCGATAAAAGCTCGCCGCTTTATTGATTATCTAGTCGCTAAACTGGGTACTACCCATCATGAAATACAAGAACAATGAATAAACAAAGAGGATAGCAAATGCATCAGGTCAAACTGCCATTAGGCGGGCTACTATGGATGGCTGCAAGCTTGCTCTCGTTCATTGGCATGGCCGTCGCGGCCAGAGAGCTGTCCATGTTCATGTCAATCTTTGAGATCCTCTTTTTCAGATCCTTTATCGGATTGATCATTATTTTTCCGATCATTTACAAACAACGTATCAAGCTCTGGCAAGCACCAGATCTAAACCTGCAGATTGGCAGGAACGCAATTCATTTCGCAGGACAATATGCTTGGACCGTTGGTGTAGCATCGCTTCCATTGGTTAAGGTTTTTGCGCTGGAATTCACCACCCCGATATGGGTTTCCCTGCTAGCGTTCTTATTCTTGAAAGAAAAACTCTCCACCGCCAGGATACTCGCTGCTATCGGCGGTTTTATCGGCGTCCTAGTCGTTCTAAGGCCCGGCCTTGACAGCATTGAACCCGCCGCACTTATCGTTCTGCTGGCCGCCGTGGGGTATGCAACATCCATCATCATGGTTAAGAAACTGACGTTGACCAGCAGTCCCACCCTCATCGTGATCTGGATGGTGTTGCTACAGCTGCCCCTGGGTTTTGGTCTGTCCCTGGCACAATGGCGTACCCCTACACTCGAATGCATCCCATGGATTCTAATGTTAGGCATAACGGGCTTAAGCGCACACTTCGCCATGGCCAAAGCACTGAGCGTCATGGAAGCATCCATTGCCATACCGATTGATTTTTTCAGGGTGCCGCTCATTGCCGTGGTTGGTTTTTTTCTCTACGGCGAGAGCCTTGAAATCTGGGTATTAGTCGGCGCGTTGATTATCTTCGCCTCAAACTATCTGTCCTTTCGAATAGAACAAAAGAACTGAGCATCCCAGGATGAACAATGGCCCATCCCGGGAGAGGTTGCTAGGGCGTGTGATTCAGGTAGGTGTCGAAATCCCAATGGGTGACGGTGGCCAAGAACTCCTCCCACTCATTCATTTTGATCTTTCGGAACAAATCACTCATGTCGCCAGGAAGCGCCGATAAAACAACAGGGTCGTTATCCAGTGCTTCCAAGGCTTGTCCGAGGTTTCGGGGAACGAAGGCCGTGGCCGCAGGATGATCCGAATAGCTGTCGGCTTCCGTTGCCGGGCCCGGTTCATGTCGGTTGGACAGGCCATCATCCATTGCCTTTAACAATGAAGCAGCCATTAAGTAAGGGTTGACCAGGGAGTCAGCGGTTCGGTACTCCACTCTACCCGGAGCGGAGACCCGGATCGCGCAGGTACGATTCTGGTATCCCCAATTAGCCCGTACCGGCGCCCAGAAACCGGTTTCCCACAGACGCTTGTATGAGTTGACTGTGGGTGCAGCAATCACGGTCAAAGCCTTAAGGTGTTTCTGAATGCCGCCAATTGCGTATCTTCCAATATCGGTGAGACCCGAATCGCTTGCGCTCGGCAGAAACATGTTATTGCCGCCTTCATAGTGGCAATAAACATCCTCCATCCCATACCTCCGGGGAAACACATCCTCGCGAAACACCGCCCGCCCACCGTCCCATAACGACAAGTTAAAGTGGCATCCGGAGCCGGATACGCCAGCAAACGGCTTGGGTAAAAAGCAGGCCACCAAGTTGAACTCTTGCGCAACCTGATGACAGATTTGCCGGTAAGTCATCAGTCGGTCACAACTGCCAAGCACATCGTCAAAAGCAAAATTAAGCTCCAGTTGACCCGGTGCATCTTCATGATCACCTTGAATCATGTCCAAACCCATGGCCTGCGCGTACTCCAGGACTTTCATATACACCGGACGCAACGTCTCAAACTGACCAATGTGATAACAGCGCGGATCGGTCACGCCCACATACTGGTGTTCACCCTCCAGTTTGCGTAGCCACATCATTTCCGGTTCCATCCCGGCTCGCAGTTGCAGGCCATGCCTGGCTTGAAAGGCTTGGTGAATAGTCCGCAGGTTACCCCGGCAATCAGCGTCGAGTCGCTGGCCCGGAAATTCCCGGTCCTTGGGGTTGCGAAACAGGGTGCAGAACACCCGTGCAACGCGCTTATCCCACGGTAACTGAACCAACGTTTCAGGTTCAGGGTAAGCCAGCAGTTCCGAGGCGTTGGACGGATAGCCCAGGTACTGGCCGAATCGATCCTGCGCCACATTCACTGTGGCTCCGTACACCATTGAGAAGCCCTTCTCGCACATGTCGACAAAATGCTTGGCCGGAATCCCCTTGCCCTGCAGACGGCCGGTGAGAGAGGGAAACTGCATATAAACGTACTCGATTCCGCTTTTCTCGATGTATTCCCAGGCCTTGAGCAGTTTGTCTTTTCGCTCGGGCGAGTCCCTGAATATTTCATGCTCCATTGATCCATTCTCCCCTAGCTGAATTTTCAGTGCTGGCCCAGCAAATGCTTTAGTTTTGCAGCGGTTTGCTCGATCTCATCCACTGTCGTGTAGAGCGGATTGAAGGCAATACGTAGCAAGTCCGGATAGCGATATTCCGTCACGATATTTTCCGCCATCAAGCGATGGTGCAGCGCCTCGGCGTCATTGACTTTAAAACCGATATGGCCACTGACGTTGCTGCGTTGAACATCGTGCAAGAAGTGGACGTGTCCTTTGCGCACTATGGGTTCGAGCCCCGCCATAAAGGCATCAAACAACTCCCGGCTGTCGTGCTCGACAAGCTGTATTCCAGCTTCCAGAAGCAAATCCACACCCTCCGCCAAGGCGGCCAGGGAAAAGGTCGTGGGCGTTCCGACCTGCAAGCGTTTGATCCCACTGGCCGGCATGTAATTTTCACTGAACACAAAGGGTTCAGCATGTCCTAACCACCCCTGAATCGGGTTGCTCAGTGTGTTCTGAAGATCAGATTTGACGTAAACGAAGGCCGGGGCACCCGGACCGCCGTTCAAGTATTTATAGCCACAGCCCACCGCCATATCGACGCCACTTGCGTTGAAGTCCAAGGCCATAATGCCCACGCTGTGGGACACGTCCCAGAGCGTTAACGCCCCCACAGACCTAGCCTTTTCATTGAATGAGGCCATGTCATGGGCTTGTCCCGAGCGATAGTCGACATGGGATAACATCAACACGGCAACAGACGGGTCGAGGCTCTCGATCAGCGCTGAACGTGGCACTATACAAACCGTGACATCCTGATGGATCAGCCCGACACTCTTGGCGATGTAGAGATCGGTGGAAAAATTGCCTTGATCCGTCAGTATCACCTTGCGTTGGGGATCAACGGCCAGCGCCGCATTCAAGAGTTTGAATAAATTGATGGAGGTGCTATCGCACACCAGGGTCGTGCCTTGGTCTGCACCCAATAACAAGGAAATCCTATCCCCAATTTCCTCCGGGGCGCTTAACCACCCGTTTTTCTTCCAGGCACCTGCCAAGTGCTGTCCCCATTGATCGTTACTGGTGCGCACTAGGCGATCCGCGACTGAGGCCACCGCGGGGCCCAATGAATTGCCGGCCAAATAAGTGAGCTCCTTGGGCATGACGAATTTCTCACGTCGATAAGCTTTTTCCGCTGCACGATACCTGTCTTCATTACCCATGATGTTTCTCCTGCCCAGAGTCCTCTGCAGCCTAAATTGCTTTCTTTCGTTCGGCGTCGGCTGCCAGGATCGGTTTGATAAACGTGTCGAAATCTTCTTCATGCCACCAATGGCGCACCAGACCGTTCTCGAAACCAAAGATGTCTATCCCGGTCAAGCTCACCGGAACGCCCGTGCCCTGGATGCCAAGAATCACCCCTGTGTGGGTGCCTTCTGCGACATAACGTGCGGCAAGGAGATTCCCCTGAATAATGATGTCTTCGATATTGAAGATCACGTCCGGGAACGCCTGATGCCAGTCGGCAGCCATCAACTTATGGCCATCTACATTACCGGGAAACTGGGGAATGGGACGATGGTCTTCAAAGTCAGGGTGAAAAATCGAATCCACAAAATTAACATTCCCCTTATTCCAGACTTCACCAATCCAGATATTTACATAAGCGTTACGCATTTCTTCCTGAGCCAGATCAACGGACATACTGCAACTCCTTAAATGATATTCTTACCGCGACGAACCTCATCAACGAGTACGCTCGACGGCAAAAATGATTGTTTAAGCACTTCCACAGCCCGGTGAGGATCGGCATCACCACACATAAAAATATCCACCGCCGCATAGTTTAACTCCGGCCAGCTGTGGATAGAAACATGGGACTCGGCAAGTACACACACGCCGGACACCCCACCGTTAGGCGTAAAGTAGTGAAAGTACTGATGAAGCAAAGTCGCGCCGGCAGCCTTGACCCCGGCAACCAATGCTTGACTGACATGTTCGACACTGTCGATATTTTTTGCACCGTAGAAATCAACCAGCAGATGTTTACCCGCATAGACACCTTGTTGATCCGACAACACATACACGTTCGCGGCGACACACTCGTTACTCTGCATAACTTCCCCCCAAAACAATAATAAAGGCCAACGTTATTCCATGACCGGGTTCAGGGAGAAACCACAAACATCCCTGTACCCATCCCTCGCAGCGTCCTGACAGTAAATGGGCGTAACATCGTGCAAGCCTTGCGCATCATCAAACAGCGCAGTTTCAAGTGGTTGCTTCAAGGTATGCCGTAACCGCACGGCGGATGCCGTGTCGCAAAACAGACTCTCGCCACCCTCTACATTGTGCCGGTTGACCAAGGTAATGGAGGTGAACTCGTGACCGTCACGGTGCGGTCCCTCCGGTACGGGGTGGCCTGGTACATGGGGCTGCGCAGTAATCCGGTAGAGGTGGATACCGATATCCCATACCCGCGAAATGCCTCGGCGTTCGGCAGGTAAAAGCAAATACATATCGACGATCAGTTGATGCAAAAACGGATTACTCAACGTCGAGGGTTCTAGAGGTTGGTAGACCCGATCGATCCCACCCGAATAGCCATTGACTGTGGCGGCTTGATAGAAACCTCTTGACGGTTTCAAGGTCAGTGAAATGCACTCCCCCTCGTCCTGAAGGAGCATTTCGTTAAAACGACGTCGGCGATAGGTATCTCCCTCTTTCATATATTCGTCGAGGGGCAAGTTACCAAACGCCGCTTGAAACCTTATAAAATCTTGGTACAGCGAGTCCCGCTTATCCAGGGCATGCTGTTTCAGTGCAACTTGCGCATGCAGGAACGAGATCGACGAATCATATATACCAAGGCGAGCGGGTACGACAACCTTATCGAATACCTTAAGATCCATTCTTAAGTCCTTTTGCCAGTTTTATCAATTGATGAGAGTCTGGCGGCGTAGAAACCCAGTCCGTAACTAACGCTCAACGCCCCGAAATTAGACACCTCAATAGGAACAATCCTGACCAACCGGCAACCACCCGGTCAACACCCACAGCCAAGAAAGCGCTCCCAAAACAATCGCATCGAACAAAAATCTCATAAAAACAACGAACTATAATTTTTTAATAGCATTAAATTGAGTTTTTAGTCTTTGCTCCGCGCAATGAATTATTTATCTGCTAATGAACACCACAAGCCGAGCATACTTGCGCCCTCTGTTTTCCATGCAGTGAGATCAAATCGCGCCCCCCCTGTATTGACCAAAGCCTATAAGGAAGTCCTGAGAGAACACGCTGTAGCCGTTGCGGCATACCTTGTGGAGGATGACTCAAGGGCGATCCGGTTTCGACGGCTCCTGGATCTTGAAATGGGCCCGGGCAGTGGCGATGGGTTCGGCCTCGACGTCTTGCCAGGCGGTGATCGCGACGTTGGCGACTCGCCGGCCCTGGCGCCAGACCTGGCATTTGGCGTAGGTATCGCGAAACTGTCCGGTGCGCAGGTAATCCAGGGAGAAATCGATGATTTTCGGTATGCCCGGCGTACCCGTGGCGATCAACAGATGCACGGCAGCGGCCAGTTCCATGAAACCGGCAATGACCCCACCGTGGATGGCCGGCAGTAAAGGGTTACCAATGTTGTCTTTGTTGGCCGGCAAGCGAAACAACAAGTCGTCGCCCTGGCGCGTGCATTCGACACCGATGAGTTGGGCATAGGGAATCGAGGCGAGCAGCAGCGCGTAGTCGCCCTGCTCGCAGGCGCGGCGCAGTTGTTCCTGGAGGATATCGGTCATGGCTGGCCCACAGCGGTCATCGGACCGCCCTTCCCCATTCCCCTGGCATGCTGGCCCAGACGCATGAAGGTGCCCACCGCATGGGCGATGGGTTGCTCGGGATCGTCCTGGTAGGCGAAACCCCGGGTGAAGATCACGTCCGGGGTCACCCGATAGCATTGGGCGAAGCCGTAGACATCCTTGTGGGGCTCGGCGGCGTGCATGTAGTCGATCCGCAGGTCGAGGGTGGGACAGACTTCGAATTGCGGCAGCACACACAGGGTCGACATACCACAGGCGGTGTCCATCAATGAGGTCAACGCCCCGCCATGGATGATGCCCCTCAGGGGATTGCCGACGATTTGCGGGCTGAACGGCAGGATGACCGTCAGCCCGTCACGACTGGCACTGTGCAACTTCAAGCCCAGCACCTGGCAATGCCTGAGTGCGGATAAAAAACGTGTCGCGCGCTCAAAAACGGGGTCTTCGGCCATTCGATCAACGCTCCAATGAGTGACGAGACCTGGCAACAGGCGCGATGCACAAAGTTCCATTGCAGGGCAAAGTTATATATCTGTTACGCAACAGGAACTTAATCCGAGGGCTGGCGTTCAAAAGGCCAGTAGTTATTTCCATAAGGAGAAACACCCCATGCGTAAGACTTTTGCTATTGCCTTGATGTTGGCCGCTTCCCTCGGCCTCGCTGCCTGCGATAAAAAATCCGAGGACAAAGCTCAAGATGCCCAACAACACGCTGAGCAAGCTCAGCAAGACATGAACAAAGCACAGGATAAAGTGAACGACGCGGCGAAAGAAAACGCCGAAGCCGCCAAAGCTCAGTCTGAATCGAACAGTGCCGCCCAGCAGGAAGCACCTGCTACCGCGCCCAAATCCAACTGATACGGTTTTAGCAGTAAAGGAAAACCCGCCTGATGCGGGTTTTCTTTTGCCTGCGATTTGGCGGCACCGCCTGTCAGGCCGCCTCCTTGCCCACCTCGGACACTGGTGCTTCGGTGGGGGTATAGACCATCACGTCCAGTACATCGGAGTGAAACTCGCGCTGATACAGCACGAACACCACGCCAGCACTCATCAACATGAATAACCAGGGGCTGACGAACCACGCCAACATGGTCATGCCGAAGTAATAGGAACGCAGGCCGAAGTTGAACTGGTTGGCGGCCATGGAAATGACCCGCGCAGCCCTTAGTGCAAAGGCCTTGCGCTCCTGCTCCGACACATGCCGCTCACCAATCATCGGCGCTGAGCCAATCAGCACCGCCGCGAAGTTGTACTGGCGCATGCACCAACTGAAGGTGAAGAACGCATACACGAACACCAGTGCCAGGCACAGCAACTTGACCTCCGCCATGCCCTGGGACGCCTGCTGCACCAAGGGTATGTCCGCCAGCAACGACACCGCTCGATCGGACGCCCCGAGTACCGTCAGGATACCGGCCAGGATGATCAATGTGCTGGAGGCGAAGAAGGATGCGTTGCGCTCCAGGTTGCCGATCACGCTGGCATCGGCGATACGGTTCTCACGCAGCAGCATGCGGCGCATCCAGTCTTCGCGGTACAGGTGCATCACGCTGGCCAGGCACGCCGTGTCGCGCGCCTTCCAGGTGGCATAACGGGTGTAGCCCGCCCAGCAGATAATGAACCAGGCGGCGGCAAGCAGGTGGATCAGGTTGGCTTGGATGAATGACATTCGATTTCCTGTATGTCTAAAAACATGACGTCTAAAGCCAGACTTGCCTTGAAATGCCGACCTGTGGGAGCGAGCTCCCACAAGGTTTTGTGCAAGCCTTTCAAGACACTGCTTCGACGTTAGCCCACGGAAAAAGACACTGCACTCAAAAAAATGCCCCGTATCGATTGATACGGGGCATTTTGGTTCTTGCCGATGAATCTGCCTGTAGCGCTTAAGCCAACGCTTCGCTGCGCTTGCCCAGCAGGCGATCGCACACCACCGCGACCGCCAGGGTCATCACCGAAGGCACCAGCCAGGCCAGGCCCTGCTCGCTCAACGGCAGGTGGGCCAGTTGCGCTGGCATCCAGTCTGCCAGGCCGGCGCCCTTGAGCGCATCGATCAGGCCAAACAGGAACGACACCAGCATCACCGGGCCAACGATGCGCCCCTGCTCGTGCCAGAAGTCCTTGCAGAAGCTCAGGGCCACCAGGGCGATGCACGGCGGATAGATCGCGGTGAGAACCGGAATCGAGAACGCGATCAGCTTGGTCAGGCCCAAGTTGGACACCAGCAGCGAAAAGGCGGCCAGGATCACGACCAAAGTCTTGTAGGACAGCGGCAGGACACGGCTGAAGTATTCGGCGCAGGCGCAGGTCAGGCCAACCGCGGTCACCAGGCACGCCAGGGAGATCAACACGGCAAGGAAACCGCTGCCCAGGCTGCCGAAGGTGTGTTGCACGTAGGCATGCAGCACAGCGGCGCCGTTGGTCGCCCCTGCGGCCACCTCATGGCTGCCGGAACCGAGGCGGAACAGGCTGACGTAGACCAGCGCCAGGCCCACCCCGGCGATCAGCCCGGCGATGATCGCGTAGCGGGTGATCAAGGCCGGCGACTCGACGCCCCGGGAACGGATCGCGTTGACGATGACAATGCCGAACACCAAGGCGCCCAGGGTATCCATGGTCAGGTAGCCGTTGATGAACCCTTGGGAGAACGGCGCCGCGATGTACTCGGGGGTCGCCACGCCGATATCACCCGCGGGCAAGGCAAACGCCGCGATGCCGAGCACGGCCAGGGCGATGATCTTCAGTGGCGCGAGGAAGCGCCCGACGGTGTCCAGCAGGCGGCCCGGGTAGAGCGAAATGAAAAACACCAGCAGGAAATACGCGGCGCTATACAGGAACAGCGCCAGCGGGCTTTCGCCAGTCAATGGCGCCAAGCCGACTTCGAACGAAACGGTGGCGGTACGCGGTGTGGCGAACAACGGGCCAACGGCCAGGTAGCACACCGCCGCCAGCAACCCGCCGGCGACCTTGCCGATGGGGCTGCTCAAGGCGTCCATCGCGCCACCGACCTTGGCCAATGCAACCACCGTGATGACCGGCAGACCGACCGCCGTGATCAAAAAGCCCAGCGCCGCCATCCAGACATGAGGCCCGGACTGCAAACCGACGATAGGCGGGAAGATGATGTTGCCGGCCCCGACGAACAGGGCAAATGTCATGAAACCAAGCGCCAGGATGTCCTGGCCTTTCAACACTTTCATTAAGGAAACCACACTACTGAATCGGAATTTAGAGAGGGATTTCCCTTATGGGTGAGGGAAATGCTGCCGATCCGTATGGGACCGACCCGTTTAGCGCGGCGCTTCCTTGTGGGCAGCGGTCGCAAAAATGGCTGCTAGCCTAACGAATTTAGCGAGAAAACGCACTGTTAAGGGGCGAACTATCCGATGCACGACGTTCGCGTGTCGCGTTTACATATCTATTTTTCCGACTCGCGCTTGTTGCATAGGGAGCAACAGGATCCTGTTTGGGCCGGGCACATGTTGAACCCTGTGGCGAGGGGATTTATCCCCGCTGGGGCGCGGAGCGCCCCCAAGATCATCGAGCACGATTAGCCTGAAGGAATTCAGCAGTCTACTGGGGCCGCTTCGCAGCCCAGCGGGGATAAATTCCCTCGCCACAGGGGTGAATGATCGTTCCCACGCTCCCGCGTGGGGATGCCGCCAGGGACGCTCCGCGTTCCGCTTCTAGAAGGTGACGCAGAGCGTCATGGGATGCATTCCCACGCGTGGGAACGATCAATACAGACGAAACGCGTTGCCTGGTTTACGACTGCTTCGCAGCCGAGCGGGAGCAAGCTCCCTCGCCACAGGAGCCGCCACATGAATTCTCAAGGACCAGAAACGACAAAGGCCACCCGAAGGTGGCCTTTGTTGCTTGGAACAAAAAAGTCAGCCGAAGCTTACTTCTTCATTTCCCAGCCAGTCAGCTCGGCCAGGGCCTTGCCGATGTCTGCCAGCGAACGCACGGTTTTCACGCCTGCGTCTTGCAGTGCAGCGAATTTCTCGTCTGCAGTGCCTTTGCCGCCAGAGATGATTGCGCCAGCATGGCCCATGCGCTTGCCCGGAGGAGCAGTCACACCAGCGATGTAGGAAACAACCGGCTTGGTCACGTTGGCCTTGATGTAGGCTGCCGCTTCTTCTTCAGCCGAACCGCCGATCTCACCGATCATGACGATCGCTTCGGTCTTCGGGTCTTCCTGGAACAACTTCAGGATGTCGATGAAGTTCGAGCCTGGGATCGGGTCACCGCCGATGCCGACGCAAGTCGACTGACCGAAACCGGCGTCAGTGGTCTGCTTCACAGCTTCGTAGGTCAGGGTGCCGGAACGGGAAACGATACCGACCTTGCCTGGCAAGTGAATGTGACCTGGCATGATGCCGATCTTGCATTCGCCTGGAGTGATCACGCCTGGGCAGTTAGGGCCGATCAGGGTGATACCCAGCTCGTCGCACTTGACCTTGGCTTCCAGCATGTCGATGGTCGGGATGCCTTCGGTGATGCAGACGATCAGCTTGATGCCGCCGAACGCTGCTTCAAGGATGGAGTCCTTGCAGAAAGGAGCTGGAACGTAGATCACGCTGGCGGTGGCGCCAGTGGCGGCTACAGCGTCTTTCACGGTGTTGAACACTGGCAGGCCCAGGTGCTCGGTGCCGCCCTTGCCCGGTGTTACGCCGCCAACCATCTTGGTGCCGTATTCGATGGCTTGCTGGGTGTGGAAACTACCTTGCGAACCGGTAATACCCTGGCAGATAACCTTGGTGTCTTTATTGATCAGGACGCTCATTATTTGCCCTCCGCAGCTTTAACGACTTGTTGAGCAGCGTCGGTCAGGCTGGTAGCAGCGATGATGTTCAAACCGCTTTCTGCCAGTACTTTAGCGCCCAGCTCAGCGTTGTTGCCTTCGAGGCGAACAACAACCGGGATTTTCACGCCAACTTCTTTCACGGCGCCGATGATGCCTTCGGCAATCATGTCGCAGCGAACGATGCCGCCGAAGATGTTGACCAGTACTGCAGCGACGTTAGTGTCGGACAGGATGATCTTGAACGCTTCGGTTACGCGTTCCTTGGTAGCACCACCGCCCACGTCGAGGAAGTTGGCTGGCTTGCCGCCATGCAGGTTGACGATGTCCATGGTACCCATGGCCAGGCCGGCACCGTTGACCATGCAGCCGATGTTGCCTTCCAGGGCTACGTAGTTCAGTTCGAACTTGGCAGCGTGCGCTTCGCGCGGATCGTCTTGCGACGGATCGTGGAAAGTCTTCAGCTTAGGCTGACGGTACATGGCGTTGGCGTCGATGTTGATCTTGGCATCGAGGCAGTGCAGGTCGCCGTCGGCCTTGATCACCAGCGGGTTCACTTCCAGCAGTGCCAGGTCGTGGTCCTGGAACAGCTTGGCCAGACCTACGAAGATCTTGGCGAATTGAGTGACCTGCTTGCCTTCCAGGCCCAGCTGGAATGCCAGCTCGCGACCCTGGAATGGCTGGGCGCCAACCAGTGGATCGATAGTGGCCTTGAGGATTTTCTCAGGGGTGTCGTGAGCGATTTTCTCGATGTCCACGCCACCTTCGGTGGAAGCCATGAACACGATGCGGCGGCTCGAACGGTCAACGACAGCGCCCAGGTACAGCTCTTTAGCGATATCAGTGCACGATTCAACCAGGATCTTGGTGACTGGCTGACCATTGGCGTCAGTCTGGTAAGTCACCAGACGCTTGCCCAGCCACTGCTGTGCGAAGGCTTTGGCGTCTTCTTTGCTGCGAACCAGCTTGACGCCGCCCGCTTTACCGCGACCACCGGCGTGAACCTGGGCTTTGACAACCCATTCGCTGCCGCCGATTTTGTCGCAAGCTTCTGCTGCCGCTTCCGGGGTGTCTACCGCGTAACCGGTGGATACTGGCAGGCCGTACTCAGCGAACAGCTGCTTACCCTGATACTCGTGAAGATTCATGCTTATTACCGTCTTCGTTAGGTACTGCGCATTCGGTGCTGCACCGTTCTGGTGCCGCACCACCTGTGACTGCTGCTTGCGTAGCGTTCCGGTTAACCGGTTCGGCTACGCAAGGCTGCGTCCAGCGGATATTCCGCGGTGAGTCTTGCTCGCAAGGCTCACGACGGGCCATACCGCCGTGGTTTCTTATTGTCTATTAACGCTTCTTGCGGTTGGCCACGTGGATGGCGCCGCCATTTACGGCCAGGGCCGCTTCGTGCAAGGCTTCGGACAGGGTCGGATGGGAGAAGACCATCATGCCCAGATCTTCAGCGCTGGTGCCGAATTCCATGCCGATCGCGCCTTGCTGTACCAGCTCGGCAGCGCTCGGGCCAATGACGTGAACGCCCAATACGCGATCCGTCTTGGCATCGGCGATGACTTTCACGAAACCACCGGTATCGTTGGCTGCCATGGCACGGCCACTGGCTGCAAACGGGAAGGTGCCGACGTTAACTTCAACGCCTTCGGCTTTCAAGGCCTGCTCGGTCTTGCCGACCCATGCGATTTCCGGGTGGGTGTAGATAACCGAAGGGATCAGGTCGTAGTTCATCTGGGCTTTGTGGCCCTTGATGCGCTCGACGACCATGATGCCTTCCTCGGACGCCTTGTGCGCCAGCATCATGCCGCGAACCACGTCACCGATGGCGAAAACGCCCGGTACTGCGGTTGCGCACTGGTCGTCGACCGCAATGAAGCCGCGCTCGTCGATTTCCACGCCGCTATCGGCAGCCAGCAGGTCGGTGGTCACTGGACGACGGCCGACCGCAACGATCAGCTTGTCGAAAGTGATGGTCTGTTCGCCGTTGGCGTCGGTGTAGGTCACCACGACTTCTTCGCCGTTGACCTTCGAACCGGTCACGCGAGCGCCCAGCTTGATGTCCAGGCCCTGTTTGGTCAGGGTTTTCAGCGCTTCCTTGGAGACCGCGGCATCGGCAGCCATCAGGAAGGTGTCGAGGGCTTCCAGTACGGTCACTTGCGCACCCAGGCGCGACCATACCGAACCCAGCTCGAGGCCGATCACGCCGGCGCCGATCACGCCCAGACGTTTTGGCACGCTCTGGAATTCCAGGGCACCGGTGGAATCGACGATCACGTTCTGGTCGACCGGAGCCGGCGGAATGTCGATCGGACGCGAGCCTGGCGCCAGGATGACGTTCTCGGCTTCGATCACTTCAACCGAGCCGTCTGGCTTGGTCACTTCGACTTTCTTGCCCATCAGCAGCTTGCCGTGGCCCTGGATCGAAGTCACGCCGTTGGCCTTGAACAGGGTGGCAACACCCGAGGTCAGGCCTTTGACGATGTTGGCTTTGCGGCCAACCATGGCAGGCACGTCAATGGTGACATTTTCGCGGTTGACACCACCAATACCGTGAATGGCCAAGCCGTCTTGCGCTTCGTGGAACTTCCAGGAGCTGTCCAGCAGCGCCTTGGAAGGAATGCAACCGACGTTCAGGCAAGTACCGCCAAGGGCCAGCTTGCCCTCTTTGTCGGTGTATTTCTCGATGCAGGCAGTGGTGAGGCCCAGTTGCGCAGCCTTGATGGCCGCTACGTAGCCGCCAGGGCCCGCACCAATCACTACCACGTCGAATTTCTGAGTCATGAGTCATTCCTTTTCGAATCAAACCGAACGGTCACTTGTGGTGACCGTCGTGGGACGAAACCGGTTGTTTCAGCAAGAGGCCGGTCACAACAGACCGGCCCTCGCGGCGAAAATCAGATATCCAGCAACAGACGAGCCGGATCTTCAAGCAGGTTCTTGATGGTTACCAGGAACGTCACGGCTTCTTTACCGTCGATCAGGCGGTGATCGTAGGACAGTGCCAGGTACATCATCGGACGAATCACGACCTGACCATTGATCGCCATAGGACGCTGCAGAATGTTGTGCATGCCCAGGATAGCCGCTTGCGGCGGGTTGACGATCGGGGTCGACATCATCGAACCGAATGTACCACCGTTGGTGATGGTGAACGTACCGCCGGTCATCTCTTCGATGGACAGCTTGCCGTCACGGGCCTTCTTGCCGAAGGTGGCGATGCCGCCTTCGATTTCGGCCAGGCTCATCAGTTCGGCGTTACGCAGTACTGGAACCACCAGGCCACGGTCGCTGGAAACAGCAACACCGATATCGGCGTAGCCGTGGTAGACGATGTCCGAACCGTCGATCGACGCGTTGACGGCCGGGAAGCGTTTCAGCGCTTCGGTGGCAGCCTTGACGAAGAACGACATGAAGCCCAGGCGTACGCCGTTGTGGGACTTCTCGAACAGATCCTTGTACTTCGAACGCAGGGCCATGACTTCGGTCATGTCGACTTCGTTGAAGGTGGTCAGCATGGCCATGTTCGACTGGGCTTCGACCAGACGCTTGGCCACGGTAGCGCGAACGCGGGTCATCGGAACGCGTTTTTCAACACGGTCACCGGCAGCGAACACTGGCGCGGCAGCGGCAGGCGCAGCAGCCTTGGCCGGAGCAGCGGCTGGCGCGGCTTTCTTGGCGGCAACGGCGGCAACCACGTCTTCCTTGGTCACGCGACCACCCTTGCCGGTGCCGGCAACGGAGGCGATGTTGATGCCGTTCTCTTCGGCGATCTTGCGCGCGGCCGGGGCAGCGACTGGATCGTCTTCGCCATCGGCAGCTGGAGCAGCGGCCTGGGCAGCGGCAGGCGCAGCGGCGGCGGCCGGAGCAGCGGCAGCAGCGCCGCCCTCTTCGATCGAGCCCAGTACCTGGTTGGACAGGACGGTAGCGCCCTCTTCGGCAACGATTGCGCCAAGCACGCCGTCAGCTTCGGCCAACACTTCCAGAACGACTTTGTCGGTCTCGATGTCGACGATCAGGTCGTCACGCTTTACAGCTTCGCCTGGTTTCTTGTGCCAGGTGGCAACGGTGCCATCGGCAACCGATTCCGGGAATGACGGGGCTTTGATTTCGATAGCCATTATCTGTGGGTCCTTAAAATTCGGTTTCAGTCAGCACGAAGGCTTAAACAGTGAAAGCATCTTGCAGCAGTTTTTCCTGCTGCTCGGCGTGCATCGACGCATAACCACACGCAGGTGCAGCGGACGCATCACGGCCGGCATATTCAAGACCCAGGGCCTTGTTATGGTTGCCGATGCTGCGACGCAGGTGATGCTGGCTGCTGTACCACGCGCCTTGGTTCATCGGTTCTTCCTGACACCACACCACATGGGTGAGGTTGGTGTAAGGCGCGATGGCCTCCATCAGGTCTTCTTCCGGGAACGGGTAAAGCTGCTCGATACGCACGATGGCGATGTCTTCGCGGCCTTCGGCACGACGTTTTTCCAGCAGGTCGTAGTAGACCTTGCCGCTGCACAGGACCAGGCGAGTCACCTTCGCCGCGTCCAGCGTGTCGATTTCCGAAATAACGGTCTGGAACGAGCCTTCGGCCAGATCCTCGAGCGTGGAGATCGCCAGCTTGTGACGCAGCAGCGACTTCGGTGTCAGCACGATCAGCGGCTTGCGCAGCGGACGGATGACCTGACGACGCAGCAGGTGGTAGATCTGTGCCGGGGTCGTTGGTACACACACCTGGACGTTGTGCTCGGCGCACAATTGCAGGTAGCGCTCCAGACGTGCCGAAGAGTGCTCCGGCCCCTGCCCTTCATAACCGTGTGGCAACAGCATGGTCAGACCGCAGAGACGGCCCCACTTGTGCTCGCCGCTGGTGATGAACTGGTCGACAACCACCTGGGCACCGTTGGCGAAGTCGCCGAACTGGGCTTCCCAGATCACCAGCGCATTCGGCTCGGTGGTGGAGTAGCCATATTCGAACGCCAGGACGGCTTCCTCGGACAGCAGCGAATCGTACAGGTCGAAACGTGGCTGGCCTTTGTACAGGTGTTGCAGCGGGATGTAGGTGCTGGCGTCTTTCTGGTTGTGCAGCGCCGCGTGGCGGTGCGAGAAAGTGCCGCGGCCTACGTCCTGGCCGGTGATGCGAACCGGGTGGCCTTCGAACGCCAGGGTCGCGTACGCCATGGTTTCAGCGTAACCCCAGTTGATCGGCAGGCCGCCGGCTTGCATCTTCTGCCGGTCTTCGTAGATTTTCGCGACTTGGCGCTGAACCACGAAGCCTTCCGGGATTTCCAGCAGCTTGGCGGACAGTTCCTGCAGGGTCTTGAGGTCGAAGCGGGTGTCGTGACGCGCGGTCCAGGCATGGCCCAGATACGGACGCCAATCCACGAACAGCTCTTTGTTCGGTTCCTTGACCAGGCTTTTTACCACGTGCAGGCCGTTGTCCAGGGCGTTGCGGTATTCGTCGACTTTTTCCTGGACGCGCTCGGCATCCAGAACACCGCCCTGGGTCAAGCGCTCGGCATACAGCTCACGGGTGGTGCGCTGCTTGGCGATCTGCTGGTACATCAACGGCTGGGTGCCGCTTGGCTCGTCGGCCTCGTTGTGGCCGCGACGACGGTAGCAGACCAGGTCGATCACCACGTCGCGCTTGTACTGCATGCGGTAGTCGATGGCCAACTGGGTCACGAACAGCACGGCTTCCGGGTCATCGCCATTCACATGGAGAATCGGCGCCTGGATCATTTTCGCAACGTCGGTCGCGTACTCGGTGGAACGCGAGTCTTCCGGGTTGCTGATGGTGAAACCGACCTGGTTGTTGATCACGATGTGCACGGTGCCGCCGGTCTTGAAACCGCGGGTCTGCGACATCTGGAAGGTTTCCATGACCACGCCCTGACCGGCGAATGCCGCGTCACCGTGGATGGAAATCGGCAGCACCTTCTCGCCGGTCGGATCGTTGCGACGATCCTGGCGAGCGCGGACCGAACCCTCGACCACCGGCGAAACGATTTCCAGGTGAGACGGGTTGAACGCCATGGCCAGGTGGACTTCGCCACCTGTGGTCATCACGTTGGACGAGAAGCCCTGGTGGTATTTCACGTCACCGGAACCCAACTCGACCTTCTTCTTGCCTTCAAACTCGTCGAACAGCTCGCGCGGGTTCTTGCCGAAGGTGTTGACCAGTACGTTCAAGCGGCCACGGTGGGCCATGCCGATGACGACTTCCTTGGTGCCGTAGGAACCGGAACGCTGGATCAGCTCGTCGAGCATCGGAATCAGGCTTTCGCCGCCTTCCAGGCCGAAACGCTTGGTACCTGGGTATTTGGTGCCCAGGTATTTCTCCAGGCCTTCACCGGCGGTAACGCGCTCGAGCAAGTGGCTCTTGATGTCGGCGGAGTACGTCGGACGGCCACGAACGCTTTCCAGACGCTGCTGGAACCACTGGCGCTGCTCGGAATCGGTGATGTGCGTAAATTCAGCGCCGATGGTGCGGCAATATGTCTGCTGCAACGCTTCGTGAATTTCGCGTAGGCTCGCTTCCTCTTTGCCGATGAACAGGTCGCCGGCACGGAAGGTCGTATCAAGATCGGCATTGGTCAAGCCGTAGTGAGTGATCGACAGGTCTGCAGGTGCAGGACGCTGCCACAGCCCCAGCGGGTCAAGCTGGGCTGCCTGGTGGCCACGCATCCGGTAGGCCTGGATCAGTCGCAATACTTCAACTTGCTTCTTCTCGTGTTCGGAGCTCACGCTGCCGGCAGACACCGGTTGAGCGCGGCGCTGGTTCTTTGCCAGCAACACGAAATGATCGCGAATCGTCGAGTGCGAAACATCAGTGGCAGAATTACCGTCGGCCGGTAGCTTCTGAAAGTAGGTGCGCCATTCTTCTGGCACAGCGTTAGGGTCGTGCAGGTAGAGCTCGTAAAGCTCTTCCACATAGGCAGCGTTACCACCGGAAAGGTGGGCACTGTTCCACATGCGCTGCATCACGCTTTCTTGCATGCTTGGTCACCCTCGATTAGGGGAACACCACCGGCGAAAACACCGAGCAAACTTGCAGAAGTCCGAGTGCAGCGACTAAAACAAGCCACTTAGGATCACGCTGATAGTCCGGGTACCAGCCCGGATGCCCCTGCTTGTCTCATTTCTTCAAAATAAGAACTGCCGCTTTGTGAGCGGCTGTTCTGGTTATAGCCATGACGCGGGTTGAAGCCCGCGCCCTGGCCTTTACGGGTACAACGGTCCTACGGGTACAGCAGCTGAATCACACGCCGCTTTGCAGCAGCATGTTACGAATGTGACCGATGGCCTTAGTCGGGTTCAGGCCTTTCGGGCAGACGTTGACGCAGTTCATGATCCCGCGGCAGCGGAATACGCTGAACGGGTCATCCAGCGAAGCCAGACGCTCGGACGTCTTGGTGTCACGGCTGTCTGCCAGGAAGCGGTACGCTTGCAGCAGGGCGGCCGGGCCCAGGAACTTGTCCGGGTTCCACCAGAACGATGGGCACGAGGTCGAGCAGCAAGCGCACAGGATGCACTCGTACAGACCGTCGAGCTTCTCACGCTCTTCAGGAGTCTGCAGACGCTCGATGGCCGGAGCCGGCGTGTCGTTCTGCAGGAATGGCTTCACCTTCTCGTATTGCTTGTAGAAGATGCTCATATCGACGACCAGGTCACGGATAACCGGCAAACCTGGCAGCGGACGAACGATCAGCTTGTTGCCCTTGACCACGGCCGACAGCGGCGTGATGCAGGCCAGGCCGTTCTTGCCGTTGATGTTCATGCCGTCGGAGCCGCAAACGCCCTCACGGCAGGAACGACGGTAGGAGAAACCTTCGTCCTGTTCTTTGATCAGGGCCAGCACGTCCAGCACCATCAGGTCTTTACCACCGGTATCGACCTGGAAGTCCTGCATGAACGGCGCAGCGTCCTGATCAGGGTTGTAGCGATAAACACTGACTTGCAACATAGCGGTCACCCTTAATAAGTCCGGACTTTTGGTTCGAAAGTCGGAACAGTCTTCGGCGAGAAGTTCACGGCACGCTTGGCGACGCGTTTTTCACCCGGGAAGTACAAGGTGTGGCACAGCCAGTTTTCGTCGTCACGGTCTTCGAAGTCTTCGCGGGCGTGGGCGCCACGGGACTCTTTACGCACTTCTGCGGCGATGGCGGTGGCTTCGGCCACTTCCAGCAGGTTCTGCAACTCCAGCGCTTCGATACGGGCAGTGTTGAACGCCTGCGACTTATCGTTGATCTTCACGTTGGCGATTCGTTCACGCAATTGCGCCAGCTGGGCAATACCCTTCTGCATGTATTCGCCGGTACGGAATACACCGAAGTAGTTCTGCATGCAGTTTTGCAACTCGCGACGCAGGGTCGCCACGTCTTCGCCTTCGGTACGCTCGTTCAGGGCGGACAGACGCGCCAGGGCGGCTTCGATGTTGGCGTCGGTGGCATCGTCATATTCGATACCGTCGGACAGGGCTTTTTCCAGGTGCAGGCCGGCAGCGCGACCGAAGACCACCAGGTCGAGCAACGAGTTGCCGCCCAGGCGGTTGGCACCGTGGACCGATACGCACGCCACTTCACCCACTGCGAACAGGCCAGGGATGATTTCGTCCACGCCTTCGGCGTTCTGGGTGATTGCCTGGCCATGAATGTTGGTGGCAACGCCGCCCATCATATAGTGGCAGGTTGGAACCACTGGAACCGGCGCAACGACTGGATCGACGTGAGCGAAGGTCTTGGACAGTTCGCAGATGCCTGGCAGGCGGCTGTGCAGCACTTCCTCGCCCAGGTGGTCGAGCTTGAGCATCACGTGGTCGCCATTCGGACCGCAACCGTTGCCAGCGATGATCTCTTTAACCATCGAACGGGCAACCACGTCACGACCGGCAAGGTCCTTGGCGTTCGGAGCATAGCGCTCCATGAAACGCTCGCCGTGCTTGTTGATCAGGTAACCACCTTCGCCACGGCAACCTTCGGTCACCAGTACACCGGCGCCGGCGATGCCGGTTGGGTGGAACTGCCACATTTCGATGTCTTGCACCGGCACGCCAGCACGCAGGGCCATGCCGACGCCGTCACCGGTGTTGATCAGGGCATTGGTGGTGGATGCGTAGATACGGCCTGCACCGCCGGTCGCCAGTACGGTGGCCTTGGCGCGGATGTAGGTGGTTTCGCCGGTTTCGATGCAGATCGCGATCACACCGACGAAGGCGCCGTCCTGGTTCTTCACCAGGTCAACGGCGTAGTACTCGTTCAGGAACGTGGTACCGGCTTTCAGGTTGCCCTGGTACAGGGTGTGCAGCAGCGCGTGACCGGTACGGTCGGACGCCGCGCAAGTACGCGCGGCCTGGCCGCCCTTGCCGTAGTCCTTGGACTGGCCACCGAACGGACGCTGGTAGATACGACCTTGCTCGGTACGCGAGAATGGCATACCCATGTGGTCCAGCTCGAACACCGCGGCCGGGCCTTCCTGACACATGTATTCGATAGCGTCCTGGTCACCGATGTAGTCGGAACCCTTGACGGTATCGTACATGTGCCAGCGCCAGTCATCGTTCGGGTCGGCCGAAGCGATGGCGCAGGTGATGCCGCCCTGGGCGGAAACAGTGTGCGAACGGGTAGGGAAAACCTTGGTGATCACGGCAGTCTTGTGACCGCCCTGTGCCAGTTGCAGCGCTGCGCGCATGCCGGCACCGCCGCCACCAATAATGATAGCGTCGAAAGAAATCGTTGGAATGTTAGCCATGGATCAGATACCCCAGAGAATCTGCACACCCCAGACGAAGTAAGCGAACATCGCAACGCCGCATACTGCCTGGAAGAGGAAACGTACGGCAGTCGCCGACTTGCCGAACGCCATTGGCGTCAGGTAGTCGGTCGCGATGGTCCACATGCCGACCCAGGCGTGAGCGCCCAGTGCGACAAGTGCCAGCAGACTGAAGATACGCATCCAGTTGTTTGCGAACAGTTCATGCCATTGGGCGTAGCCCAGGCCTGGGTTTGCTACGACATATCCGATCAGGAAGATGAAGTAAGCCGCGAGAACGACCGCAGACACACGCTGCGCCATCCAGTCATAGAGGCCCGAACGCGAAAGGTTCGTGACGTTGGTTACCATATCCAGACTCCTGCCAGAACGATCAGCACCGCAGACACGGCGATAATGATTTTCGAGCCCAGCTTGCCGCCTTCCAGCGTCTCACCGATGCCCATGTCCATGATCAAGTGGCGCACACCGGCAACCAAGTGATACAGCAAGGCGGACAGGATGCCCCAAATCACTAGCTTGGCTAGCGGACTGGTCAGACACGCTTTCACCTGACCGAAGCCTTCTTCCGAATCGAGCGACTTGTCCAATGCATAAAGCATGATGGCCAGGCTGACGAAGAGGATGACACCGGAAATACGGTGAAGAATGGACGTGTAAGCAGTGACTGGGAGTTTGATGGTCCTTAGGTCTAGGTTTACAGGTCGTTGGCTTTTCACGGCTTTTTTTTCACACTGAAGAGCCCCTAACAATCAGGGCAAAGTTGTTGGGGCGCGCACTGGTCAGGTACTCACCACCCAGGGAGTGACGACCCCCAAGAAAGCAGGCCCAAAAGCCCCTGGCGGTCGGTGGCCGAGTATAGACAGTTAGGCTACTAATGACAACGCGTTCACCTTCCCCTAATAGCGCATTGCACATACGGCGCAAAAGGCGTAAACGGCAGGTAATTTCGCGGAAAAAGTCCGGTTAAAGCCTTCTGGAGCAAGACTTTAGGCAAATTGACATTCGGATTTATCTCACTATAGTGGTGCGGGCCCTGCGTGGGGGGTCTGTCTGATGATTCCAAGCATTAATAGGAGGCCACATGGCTGACAAAAAAGCGCAGTTGATCATCGAGGGCGCAGCCCCCGTCGAGCTGCCCATTTTAACCGGCACCGTTGGTCCCGATGTAATCGACGTACGGGGCCTGACGGCCACGGGCCGTTTCACCTTTGACCCAGGTTTCATGTCGACCGCCTCGTGCGAGTCGAAAATCACCTATATCGACGGCGACAACGGCATCCTGCTGCACCGCGGCTACCCGATCGAGCAACTGGCTGAAAAATCGGACTACCTGGAAACCTGCTACCTGCTGCTCAATGGCGAGCTGCCAACCGCAGAGCAAAAGGCTCAGTTCGTCAGCACCGTGAAGAACCACACCATGGTTCACGAACAGTTGAAGACCTTCTTCAACGGCTTCCGTCGCGATGCCCATCCGATGGCCGTCATGTGCGGCGTTGTCGGCGCCCTCTCGGCCTTCTACCACGACTCCCTGGACATCAATAACCCCCAGCATCGCGAAATCTCCGCGATCCGCCTGGTGGCGAAGATGCCGACCCTGGCAGCCATGGTCTACAAGTACTCCATGGGCCAGCCCATGATGTACCCGCGCAACGACCTGACCTATGCAGAGAACTTCCTGCATATGATGTTCAACACCCCGTGCGAGATCAAACCGATCAGCCCGGTGCTCGCCAAGGCCATGGACCGGATCTTCATCCTCCATGCCGACCACGAGCAGAACGCCTCCACGTCCACCGTGCGCCTGGCCGGCTCCTCGGGTGCCAACCCGTTCGCCTGTATCGCCGCCGGTATCGCCGCTCTCTGGGGCCCAGCCCACGGCGGTGCCAACGAAGCGGTACTGACCATGCTCGATGAAATCGGCGATGTCTCGAACATCGACAAGTTCATCGCCAAGGCCAAGGACAAGAACGATCCGTTCAAGCTGATGGGCTTCGGTCACCGGGTCTACAAGAACCGCGACCCGCGCGCCACCGTCATGAAGCAGACCTGCGACGAAGTGCTCAAGGAACTGGGGATCACGAACGATCCGCAACTCGAACTGGCCATGCGCCTGGAAGAGATCGCCCTGACCGACCCATACTTCATCGAACGCTCGCTGTACCCGAACGTCGACTTCTACTCGGGGATCATCCTCAAGGCGATCGGCATTCCAACCAGCATGTTCACCGTGATCTTCGCCCTGGCGCGGACCGTCGGCTGGATCTCCCACTGGAAGGAAATGCTCTCCAGCCCGTACAAGATCGGCCGTCCACGCCAGCTGTACACCGGCTACGAGTCGCGTGACATCACCCAGCTGGAAGACCGCAAGTAAGGCCTGCCTTGCCATAGGTCCCACGCTGCACTGAAACAGCCCCTGCTTCTTATATAAGAGCAGGGGCTGTTTTGTTTGTGCCTCTTTTTATCTGGTCCAGAACCGCATTGACAGACCCGACATCATCGCGAGCAAGCTCGCTCCCACAGGATGAACGCGCTCCAATGTGGGAGCGAGCTTGCTCGCGATGGCGGCAGACCTGGCACTCCTCATAAACCCGGCACAAAAAAATACCCCAGCCTCTCGACCGGGGTATTTCTTCAATCACGACGCTTACCGCATCAGTGATTAACCGCCCCGCTCGCCCCCAGGCCAGTCTGCGAACGCACGAACTGCGGGAAGAACAGCGCCCGCTCGTTGGCGCCTTCAGGCGACTTGTCGGTGATGGAGAAGAACCAGATGCCGACGAAGGCAATGGCCATCGAGAACAGCGCTGGGTATTCATACGGGAAGATCGCCTTCTCGTGCCCCATGATCTGCACCCAAATGGTCGGGCCGAGGATCATCAGGCCCACGGCACTGACCAGGCCCAGCCAGCCGCCGATCATGGCGCCACGGGTGGTCAGCTTCTTCCAGTACATCGAAAGCAGCAATACCGGGAAGTTGCAGCTCGCCGCGATGGAGAACGCCAGGCCCACCATGAACGCGATATTCTGCTTCTCGAACAGGATCCCCAGGGTGATCGCCAGCACCGCCAGGGCGATGGTGGTGATTTTCGAGACGCGGATCTCATCCTTCTCGTTGACCCTGCCTTTCCTGATCACGCTGGCATACAGGTCATGGGACACCGCCGAGGCACCGGCCAGGGTCAGGCCCGCCACTACCGCCAGGATGGTGGCAAAGGCTACCGCCGAGATGAAGCCCAGGAAGATGCTGCCGCCCACGGCGTTGGCCAGGTGCACCGCCGCCATGTTGTTACCGCCGAGCAAGGCACCCGCCGCGTCCTTGAAGGCCGGGTTGGTGCTGACCAGCAGGATCGCGCCGAAGCCGATGATGAAGGTCAGGATGTAGAAGTAACCGATGAAGCCGGTGGCATACAGCACGCTCTTGCGCGCTTCCTTGGCGTCGCTCACGGTGAAGAAGCGCATCAGGATGTGCGGCAGGCCAGCGGTACCGAACATCAGCGCCAGGCCCAGGGAGAAGGCCGAGACCGGATCCTTCACCAGGCCGCCAGGGCTCATGATCGCCTCACCCTTAGGGTGAACCTTGACCGCTTCGGCAAACAGCATGTTGAAGTCAAAGTTGACGTGCTTCATGACCATCAGGGCCATGAACGAAGCACCCGACAACAACAACACCGCCTTGATGATCTGTACCCAGGTGGTGGCCAGCATGCCGCCGAACAACACATAGAGGCACATCAGGATGCCCACCAAGATCACCGCAACGTGGTAGTCCAGGCCGAACAGCAGCTGGATCAGCTTGCCGGCACCAACCATTTGCGCGATCAGGTAGAACGCCACCACGACCAGCGAACCACAGGCGGACAGACTGCGGATCTGGGTTTGCCCAAGGCGATAGGACGCCACGTCGGCAAAGGTGTACTTACCCAGGTTACGCAGGCGTTCAGCGATCAGGAACAGAATGATCGGCCAGCCCACCAGGAAGCCGATGGAGTAGATCAGACCGTCATAACCGGAGGCGAAAACCAGCGCGGAAATGCCCAGGAAAGACGCCGCCGACATGTAGTCGCCAGCGATCGCCAGGCCGTTCTGGAAGCCGGTGATCTTGCCGCCGGCCGCATAGTAGTCGGACGCCGAGTTGTTTTTCTTGGACGCCCAGTAGGTGATGTATAAAGTCGCGCCGACGAAGGCAACGAACATCAGGATCGCCGCGACGTTAAGGGGTTGCTTCTGCACGGCACCGGTCAGGGCTTCAGCCGCCCAGGCCCCCGGGGCGAACGCTGCGATGCTCAATAGGGCTAGTAGACGCCGGATCATTGCTGAGCCTCCTTGAGAATCGCATTATTCAGGTCGTCGAACTCGCCATTGGCGCGCCGCACGTAGATTGCAGTCAGAACGAAGGCCGAGAGAATCAGGCCGACACCGATGGGAATACCCCAGGTCATGGTGGACTCAGGCGTGATCTTGGCCCCGAGAATGTGTGGCCCGTAGGCGATCAGAAGAATGAAGCCGGAATACAACCCAAGCATGATCGCCGAGAGAATCCAGGCGAATCTTTCCCTTTTTCTCACCAGCTCCTTGAAGCGCGGGCTGTTTTGAATCGAGAGGTAAATGCTGTCGTTCATTGTTTTTATCCTCGCAGCACAGATTTAATTGGAACAGCCCTACTCTATGCGGCTCAAGGCCAGGTTCCAGACGACCTTAGTATTAGAACGACATGACGGTTTTGCCAGTTTTCCGCACATTACTGGTAATCCCCCTGTGGGAGCGAAGCCAATCGAAGAATTGCACGCACAAAAAAACCGCATGACTCAACGTCATGCGGTTTTTCGAGCCAGCTAAACCAGGCGAGTTACTTGCCGGTCCACTCTTTTACACGGTCCGGGTGCTTGGCAACCCAGTCCTTGGCGGCGGCGTCAGGCTTGGCGCCTTCCTGGATCGCCAGCATGACTTCGCCGATCTCGTCTTTCGAAGCCCATTGGAATTTCTTCAGGAACGCGACCACTTCCGGCGCCTTGGCCTCCAGTTCCTTGCTGCCGATGCTGTTCACGGTTTCAGCCGCGCCGTAGACGCCTTTCGGGTCTTCCAGGAAGCGCAGTTTCCACTTGGCGAACATCCAGTGCGGCACCCAACCAGTGACGGCAATGGATTCGTTTTTCTTCTCGGCACGGGTCAGCTCGGCAATCATACCGGCGCCGGAACTGGCCTTGAGTTGATAACCGGTCAGGTCGTAATCCTTGATGGCCTGTTCGGTCTTGAGCATCACGCCTGAACCGGCGTCGATGCCAACGATGCGTTTTTTGAAGGACTCGTCGGTTTTCAGATCCTCGATCGACTTGGCCTTGACGTACTCCGGCACGATCAGGCCGATTTTTGCGTCCTTGAAGTTGGGGCCGTAGTCAACCACCTGGTCCTTGTTCTTGGTCCAGTAGTCGCCATGGGTCACGGGCAACCAGGCCGAGAGCATTGCGTCGAGTTTACCGGTGGCCACGCCCTGCCACATGATCCCGGTCGCAACAGCTTGCAGCTTCACGTCATAACCGAGTTTTTGCTGGATGACTTCGGCCGCCACGTGAGTGGTCGCGACGCTGTCAGACCAGCCGTCAACGTAACCGATGCTCAGGGTTTTGGTTTCGGCACTAGCCAGTGTGGAGCTGATCGCCAGTACCAGTGCGGCACCTGCGCCCAAGAGTCGTCGCATCTTCATCGTTACTTCCCCGAAAGTGCTGCGCCCGGCGGATGCCGAGCGGCGTCAACGTATAGTTATGGTGGCAGCGCCCCCATCACGCCCGCTTAGAAACCGGCTCGAACGTCAGTGGAGTACTGACCTGTCGATCATCAACCCGCGCCGATCTGGAACCTGCTCTGCCTGCGACGTCGAGACAACGAGAAACGACATCAGAACGCCAGCTCTCAGTTCCGGGCATTTGTAGCTCCGTCACACATGAGATTTAGCAGTCAAATCCAGCAAACGCCAGATAACTAGCCGCCAGCACGCACGACCGTGTATCGTCCCGCTACTATCGCACCCCCGTCCGTGCCTGTTTTGTGCCCGTCATGGCACTTGGCTCTGCTTCGGTGGTCATAGCCTGCGAACCTCATTCGGCACCTTCCTCTAAGGGATCCAGTCATGCTCCGTTCCTTGCGCTTCGCTGCCCTTCTCGGCGGCCTTATCCTGAGTGCGTCCGCGCTGGCTGCAGACATTGACGCCGCCAGCTATGGCTACCCCTTGACCAACCCGTTCGAGGCGACCATCGCCACCACGCCACCGGACCTGCGTCCGGAGTTGCCGCTGATCGAAGACATCGACCAGGCGGACCACAGCCTGACCCTGCGCCCGGAACGCGAGTTCATCCTGCCGGACAACTTCTGGCCGGTGAAAAGCCTCACCTACCGCATGGCCACCCAGGACAAACCCGCGCCGCTGATCTTCCTCATCGCCGGCACCGGTGCGCGCTTTGACAGCAGCATTAATGAATACCTCAAGCGCCTCTACTACAAGGCCGGCTACCACGTGGTGCAGTTGTCCTCGCCCACCAGCTTCGACTTCATGAGCGCCGCTTCGCGCTTCGCCACGCCAGGCATTTCCAAGGAAGATGCCGAAGACATGTACCGGGTGATGCAAGCCGTGCGCGCGCAGAACCCCAAGCTGCCAGTGACCGAGTATTACCTGACCGGCTACAGCCTCGGCGCCCTGGACGCGGCCTTCGTCGCACACCTGGACGAAACCCGGCGCAGCTTCAATTTCAAGAAGGTGCTGCTGCTCAACCCACCGGTGAACCTCTATACCTCAATCACCAACCTGGACAAACTGGTCCAGACCGAGGTCAAGGGCATCAACAACACCACCACTTTCTATGAGTTGGTGCTGAACAAGCTGACGCGCTACTTCCAGCAAAAAGGCTACATCGACCTCAACGATGCCCTGCTCTACGACTTCCAGCAGTCCAAGCAACACCTGAGCAACGAGCAGATGGCCATGTTGATCGGCACCTCGTTCCGTTTCTCGGCGGCCGACATCGCGTTCACTTCGGACCTGATCAATCGGCGCGGGCTGATCATCCCGCCCAAGTTCCCGATTACCGAAAGCACCAGCCTGACGCCGTTCCTCAAGCGTGCGCTGCAATGCGATTTCGACTGTTACCTCACCGAGCAGGTGATTCCGATGTGGCGCGCGCGCACTGACGGCGGCAGCCTGTTGCAACTGGTCGACCAGGTCAGCCTGTACGCGCTGAAGGATTACCTGCACGACAGCCCGAAGATTGCCGTCATGCACAATGCCGACGACGTCATTCTCGGCCCGGGCGACCTGGGCTTCCTGCGCAAGACCTTTGGCGATCGCCTGACGGTTTATCCACTGGGCGGCCATTGCGGCAACATTAATTACCGCGTCAACAGCGACGCGATGCTGGAGTTCTTCCGTGGCTAAATATCTCCTGCTTATCGCTGCGTTAATGAGTGCTGGCCTGGCCCAGGCCGATAACAGCAAGGCCAATGCGCCTGTGGTGGTGGACTCCGATGGCTTCAAGGAGCCGTTGAGCAAGCTCAAGTTCAACCCGGGGCTGGACCAGCGTGAGTTCGAGCGCTCGACGCTCAACGCCTTGAACGTCTATGACCCGCTGGAATCCTGGAACCGCCGCGTCTACCACTTCAACTACCGCTTCGACCAATGGGTCTTCCTGCCGGTGGTCGATGGCTACCGCTACGTCACGCCCAGCTTCGTGCGCACCGGCGTCAGCAACTTCTTCAACAACCTAGGGGATGTGCCGAACCTGATGAACAGCCTGCTGCAATTCAAGGGCAAGCGTTCGATGGAAACCACGGCGCGCCTGCTGCTCAATACCACCGTCGGCATCGCCGGCCTGTGGGACCCGGCTACCGCCATGGGCCTGCCGCGCCAGAGCGAAGACTTCGGCCAGACCCTGGGCTTCTATGGCGTGCCGGGCGGCGCGTATTTCGTGCTGCCGATCTTCGGTCCGTCGAACCTGCGCGACACCTCGGGCCTGCTGGTGGACTACACAGCCGAATCGGCGATCAACTTCCTGAACGTCTCCGAAGTCAGTTCCAACCACCCGGAGCTGCTGCTTCTGCGCGGCGTCGACAAACGCTACCAGACCAGCTTCCGCTACGGGCAACTGAACTCGCCGTTCGAGTATGAGAAGGTGCGCTACGTGTACACCGAATCGCGCAAGTTGCAGATTGCCGAGTAATCCTGCAGAAAGAGCAGGTTGTGACCAATGGGGGTTGGCTTAATAACCGATCCCCTTGATGTGCGTTCACAAACAAAAAGCCCCCCGGCATGCTCGATGACGGAGGGCTTTTCAGCGTATGGGATAAGCATCATCAGCTCACCTTGATAGGTTGCATTGCGTGCTTGTCCAATGCGACCTATCGCTGGTCATCGGCAAGTGGAGCGAACACTTCGCCAGCCCAACGGTTCATGCTGTACTTCTGGACCACATCCACGGGTGGATCAATATATTCCTCAACGAGAAATGACGTCGGGATAACAGGGTGGTCACTGTCAATGACCAAAATGTTTCGCGCATCATAAAAATCGTAATTCATTACCGACGGATTGTTGGTAATGATCTTCTTCCGGTAGAACAACGCGTCGAAGAAGCGAAAGCTCAGGCCTGCATGGCCCGGCCGGACGATATCGATCAGGATTTCCGAGCGTCTAATCAGATCGCCAACTTCATCGAGCGACATCCTTTCCCTGAAAAAAGTGATACCCGGACTGGCATTTTCGACCACTTTGCTTTGTACCAGGAACTTGTAATTCGTGTGGCCAAGACGATCGAATTCCGCTGCAATTCTGCCCAGTACGTCAATGCGATTCTTGCCCGCCATCACTACAAACGCTATGTACTCACGAGTGGTTTCAAGCTCAGTGTCGAGCTCGTAAATGTAGTTGCTGAGCTTCCGGAATCCGTATTCCCGGGCGTCCGCATCATCGAAGGTGTAGACCTTATCGAAACGGGCCAATTGAGCAACCGGCATGGCAAGTCTTGCAACGCCGTCAGACAGGAATGCGATGGTCTGTTGTGCTGCAACCATTGCCTGATCGACAAGAGCGATGTCGATTTGTGCGGGATTTATGATGAGTACGGAGTCGACTTTCCCGGCCTTTTGAATCTGGCGGTGTGCTGCACGAACGGTCAGGAATTTCTTCAGCCATCGTCGCAGCTTTCCAGGTAGAAACCGGATCTCGTCGCGCTGTGCAGAAAGATCAACGAACGTGACCTCATTATTTTGGGCCAAGTAATCGCTGAGCCGCTTTATATAACCGCCGACATCTCGACAAACGATCAGGAGCTTTTTCGATGTGATGTCGGAAGGCAGATAAGCCATGTCGTTCTCGTAAAAAGGGTTGAAGATAGCGGCGTCTTTCCAAAATTAGTAGCTGAACTGCGAATATCAGCCACGCAGAATCCAGACCGATCGCTTGGATCTGGGCACTCGGCAGTTATTTGGAATCATATTTCTTCGGCTGCCTTATCGAGCCGCCTGCGGGGCGCACTGAGGAATGGTCGCTCGATTGACCAGTAGGTCAAAACGCTCAACGCGCTCACCGCCAGAATGATAAGCGGCAAATACCATGCATAGCCAGCGAGTGTGCCTTCTGTGAAATTATATATTTTCAGCAGACTGAACACGCTGTAGATCACGATACCGTGCAGCAGATAGATACTGAAGCTTGCTTCTCCGAGAACCTTTAGCCCCTTGTGTTCCAGGAGTCCGTACAGGCTGTTGCCTAGAACGAATAGCCCGAACGGGATACCGAGAATCAACATCTGCCCCGTTGAGTATGAGCGCATGTTCAGACTCGCGAGCAGGGCCCCGACAGCAATGAGGCAACACCAGAGAGTTGAAAAGTTGATTGACGTCTTGCGCAGCCGAGGTTCAAGAAAGGCGACAGCCATACCCACCAGAAATAGCTTAACGAACCGCTTGTGAAATACGGGGTGATACTCCGGCCATAAGATCGCAATCGCGCCGATGGACACCACCAGGGCGAGGATCGGCAGTTGGCGACGGAACAGGCAATACATGAGCGGGAGCGAGAGATAGAAAAGCGCCTCGTACATCAGTGTCCACTGCACAGAAGCGTTGATCAACTTGCTGTCTGGAAATCCATTGATTGATCCTCCCAGGAAGATTAACCAGCGACCGAGCGCGACGAAATTATCGAGCAGTGGGCTTGGTTCCCCCCTTGCCTGGTAGAAACTGATAACGGCAACCAAGAGAATAGACACGATGTACATTGGGAAAATGCGGCGTAGTCGGGAGGAAAGCAGCGAGCCCCAATTGGGCTGCCCCCTGATCACTTTTTGCGTAAAAAGATAGCCCGTGATCATAAAGAACAAGGACACCGGTACGGCCCCCATATTGTTGATCACGCGGCTATCAGTGACTTGCCAGGTTCCGGTGCTGTGCCACACAAAGGTGATGGCGAAGTGGTGAACCATCACCGCTGTTGCGAGAATTCCACGCAGACCGTCCAACGACGACACCCGGTGTTGTGCTTCAGGGGCGAGCAAAGGGAAGCGCCCGGCAATCAAGCAGAACGCGCTGACGGAAAGGACATATAGCGCCAGCAATTGAAAGGTTTCGATCATTGATTTTTTCCAAATGTATTCGCTGGCTCACGACCTGCGGTGGGGGCTTTGCTGACGGTTGCCAACTTCAACCTTTCAGCGTTTTCCAGACCTTGCCCACAAGCATCACCCCCGCCAACACCGCCGCCCCAGCAACGATCCCCGCCACCGCGTTGAGCAACATCGGCACGATAAACCCGGCGCCGCCGGCGCTGGCCGTCACGCTTTCGATCCAGTGATGCACCACCGGCACGCCATGGGTCAGGATGCCACCGCCCACCAGGAACATGGCTGCCGTGCCGATCACCGACAGGCTTTTCATCATATAGGGCGCTGCACTCAGGATGGCGCCGCCGATGCTTTTGGCGGCCTGCCCTGGCTTTTGCGTCAACCAGAGCCCCAGGTCATCGAGCTTGACGATCCCGGCCACCAAGCCATAGACCCCAATGGTCATGACGATGGCGATGCCCGACAGGACGATCACCTGCTGGGTCAGTGCGGCGTCGGCAACGGTGCCGAGGGTGATGGCGATGATTTCCGCCGACAGGATGAAGTCGGTGCGGACCGCGCCCTTGATCTTGTCCTTTTCAAAGGCCACCAGATCGACCGCCGGATCCGCCACGGCCTCGACCAGTTGCGCATGTTCAGCCTGGTCTTCGGCCGGGCTGTGGAGGAACTTGTGGACCAGCTTTTCGAACCCTTCGAAACACAGGTAGGCGCCGCCCACCATCAACAGTGGCGTCACCAGCCAGGGCACGAAGGCGCTGATCGCCAGCGCCGACGGCACCAGGATCAACTTGTTGATGAACGATCCCTTGGCCACTGCCCAGACTACCGGCAGCTCCCGCTCGGCACGCACACCCGAGACTTGCTGGGCATTGAGCGCCAGGTCATCGCCGAGCACGCCGGCGGTTTTCTTGGCGGCCATCTTGGTCATCAGCGCGACATCGTCAAGCACGGTGGCGATATCGTCGATCAGTACCAGCAAACTGCTTCCGGCCATGGAGGGGCTCCTTGAATAATAATGCCGCGCAGCATACCGCGAGCCGCGGCGCCTTGGGCATTCTTGAGCGCCGCGCGAGGCCGGTGCTACCATGCGCCACCGCCAGAACAGGCAAGGAACCCCTGGGTTTATGAGCACGATCCGCGAGCGCAACAAAGAATTGATCCTGCGTGCCGCCAGCGAAGAGTTTGCCGACAAGGGCTTCGCCGCGACCAAGACCAGCGACATCGCGGCCAAGGCAGGCCTGCCCAAACCCAACGTCTACTACTACTTCAAATCCAAGGAAAACCTCTACCGCGAGGTACTGGAAAGCATTATCGAGCCGATTCTCCAGGCTTCGACACCGTTCAATGCCGACGGTGTGCCCGGCGAGGTACTGAGTCATTACATCCGCTCCAAGATCCGCATTTCCCGCGACCTGCCCTTCGCCTCGAAAGTCTTCGCCAGCGAAATCATGCACGGCGCCCCCCACCTGAGCCCCGACCTGGTGGAACAACTCAACGCCCAGGCCCGGCACAACATCGACTGCATCCAGACCTGGATCGACCGTGGCCAGATCGCCCCCATCGACCCCAACCACCTGATGTTCAGCATCTGGGCCGCCACCCAGACCTATGCCGATTTCGACTGGCAGATCAGCGCCGTGACCGGCAAGGCCAAGCTCGATGAGGCGGATTACGAAGCGGCGGCGCAGACGATCATTCGGTTGGTGTTAAAGGGGTGTGAGCCAGACTGAAGACCGAGTCGCCTCCAATCGCGAGCAAGCCCGCTCCTACACTGGGTTTGCGGTGTCTAGACATTATCTGTCCAGCATCAAACCTGTGGGAGCGCGCTTGCTCACGATGGCGCCAGTCAATTCACCAAAAAATCAAGCAACCACCCCCACATCCGCCCTCAACCGCAGCGCCTCCACCGCCCTGACCGCCACCTGCTCATCCACATCCGAAACATCACCACTGACCCCCATCGCCCCCAGCACCTTCCCGTCCTGATCCCTGATCAATACCCCACCCGGGGCCGGTACGACGTTGTCCTGTCCCAACCCATTCAAAGCGGCATAGAACGCCGGGCGTTGCTGGGCGTCCTGGGCGAGCAGGCGCGAACCTTTACCCAGGGCGATGGCGCCCCAGGCCTTGCCGATGGCGATCTGCGGGCGAAGCAAGCTGGCGCTGTCTTCGCGCTGCAAGGCAACCAGGTGCCCGCCGCTGTCCAGGACCGCGACGGTCAGGGGTGCAGCGCTGATTTCACGACCGATGGCAAGGGCTTGCCCGGCCAGGTTAACGGCGATTTTCAAGGTTAGAACGCTCATGGGTGCTGTCCTTCTTTTGTTATGGGAGAGCCTTGCGGGCTTCACTTTCAGCAAAACCGAACACAACAAATAGAACACAACAATCCACATTTTTGTATACAATAATTTTGCACAAGACGCCTCACTCGATGAATGACTGCAGCAAAACCTGGCCTTCCGACGAGTGAAACAGGTGCTTGAGGAAATGGATTGACCTGCGCCACTTACCGTGAATACACTCTTAACACCGCCACTTGTATACAATTACAAAACGTAAGAGGCACAAACAATGAGCAAAATGAGAGCAATCGAAGCCGCCGTTCTGGTAATGCGCCGTGAAGGCGTGGACACCGCCTTCGGTATCCCGGGTGCCGCGATCAACCCGCTGTACTCCGCCCTGCAGAAGGTGGGTGGCATCGATCACGTCCTTGCTCGCCATGTTGAAGGCGCCTCCCACATGGCCGAGGGCTACACCCGTACCAAGGCCGGCAATATCGGTGTGTGCATCGGCACCTCGGGCCCGGCCGGCACCGACATGGTGACAGGGCTCTACAGCGCCTCGGCCGATTCGATTCCGATCCTGTGCATCACCGGGCAAGCCCCTCGCGCCCGTCTGCACAAGGAAGACTTCCAGGCTGTGGACATCACCAGCATCGTCAAACCGGTGACCAAATGGGCAACCACCGTGCTGGAGCCGGGCCAGGTGCCGTATGCCTTCCAGAAGGCGTTCTTCGAGATGCGCTCCGGCCGTCCGGGCCCGGTACTGATCGACCTACCGTTCGACGTGCAGATGGCCGAGATCGAGTTCGACATCGACGCCTATCAACCGCTTCCGCTGGCCAAACCCGCGGCCAACCGCGTACAGATCGAAAAAGCCCTGGCCATGCTCAATCAGGCTGAGCGTCCATTGCTGGTGGCTGGCGGCGGCATCATCAACGCCGAGGCCAGCGAACTGCTGGTGGAGTTCGCCGAACTGACTGGCATCCCCGTCATCCCAACCTTGATGGGCTGGGGCACCATCCCCGACGATCACCCGCTGATGGTCGGCATGGTCGGCCTGCAAACCTCCCATCGCTATGGCAACGCAACCTTGCTCAAGTCGGACGTGGTGCTGGGCATCGGCAACCGCTGGGCCAACCGTCACACCGGTTCGGTGGATGTCTATACCGAAGGCCGCACGTTCATTCACGTGGACATCGAGCCGACCCAGATCGGCCGTGTGTTCACCCCCGACCTGGGCATCGTTTCCGATGCCGCCTCGGCCCTGACGGTGCTCATCGAAGTGGCCCGTGAATGGCAAGCCGCCGGCAAGCTGAAAAACCGCGACGCCTGGTTGCAAGACTGCCAGCAACGCAAGGCCAGCCTGCAACGCAAGACGCACTTCGACAACGTGCCGGTCAAGCCACAGCGTGTGTACGAAGAAATGAACCAGGTATTCGGCAAGGACACCTGCTACGTCAGCACCATTGGCCTGTCACAGATCGCCGGGGCGCAGTTCCTCCACGTCTACAAGCCACGCCACTGGATCAACTGCGGCCAGGCAGGTCCTTTGGGCTGGACCATTCCGGCCGCGCTGGGGGTGGTCAAGGCCGATCCGAGCCGCAAGGTCGTGGCGCTGTCGGGCGACTATGACTTCCAGTTCATGATCGAAGAGCTGGCGGTGGGTGCGCAGTTCAAGCTGCCCTACATCCACGTCGTGGTGAACAACTCCTACCTGGGCTTGATTCGCCAGGCCCAACGCGGGTTCGACATGGACTACTGCGTGCAACTGTCCTTCGACAACCTCAACGCCCCGGAGCTCAACGGCTATGGCGTGGACCACATTGCCGTGGCCGAGGGCCTGGGGTGCAAGGCGCTGCGGGTGTTCGAACCGAGTCAGATCGCGCCGGCACTGCGCCAGGCCGAGAAAATGATCGAGGAGTTCAAGGTGCCGGTGATCGTCGAGATTATCCTGGAACGGGTAACCAACATTTCCATGGGCACCGAGATCAACGCCGTCAATGAGTTTGAAGATCTGGCGCTGGTGGGCAACGATGCACCGACCGCCATTTCGTTGCTCGATTGAGTGCTGACGTTGATCGTTCCCACGCTCTGCGTGGGAATGCAGCCTGGGACGCTCTGCGTCCCAAAGCGGAACGCGGAGCGTCCCCAGAGGCATTCCCACGCAGAGCGAGGGAACAATCAGAACCAACCTTATATTTACAGGAGACCACCATGCCGCGTTTCGCCGCCAACCTGTCCATGCTGTTCACCGAGCAGGATTTCCTCGCCCGTTTCGAAGCCGCCGCCAAGGCCGGGTTCAGTGGCGTCGAATACCTGTTCCCCTACGACTACAGCTGCGCCGAACTCAAGGCCCTGCTCGACGCCAACGGCCTGACCCAGGTGCTGTTCAACCTGCCGGCCGGTGACTGGGCCAAGGGCGAGCGCGGCATTGCCTGCCTGCCGGACCGGGTCGAGGAATTCCGCGCCGGTGTCGACCTGGCAATCGCCTACGCCCAGGTGCTGGGCAACACCCAGGTCAACTGCCTGTCGGGGATTCGCCCGCAGGACTGCAGTGAAACCCTGGTGGAAAAAACCTTCGTCGCCAACCTGAAATACGCCGCCGAGAAGCTGCAGGCCAAAGGCATCAAGCTGGTGATGGAAGCCATCAACACCCGCGACATTCCCGGCTTCTACCTGAACAACACCACCCAGGCCCTGTCGATCCGCGAGCAGGTGGGCAGCGCCAACCTGTTCCTGCAATACGACATCTACCACATGCAGATCATGGAAGGTGACCTGGCCCGGACCCTGTCGGCGCACCTGGGCGAGATCAACCACGTGCAACTGGCGGACAACCCGGGGCGCAACGAGCCAGGTACGGGCGAGATCAACTACCGCTTCCTGTTCGAACACCTGGACCGCATCGGCTACACGGGTTGGATCGGCTGTGAATACAAGCCGCTGACCACCACCGAAGCCGGCCTGGGCTGGCTTAAAACCCATAACGCGATCTGATCCCGCGCGAGCTTTTGTGGCGAGGGAGCTTGCTCCCGCTCGGCTGCGAAGCAGACGCATGATTTCACCCGGCACGATTTCTGGGGCCGCTTCGCGACCCAGCGGGAGCAAGCTCCCTCGCCACAGGGACACCGAACCCAGAGACACCGGGACATCCAACAACAAGAGGATTTTTCCATGGCTAAAATCGGATTCATCGGCACCGGCATCATGGGCCACCCCATGGCACTGAACCTGCAAAAGGCCGGGCACAGCCTGTTCCTGTCCCAGCACCACGACGTGGCTCCAGCCGACCTGCTGGCCGGTGGCTCGGTGGCGTTGGCCAACCCGAAGGAAGTGGCCCAGGAAGCCGAGTTCATCATCGTCATGGTCCCGGATACGCCGCAGGTCGACGACGTGCTGTTCCGAGCCGATGGCGTGGCGGCGGGCGTGGGCGCGGGCAAGGTGGTGATCGACATGAGCTCGATCTCCCCCACAGCCACCAAGGCCTTCGCGGCGAAGATCAATGAAAAAGGCGCGCAATACCTCGATGCCCCGGTCTCCGGTGGTGAAGTCGGTGCCAAGGCCGCAACCCTGAGCATCATGGTCGGTGGCGATAGCGCCGCCTTCGAGCGCGCCTTGCCGCTGTTCCAGGCCATGGGCAAGAACATCACCCTGGTGGGCGGCAACGGCGATGGCCAGACCGCCAAAGTGGCGAACCAGATCATCGTCGCCCTGAACATCCAGGCGGTGGCCGAAGCGTTGCTGTTCGCCTCGAAAAACGGAGCCGACCCGGCCAAGGTCCGTGAAGCGCTGATGGGCGGTTTCGCTTCGTCGAAGATCCTCGAAGTGCACGGCGAACGCATGATCAAGGGCACCTTCGACCCGGGCTTTTGCATCAGCCTGCACCAGAAGGACCTGAACCTGGCCCTGCAAGGCGCCAAGGAACTGAACATCAACCTGCCCAATACCGCCAACGCCCAACAAGTATTCAGCACCTGCGCGGCCATCGGTGGCAGCAACTGGGATCACTCGGCGTTGATCAAGGGGTTGGAGCATATGGCCAATTTCTCCATTCGCGACAAATAAGTAAGCCCTGCACTCCCCATGTGGGAGCGTGCTTGCTCGCTCCCACAGATAACCGAGTCGCTTCAGCCAATAATAAAAACCGGGAGCCCGCCATGTCGGTCGATCCGCAACAACTGCTGCGCGAGCTGTTTGCCACAGCCATCGACGCGGCCCATCCGCAACACGTCCTTGAACGCTACCTGCCCGGCGATCGCAGCGGCCGGGTGATCGTCATCGGTGCTGGCAAGGCCGCGGCAGCCATGGCGCAAGTGGTCGAGCGCTGCTGGCAAGGCGAAGTGTCTGGCCTGGTGGTGACCCGCTACGGCCATGGCGCGCCCTGCCAGAAAATCGAAGTAGTGGAAGCCGCCCACCCGGTGCCTGACGCCGCCGGCTTGGCCGTGGCCCAGCGGGTGCTGGAAATGGTCAGCAACCTCAGCAAAGACGACCGGGTAATCTTCCTGCTGTCCGGCGGCGGTTCTGCCCTGCTGGCCCTGCCCGCCGAAGGCATCACCCTGGCCGACAAGCAATCGATCAACAAAGCCCTGCTCAAATCCGGCGCGACCATCGGCGAGATGAATTGCGTGCGCAAGCACCTCTCGGCGATCAAGGGCGGGCGCCTGGGCAAGGCCTGCTGGCCGGCGACGGTGTACACCTACGCGATATCAGATGTGCCCGGCGATCTTGCCACGGTCATCGCCTCCGGCCCCACCGTGGCCGACCCCAGCACCTCGGCCGAAGCCCTGGCGATTCTCCAGCGCTACCAGATCGAGGTGCCGCCCTCGGTGCGCAACTGGTTGCACAACCCCGCGTCAGAAACCGTCAAGCCCGGCGACCCGAGCCTGGCCCGCAACCACTTCCAATTGATCGCCCGTCCCCAGCAATCCCTGGAAGCCGCTGCGGTGAAGGCGCGCCAGGCCGGTTTCAGCCCATTGATCCTCGGCGACCTGGAAGGCGAATCCCGGGAGGTGGCGAAAGTCCACGCCGGCATTGCCCGGCAAATCGCCCTGCACGGCCAGCCGCTGGCAGCACCGTGCGTGATCCTCTCCGGTGGCGAAACCACCGTCACCGTGCGCGGCGACGGTCGTGGCGGGCGCAATGCAGAATTCCTGCTGAGCCTGACCGACAGCCTCAAGGGTCATCCTGGCATCTATGCGCTGGCCGGCGACACCGACGGCATCGACGGTTCCGAAGACAACGCCGGCGCCCTCATGACCCCGGACAGTTATCGCCGCGCCGCCGCGCTGGGCCTGTGCGCCAGCGACGAGTTGGACAACAACAATGGCTACGGCTACTTCGCCGCCCTGGATGCGCTGATCGTCACCGAACCAACCCGCACCAACGTCAACGACTTTCGCGCCATCCTGATCCTCGAGAACCCCAAACATGACGCCTGATAAGGCCCGAAGCTGCGGGTCGGTCGATTCGCTGCGCATTGAGACGTTGATCTAATTTTCTGTGGCGAGGGAGCTTGCTCCCGCTGGGCTGCGCAGCGGCCCCTCTTTTTGACGGTTGCGACGCAACCGAGCGGGAGCAAGCTCCCTCGCCACAGTGCTCTCTTATCTGCGATCCATCATGCCCAACCCTTTCTCCAACACCCACTGCCCCGACTGGGCCACCGCCCTGCTCAACGGCTTCAGTCAAGTCTTCCTCCAACGCCATCCGTTGTGCGGCCTGCTGTGCCTGCTGGCGATCCTGCTCACTGCGCCGGCCCTGTTCGGCGGCGCGTTACTGGGCGGGGTGGCCGGATTGCTCACGGCCCAGCGACGCGGTTACGCCAAGGCCGACCGGCAAGCCGGGCTGTTCAGTTACAACGGCATCCTGCTGGGCTTGCTACTGAGCCTCGCGTTGCCCTGGTCCGTCCTGTTGCCGCCGTTGATCATCGCCGCAGGCGGTCTCAGCGCAATGTTGACCCAGCAGTGGCTCAAGCGCAGCCGAGGCCCTCGATGCCTGCCCGCCTACACTGCGCCTTTTGTAGGGTTGGCTTGGCTGCTGATGAGTTTCACCCCGCCGCCGCTCTCAACCACCTCGATTGAAATGACAGTACCCAACCTGCTGGCCGCGCATTTGAGTGGGCTGGGCCAGGTCATGTTTCTCGGCCACCCAGCGGCGGGGGCGCTGATCGCAGCCGGCCTGCTGCTGGCCAACCGGCGCGCCGGCGCTTGGGCATTGTTCGCTTCCGCCGTCGGCCTGGCCTTCACCTTGTCGCAACATGACAACGCAACCGCCCTTTGCGGGCTGGGTGGCTACAACCCGGTGTTGGTGGCGCTGGCCCTCAGCCAACAGCGCCGCCAAGCCTGGCTGCCACTGGCGGGCATTCTCCTGACGGTCATGCTTACCCCAGGTTTTATCGCCCTCGGCCTGCCTCCCCTGACGGCACCGTTCATCCTCGCGTGCTGGTTGATCCAGGCCACCGACCGGGCGTGGCGCCAGGCCAGCCTCGACAGCACGCCTTGCGCTCTGCAGGGCAATCGCCCTAGGCTTCGCTGATTCCGGTTCAGGCGACGATTATGCAAAGCAGCAACAACTGGCGCGAACGCCTCTACGTAATCATTTTCCAGTCCGACACCGTCGCCGGTCGGCGCTTCGATAGCACCTTGCTGTTGATCATCCTCGCCAGCCTGGTGATCGTGATGCTCGACAGCATCGACAGCGTGCATAAAAACTACGCGGCCCTGCTGGCCGGTATCGAGTGGGGCTTCACCTTCGTCTTCATCGTCGAGTACGGCCTGCGCCTGTACTGCTCGCCCAAGCCGCTACGCTATGCCTTTAGTTTCTACGGGCTGGTGGACCTGCTGGCGATCGTGCCGGGGATCCTGGCGCTGTACTACAGCGATGCCCAATACCTGCTGATCATTCGGATCATCCGCATGCTACGGATTTTCCGCGTGCTCAAGCTCAGTCCTTACCTCAAGCAAGCCAACTACCTGATGGCGGCGCTGCGGGGGAGCAAGCAGAAAATCATCGTGTTCCTGGTCAGCGTCTCGACCCTGGTGACCGTCTTCGGCACGCTGATGTACGTCATCGAAGGCCCCGAGCATGGCTTTACCAGCATTCCCAAGGGCATCTATTGGGCGATCGTGACACTCACCACTGTGGGCTTCGGCGACATCGTGCCCAAGACGCCGCTGGGCCAGGTGGTGTCATCCCTGGTAATGATTACCGGCTATTCGATCATCGCTGTGCCGACGGGTATTTTCACGGCTGAACTGGCCACCGCCATGCGCGGTGACCAGCTCCAGCACGATTGCCCGGTGTGCAGCAAAAACAACCACGAACACGGCGCCGCTTTCTGCTCCCGTTGTGGCAATGCGCTGTTTAAGAAATTGGAATAAGCAAAGCACTTTTTGATGCTTGAAGGTCTATAGGCTTGCAGCTAGTGTGCTGGCTAATTGCCCGGAACCCCCGTTGATAAAAAGGAATTCGCAGTGAAGAACTTCTTTGGCGCCTCCCTTCTCGCCGCCGGCCTGACCTTTGGCAGCCTGGCCCACGCCGCCCCGACCCTGCTCAACGTTTCCTACGACGTGATGCGCGATTTCTACAAGGACTACAACGCTGCCTTCCAGAAACACTGGCAGGCCGAGCACAACGAAAACATCACCGTGCAGATGTCGTTCGGCGGCTCCAGCAAGCAGGCACGCTCGGTGATCGACGGGCTGCCAGCGGATGTCATCACCATGAACATGGCCACCGACATCAATGCCCTGGCGGACAACGGCAAACTGGTGCCCGAGAACTGGGCCACCCGCCTGCCGAACAACAGCGCGCCGTTCACCTCGGCCACGGTGTTCATCGTGCGCAAAGGCAACCCGAAAGCCTTGAAAGACTGGCCCGACCTGCTCAAGGACCGTGTACAGGTGATCGTGCCCAACCCGAAAACCTCCGGCAACGGTCGCTACACCTACCTGTCGGCCTGGGGTTACGTGCTGAAAAATGGCGGTGACGAGAACAAGGCCAAGGCCTTCGTCGGCAAACTGTTCAAGCAGGCGCCGGTACTGGACACCGGCGGCCGCGCCGCGACGACCACGTTCATGACCAACCAGATCGGCGACGTGCTGGTGACCTTTGAAAACGAAGCAGAAATGATCGCCCGCGAATTCGGCCGCGACCAGTTCGAAGTGATCTACCCGAGCGTTTCCGCCGAGGCCGAGCCGCCGGTCAGCGTGGTCGACAAGGTTGTCGAGAAAAAAGGCTCCCGCGAAGCCGCCGAGGCCTACCTCAAGTACCTGTGGTCGCCCGAAGGCCAGGAAATCGCCGCCGCCAACTATCTGCGCCCACGGGACCCGGCGGTACTGGCCAAATACACCGACCGCTTCCCGAAAGTGGACTTCCTGTCGGTGGAAAAAACCTTCGGCGACTGGCGCACGGTGCAGAAGACTCACTTCAATGACGGTGGGATTTTCGACCAGGTCTATAGCGGCCAGTAAGAAAACAAATGAGTCATGCGCGGTCCTGTGGCGAGGGGATTTATCCCCGCTGGGCTGCGCAGCAGTCCTAAAATCGGACACTGCTGTGTTTCAGACAAATCGCGTCGGCTGCATTTGGGGGCTGCTTCGCAGCCCAACGGGGATAAATCCCCTCGCCACAAAGACAGCGCCAGCGCGCTCCCGATGAGTTCATCATCAACCGCAAGCATGTCTGATATCAGCCGCAAAGCCTGTTCCTGAGCCCTGCAAGTCTTTAGCCTCACGCCATCCTTTCAATTGATCGACGAGATTGCCATGAGTGCTCATTCACCTACCTCGCCCGGCAGCGCCCTGACCCGCGGCATGGTCCTGCTCTTCGCCTTCTGCTGCGGCGCCATCGTCGCCAACATCTACTACGCCCAACCCATCATCGAACTGATCGCACCCGACGTCGGCTTGAGCAGCACCATGGCCAGCCTGATCGTCTCGCTGACACAGATCGGTTATGCCTTGGGCCTGTTTTTCCTGGTGCCACTGGGGGACTTGCTGGAAAACCGTCGGCTGATGATCATCACTACCATGGTGGCGATCGCCAGTTTGTTAGGGGCAGCGTTCACCGATCAACCGAACGTATTCCTGCTGGTTTCGCTGTTGGTGGGGTTTAGCTCGGTGTCGGTGCAAGTCCTGATTCCGCTGGCCGCGCACCTGGCTCCAGAGGAATCCCGGGGGCGGGTCGTGGGTGGGATCATGGGTGGCCTGTTGCTGGGAATCCTGCTGGCGCGGCCGGTCTCCAGCATCGTGGCCGATCACTTCGGCTGGCGGGCCATGTTCATCATCGCCGCCGCGTTGATGGCCGCCATCAGCGTCGTCCTGGCACTGACCGTGCCCAAGCGCCAGCCCGACCATAGCGCCTCTTATGGCCAACTGCTGGGCTCGCTCGGCACCCTGCTGCGTCAACAACCGCTGTTGCGGCAACGGGCGTTCTACCAGGCCTGCATGTTCGCCACGTTCAGTCTGTTCTGGACCGCCGTGCCGCTGGAACTGTCACGCAACCATGGCCTGTCCCAGACTGAAATCGCCTTGTTCGCCCTGGTCGGTGCCATTGGCGCCATCGCCGCGCCCATCGCCGGTCGCCTGGCGGATGCCGGCCATACCCGCATCGCCTCGCTGCTGGCGATGCTGTTCGCCAGCCTGAGTTTCCTGCCGACATTCATCCATCCGTTCTACAGCGTGATCGGCCTGGCGGTGACCGGCGTGGTCCTGGATTTCTGTGTGCAGATGAACATGGTCCTGGGTCAACGCACCATCTATGCCCTCGATGCCAAGAGTCGCAGCCGGCTGAATGCGCTGTACATGACCAGCATCTTCGTCGGTGGCGCTTTCGGCTCATCGATTGCCAGTGCGGTGTACGAAAACGGCGGCTGGTTGTGGGTGGTGATCGTCGGCAGCGCCTTCCCGCTGTTGGCCTTGCTGCGCTTCTTGAGTACCTCGCGCAAGCCGTCCCTGGCTACGGCCTGAATACCCCACGCATGAAAAAGCCCGGTCGCCTTCAGCGCCCGGGCTTTTTGGTGGAGCGTGTCAAATCCGCACGTTGCCACGCGGCCCGGCAATCGCCCAGATGATCAGGCCCAGTACCGGCAACAGCAGGATCAGCAACACCCAGAGGATTTTCATCCCGGTTTCCGCGCCACTCTTGAGTACGTTGATGATCGCCCAGATATCGAGCGCCAGGATGATCAGGCCGACCAGGCCGTTGAAAGTGGAACCCATGGTGTCGCTCCCAAATGGTGGTGTGCACACTTAGGATAGCGGGCCCCTGGCAAGGGTTCCGTTTTATTGCTTCAGACGTGGACCGCGACCTTGAGGGCTTCCAGGGAGGGCGCCGCGGCGATGCCGACTTCAGCACACAGTTCCAGCACACGCGGTACATCGTTGCCGTACACCAACACCATTTGCAATTCATCGTCGAGCAATTGGCTGAAGTTCATCAGTACGTAGCCGCCGTTTTCCTTGTTCAGGCTGCTCATCTGGATCTGGATGCGGTTTAGCGCGGTCAGGGCTTCGGTTTTCGCCAGCTGCTTGGGCTTGAGGTTGAACGCCACGCCGGGGCCGAACGAGGCGACGATCTGTTCGAACAGGTCCACGTAGGTGTCGGCCTGGAACAGCACGGTGTCCGGCAGGCTGCCCACCACTACCCACTCACCCAACGGGATCGGGAACGTGTCGTCGTAGTTGATATCGGGGTTGGCCCCCAGGAAAGCCGTCGGATCGGCGTAAGCCTGGGCCGCCTCGTCAGCGATTTTCGCAATGTCCGCCTCGCCGAGGCAGCCGGAGCTGATTTTGCTGATGAGTTCGACGAGTGCGGCTTTCATGGGGTGGATCCTGTGGCGAAGGGTGTCTTGAGGGCGGGCAGGATAACGCATCACATCGGTCGAGTCAGGAACCTGTGGCCCCGGAGCTTTTGTGGCGAGGGGATTTATCCCCGCTGGGCTGCGAAGCAGCCCTAAAGACAGCTTGCCACACCGAGTTGTCAGGTTTTAGGGCCGCTTCGCGCCCCAGCGGGGATAAATCCCCTCGCCACAAGAGCAATGTCACTCCAGGATCACGGCCCCGGAGGAAGATCAGCCCAACATCTTTTCCAACTGCGCCGTGGTGTCCACCGCGCCCATGGTCCTGGCGGCATCCAGAGCCGAGACGCCGTTGGCATCCTTGGCTTTCGGGTCGGCGCCTTTACCGATCAGGTAGTCGACGATTTCCACGCGGTTGAACATCGCGGCCATCATCAGCGCAGTACGACCATCGAAGGAGGCACCTTCCACTTGCGCGCCGCCATCCACCAACGCCGAAACCACGGCCAGGTCGCCCTTGAACGCCGCGCCGGCAATCGGGCTCTGGCCGTTGTCGTTGCGGATTTCCGGATCGGCCTTGTGCTCCAGCAATACTTTCACCGTTTCCACATGACCGTGGTAAGCGGCCAGCATCAACAAGGTGTCGCCCTTGTGGTTACGCAGATTGGGCGGCAGGCCCTTGCTCAGCAACGCAGCCATCATGGCCGCATCGCCCTGGCGTGCGACGTTGAACACTTGCTCGGCAAACTCCGCAGCCTCTTCCGGGGTCATCTGGCGGCTTGTATCGGACATGGGAAACTCCACTCGGCTCTTCGCAAAGCGGCTAGTTTCCCGAGGGACCCGGGCGCTGTCATCCCTTTTTTCACTGTGCCTGTCATAGCCAGAATCAATAACGCAATTGTCCGCCCTGAATTCGAACTGCCAGCTGCCGATCCACCCGCACGTAAGTATCGGTGCCCGGCAGCCAGGCGTAGACCGGCTCATCCCCGGTAACGCATGGATCGAATGCTTCGGCCTTGAGTCGGGTCTTCTGGTACTTGAAGGTGCCGGTGGTGTCCATTTTCACCTTGATGCGCAGGAACAGTGGCACGGCATAGGCAGGCAGCTTGCCTTGCAAAAACTGCAACAACTCGCTGAAGTCCAGGGTCGCCAGGGATTCGGACGGGGTGATTGCCGCCATGCCGGCACGGCCATTGGTGCCGTTGATCTCCACGCCATAAGCCACCGCCTCGGCCACCTGCGGATGCTGCAGCAGCACATTTTCGACTTCCGTGGTGGAGACGTTTTCGCCTTTCCAGCGATAGGTGTCGCCGAGGCGATCAACGAACTGCCCATGCCCGAAACCAATGTTGCGCAACAGGTCTCCGGTATTGAAGTAACGGTCGCCCGGGACAAAGACATCCCGGCAGATGGCTTTTTCGGTCAAGGCCTGATCGGTGTAGCCATCCAGCGGCGCCTTCTCGTCGATGCGCGCCAGCAACAGGCCCGGTTGGCCCCTGGGCACTTTTTGCATGCGACCTTGCAGGTTGCGCAGCGGCAGGCCGCTGGCATGGTCGTACTGCACCAGCTCCCAGCCCATCAGGGAAAACCCGATGGTGTTGTCGAAATTCAGGATGTTGGTGAAACCGATATTGCCGTCGCTGGCGGCATACAGCTCACAGATATGGTCGATGCCAAACCGGGTCTTGAAGGTCGACCAGGCCCCGGGCCGCAGACCGTTGCCGATCATTTTCTTCACGCCGTGGTGACGGTCATCGGCCGCGGCAGGCTGGTCGATCAGGTAGCGGCACAACTCACCGACATACCCCAGCGTGGTCGCCCGGTAACGGCGCACGTCGCTCCAGAACTGACTGGCGCTGAACTTGCGCCGAATCGCGAACCCCGATGCCCCACAGATCGCCGCGCCCCAGCACACGCACAGGCCGGTGGCGTGGTACAGCGGCAACGTGCAATACACGACATCGTCGGGCTGCATGTCCAAGGCGATCAGGCCGAAGCTGGTGGACGTGCGCATCCAGCGACCATGGCGAAACACCCCAGCCTTGGGCAGGCCGGTGGTACCCGAGGTGTAGAGATAAAAACACGGGTCGTTGCAGAACACCTGTTGGCTGCATGCCGGATTATCGCTTGGGTAATCCTCGCTGCCAGCCATCAGGTCGATGAAACCGGACGGTGCATGGGACGGGGTATCGGCGCAGTCCTGATCCGCCAGCCACCAGGTCCTGCTGCTCGACAGAGTGGTTCGCGCGCGTATGTCGTTGAAGGCCGCGCCCCGTTCATCCCCGACCACCACCGCGACCGGGTTGACCAAGGCCAGGCTGTGCACCAGCGCATCGCCGGTTTGCGAGGTGTTGAGCATGGCACTGACCGCGCCAACCTTGGCCATCGCCAGCACGCTGATCAGCAGCTGCGGCCGGTTCTCGATGAACATCGCCACGCAATCGCCCTTGCCGATGCCTTGGGCCAGCAGGTAATGGGCGATGCGATTGGCCTGCGCGTTGACCTGTGCATAACTCAACACCGTCTCGCCGTACAGCAGTGCCGGGCCCTGGGGATTGCGTTGCGTGGCCTGTTCGAAACACCAGCCCAGGCCGCAAGGCTGGGTCGGGTCCTGGACGTTGGCCTGCTTCATGCCTTTGACGATCCGGGGGACGGCTTTGGCAATGGCAGGCAGCTTGCGCAGCATCATGCCCCAGGTAATCGCGTCGCTGGGTGTACGACTCATGGTGATCTTCCCCGTTCGACCTCGTGGTCTCGGTTCTTGTTATGGGCAGCAGATGATTGGGCTCGAAAGTACGCCGGCGATTGCGGCGCTGTACATGCGGTTTTTGCAATGTTTTGTATCCGCTGCCCGAGACAGGCGAAGCGTGAGCGCCGCAAAACGATTTGGTTCCAAAAATCATTGCCCGACCACGCAAAATGCAGGATGCACGATGGCTATTCATGCAAGATGCACGAAATAAAAAATACAGTAAAAACATAACTACTTGTTTTTAAAGGATTTTATACAAATCCAAATGCTGGCACAGACAGTGCAACCTCCCCTCCACGGTTTGCCATACCATGGAGCAGTCAACTATGAACATGATTCAAGAAAAGTTTGCGTCCCTGTTTTCCAACTACGAAGTGACCACCCAGCCCCGCCCCGATGGCGGCATTCTGCTGACCTTGCGTAATAGCGACGGCAAGCTGTTCAAACGCACGATTTCCTATGCTCAGTTGCACGCTGGGGATCAGTTGTCCTGGGCGATCAGCGCGATTCGTCGTGACCTGGCTGAACAGGCTAGCGAGTTGCCACAGATCACCTTGCTGCAGAGCCAACATCGGTTTGCTTTGCCGACTTATCATAGCGCTTGAGCCTGCTGGAAAAACGCGGGGCTGCTTGCTTGAAAAAACGGCGCTTCTTTCAGAAATGGGAAGCGCCGTTTTTTTTGGGGCTTCTTTTGGGCGAGTCCGCTTTTGGTTTTGGTCGTTATATCCGTTTCTTCGGTAATGGCTGCTGACGGTTGCGCAGCAATGGATATACACACCCCAAAAACCTCACGGCACCACCCACGCAGGTCAGTCTTCCAAGCGAGGAAACCGGCGAGCAATATCATCCCCCGTAACCTCAGCCACCAACCCCTGCAAATCACCAGACAAACGAATCGTAACGAAATGCGGCCGCTCCCCCATGTCAAACCAATGCGGCATACCAGCCGGCACCGTTATCAAGTCGCTCCTTTCACACAGCACCGCATAGACATAATCCCCAACGTGCAGGTTAAACAAGCCACGACCAGCAACGAAAAATCGCACTTCATCCTGGCTATGGCGATACTCATCGAGCTCCCCAGCCTGTTCCGGGTGATCGCTGCTGACACTGACAACATCGACCTCAACATAACCCCGCTCAGTCATCAACCCATCGATCTGAGCCTGGTAAGCCGCAATGATGTCTTCTTCACTGGCACCCGGCTGGATTTTCACCGCCGCCTCCCAACGGGCAAAGTGAATACCTTGTTCGGCCAGGGTCGCGGCAATGTCCTCGACGTGGGTCAACACCTTGTTCGGGATGTCAGGGCTCGAAACGTGATAGACGGACAGGCTGCTCATGACAAAGGCTCCAGCAAATTAACGGTTCGAAGGCTCATGGCCGGTCCTCTTGCATACGTGTGGCAATGATAACGGCTGCCGCGAAAGCCGCGAGGCTGGCGAGACTGAACGTCCAACTGGCACCCAAGGCGTTCCAGCTATAGCCGGAATACAATGCGCCCAGGGCCCCACCCGTGCCGGCCAACGCCGCATACAGCGCCTGCCCCTGGCCTTGCTGGCGAGGCCCGAAGCTGCGTTGCACGAAATGGATGGCAGCGGCGTGAAAGCTGCCGAAGGTCGCCGCGTGCAGCACCTGGGCGAACAACAATACCCAGAGGAATTCGGCCAGCGAGCCCAACAACAACCAGCGCAACGCCGCCAGCAGGAAGCTCGCCAGCAGCACCCGGCGCACGGAAAACCGCGTCAGGATCCGGCTCATCAGCAGGAAGACCAGAACTTCCGCCACCACGCCGAGGGCCCAGAGCAGGCCGATCAACCCGCGACTGTAGCCCAGGTGTTCGAGGTGCAAGGTCAGGAAGGTGTAATACGGCCCGTGACTCACCTGCATCAGGCCCACACAGGTATAGAACGCCAGCACGCCAGGGTTGCGCAGTTGCCGTAGGAACCCCTCCCCCACGATGCGCGGCCCCTGCAATGGCTGGGCATTGGGCACCCAGAAGCTGGCGAGCACGATGCCGGCCATGATCAGCACCAGCGCCACCGGATAGATGTCCAGGCTCAGCCATTCGAACAAGCGGCCGAGCACGACCACGGTGATGATAAAGCCGATGGAACCCCACAGGCGGATCTGGCTGTAGCGCGAGGCCTGCCCGCCCAGATGGGCCAGGGTGATGACTTCGAACTGCGGCAACACCGCGTGCCAGAAGAACGCATGCAGCGCCATGACCATCGCCAGCCAGGCGTAGCTTTTATCGATGAAGATCAGCGAGAAGGCCAGCAGCGTGCAGATCGCGCCAAACCGCACGATCGCCAGGCGCCGGCCGGTGTAATCCCCCAGCCAGCCCCAGATGTTCGGCGCCACACAGCGCATCAGCATGGGAATCGCCACCAGCTCGCCGATGCGCGCCGCATTGAACCCCAGGTGATCGAAATACAGCGCCAGGAACGGCGCCGTCGAACCGAGCAGCGCGAAATAGAACAGATAGAAACTGGAGAGCCGCCAGTACGGCAGTGCCGCCATGGTCGTCAGGCCACGGCGGCTGGCAGGCAGACCATCAAAGCTGCCCCAGCACCGGGGTGCTGACGCGAACGTCGGCGTTCTGGCCGCGATGACGCAGCAGGTGATCCATCAGCACGATGGCCATCATCGCCTCGGCGATGGGCGTGGCACGGATGCCGACGCACGGGTCATGACGGCCCTTGGTGATGACGTCCACCGGGTTGCCATGGATGTCGATGGAGCGGCCCGGCGTGGTGATGCTGGACGTCGGTTTCAAGGCCAGGTGCGCCACGATTGGCTGGCCCGAGGAAATGCCGCCGAGGATGCCGCCGGCATTGTTGCTGAGGAAACCTTGCGGAGTCAGTTCGTCACGGTGCTCGGTGCCGCGCTGGGCGACACAGGCGAAACCGGCGCCGATCTCCACGCCCTTCACTGCGTTGATGCTCATCAGCGCGTGGGCCAGTTCGGCGTCGAGGCGGTCGAAGATCGGCTCGCCCAGGCCCGGCATCACCCCTTCGGCGACCACGGTGATCTTCGCACCGACCGAATCCTGGTCCCGGCGCAGTTGATCCATGTAGGCCTCGAGTTCCGGCACCTTGTCCGGGTCGGGGCAGAAGAAGGCGTTCTGCTCCACCGAGTCCCAGGTCTTGAACGGGATTTCGATGGGGCCCAACTGGCTCATGTAGCCACGGATGACGATGCCCTGGCTGGCCAGGTACTTCTTGGCAATCGCCCCGGCCGCCACGCGCATGGCGGTTTCCCGCGCCGAGCTGCGACCGCCGCCACGGTAGTCGCGCTCACCGTATTTGTGATGGTAGGTGTAGTCGGCGTGGGCCGGGCGGAACAGATCCTTGATGGCCGAGTAGTCCTTGGACTTCTGGTCGGTGTTGCGGATCAACAGGCCGATGGCGCAGCCGGTGGTGCGCCCTTCGAACACGCCAGAGAGGATTTCGACTTCATCGGCTTCCTGGCGCTGGGTGGTGTGGCGGCTGGTGCCGGGCTTGCGGCGGTCCAGGTCACGCTGCAGGTCGTCCAGGGAAATCTCCAGGCCCGGCGGGCAGCCGTCGACAATGGCGACCAACGCCGGGCCATGGCTTTCGCCCGCTGTGGTGACAGTGAACAGCTTGCCGTAGGTATTGCCGGACATGCAGGGTGCTCCGTGAAATCGCTGAGAGACTCAACCTTGGATTCGTAATGGGCGCCAGTATACGCAGGCTCCCCGCGTAGTTCATCCTCGAACCTTATCGGCGGCCACCAGTCCAACCGGCACCTTCGCAACTAATGGCGTGATGATGTTAAGAGTGCTTGCCTTGAGTCTTACCCTGTTTACCGGCCTGCTTCCCGGCCTAGTCCAGGCCACGGTGCTGCAACGCCCCATCAGCCTCGATACAGGCAGCGGTGAGCTTTTCGGTACCTTGTTGCTGCCCAAGTCCGACACGCCGGTGCCGGTTGTCCTGATCATCTCCGGGTCAGGTCCTACGGATCGCGACGGAAACAACCCCGACGGCGGACGCAACGACAGCCTCAAGCGCCTGGCCTGGGTCCTGGCCAGGCACAACATCGCCAGCGTACGCTATGACAAGCGTGGGGTGGCCGCCAGCCTCGCGGCGACCCCGGACGAGCGCAACCTGAGCGTCGAGGCCTATGTGGCCGATGCCGTGGCCTGGAGCCACAAGCTCGCCGCCGATCCGCGCCTTGGCCCATTGATCTTGCTGGGCCACAGCGAAGGCGCGTTGATCGCCAGCCTCGCCGCGCCCCAGGCCAACGCGGCGGCGGTGATTTCGTTGTCTGGCAGCGCCAGGCCGATCGACCAGGTGCTGCGTCAACAATTGAGCAACCGCTTGCCACCGCCGCTGATGTTGCGCAGCAACGAGCTGCTCGACAGCCTCAAGGCCGGTCGGCCCGACGATAACGTGCCGGCGCAGTTGCTGGTCATTTTCCGCCCCAGCGTACAGCCCTACCTGATCTCGTTGTTCCGCCAGGACCCGGCCCGGGCCTTTGCGGCATTGAAGATGCCTGCCTTGATCATCCAGGGCAGCAACGATATCCAGGTCAGCGTCGATGACGCCAGGCAGTTGAAAGCCGCCAAGCCCGACGCTGAATTGGCGCTGATCGAGGGTATGAACCACGTGATGCGCATCGTGCCCAACGACGTGAAACAGCAACTGGCCTCCTACAAGGATCCCAACCTGCCCCTGGCGGCCGAGCTGGGTACGCGGATTTTGCGTTTTATTGACTCGTTAGCCGCCCGTTAGGCGGTTTTAGTCGATTTAGCTTCAGTACTGGCAAAAACAGCCGATAACCCGGTGTCGGATAGCGCAATGGCTACCGACCCGCCGGCCTGGACAGGATTTTGCCGTTATGACTGAAACTCAAGCTTCCCCCGACACCGCTGCCGAAGCCCCCGCCTCGTCTGCGGTGGAACTGCCGTGGGCCGACGTGCATACCGAGCATCACAAGATGCTCCGCCTGGCGCCGCTCAAGACCGACCGCGCCACCGGTGCGCGGCCATTGCGGTTTGTCGAGTTCAGCTATGCCGAGCGCCACAGCAAGGAACGCAGCCTGCTGCGCATGAGCATCCAGTTGCCGAACCAGCGCGTGCGCAAGGAACAGAACCACTTGGACGTCTGGGCGGACCACGTCGAGAAACGCTTGTTTTTTTCCCCGGACAACCTGCAAGTCGAGCCGTCCAACCGTGGCATCGGCCGTTTCCTGGCGGCCCAGGGCATTACCTGGGCCAAGAAACGCTGGTCGGCCTACCAGGTGCACGGCACCGACCTGGATAACAAGGACGCCCTGAACGAAGACACTCGCCTGCGCCGCGACCGCTTTCTCAAGGCCCAGGGTTTCGAGGTGGTCTATGCCGACGCCCAGCACCTCAAGGGCAGCGTCAAGCCAACCCACGTTGGCGATCTGCTCGGGGATTGGAACACCGAGAAGCTGCAGTTCGTGGAAATCCTTGAAGCGGCGCAGATGCTGCAACAGGCCGAGCAGAACCTGGCGGAACAGGAAGTCAAACTCAAGCAGCAGGAAGAAAAGGTCACCAAGTTCAAGCGCGAAGACGCCGGCCTGCGCTTCACCATCACCTGCCTGGTGGCCTTTGCCATGTTCCAGGCGGGGTTGCTGATCTGGATTGCGACGCGGCACTGAATTGAGGGCTGCTTGACCCATAACCCTGTGGCGAGGGGATTTATCCCCGCTGGGGTGCGAAGCGCCCCCAAACCTGCCCACGCGGTGTATCAGGAAAGTGGCGGGGGCTGCTGCGCAGCCCAACGGGGATAAATCCCCTCGCCACAAGGACAGTTCCGTCAGCTCACTCGGGTCAAACCCGCGAAGCAAACAACCCCTGGTGCTGGCGGCACTGCTCGGCGCTGA